>JBCBTQ010000305.1:0-5525 GCA_039818605.1 Cyanobacteria bacterium J06639_14 | reverse complement strand
TCGCCATCTTCATAGGGCTCGATTGGTAAGGGGTGCTCGCAAGCCTCTTTTTCGCCCCAGAGGATACGGACAGCGTCCTTAAAGGCGGCAATATCTTGGTTATCCGCCTCTTCGCCTTCCCATTCCCCTTCATCAACTTCATAGATGTTGCCGAAAGAACGTTTGAGTTGGGTGACGGTAAGTTGGCCTAGGGATTCTTCAGTGAGTTCATCAAGATGGGTTTGCAGGGCTTCAATGAGATCCCCAACCGAAACGTCAGGCAGGGCTCTAGCCGCGAGAGCAATACGCAGGGCAACTTCATTGGAGATGGGTTGGTCAGTCATGGTGGGTTCCTCGATTGATTTGGGTTGGTGAGTGGATATCTGATTGGGTTCGGGAAGCGGGGAGAAAGAGGTGGGTTGGTGATTCGTGATGGGGGATTCGTGATAGGGGATGGGTCTGTCGAGCTAGTTCATGGTTCATGGTTTATGGCACGCAACGCTTGAGCACTGACCATCAACAACCACAAGTAATCAATAACCAACCACGAGCCTCACTCTTCATCCATCACGATCGCGATCTATTCCCTCAGTTCGGAATCCGAGAAGCGATCGCGATATTCCGAACGCTCATCGACGCGCATATCAAATGGGCCTCCAGTGCCAAAGGGAGGGTAGACCCTGATTTTGGCGTGAGGAGCGAATGCAGCTAAGTGATGGGCGATCGCGGCCATGTGGCTCAGCACCCGCCAATTACTCAAATGATCAGGACAGTGAATGATCAGCATCAATACTTCAGCCGCATTGATGGTCCACTGGCACTCCATCAGTAGCGATTGGGTTGGGCCATCGCAAGCTTCAAAGAAATGCTTGCTAGTCGAGAGTTCGAGCTGGCGTCGTAAGCTCGCATCCAGATCGGTTATGACCTCAGGGGGGCGATCGTCAGAGGGGAGAGCATGCGATGACATCTAAAGCCTGCCTCCCGTACGTTCTTGGGCAACAATCGTGGCAATGCGGGATGGAAACTCCTCCAGGTCTGTATCTTCGCCCGCAGGCATGGGGGAAACAAAGGTATAGCAAGGGTCACATTGGCCGGTGTCAAAAACCTGTAGAGCCCACTTATCTGGTAGACCCTCGACGCCAATTTCAACGACATACCAGTCACTACCGGTTTCACGAGTGGATAGAACACAGAAGAAATCCTGGTCGTCCTCAGGAATTTCCAAATCCATCATCAAAAAATCCATCGCCAAAGTCTTGGCATCATTCACTGGCAAGGTAATCATCCTTTCAAGTCCTTTCTGAGAGTGTTCATAGCTGCCTATCGCTCGTACTGAAACGCGATGGATCGCGTCGCTCCAATTGCTTGCATGAGGAGACTTGGAACCGCTTCGTCGGCCCATTGCGCCTGTCGCTATCTGGCAAGCACCTGTGGGCAAGTCTGCACATCCTGCGTCAAGTCACTGGCGGGAGCCAGCCCCACCCAGGCATCGACTGCGGCAAGGTTGAATCCTGCAGTCCGGCGATCGCCCACCTGCAGCAAGGGGCGGCGAATCAGAATCGGCTGCTCCACCATGAGCGCCAGAGCTGCATCGGCGCTGAGTTGGTCGGGGTGAACGGTGCCCTTAGTGATGGCTGGTGCCGTAGGGTTAAACCACTCTGCCACAGGACGATCGCCGAAGAACAGGCGTAATTGTTCCGGTGTCCAGGTTTGGGTCAAAAGGTTATGGACACGCAACGCATGGCCAGCAGCCAGCAACAGTTGCTTCTGCTTAGCATTGCCGATGCAGCCCGGTTTTTCGTAAAAATCGATGATAGTCATAGCGTGTCCCCCTCTTCATCCTCATCTTCATCAGGAGGTGGATTGAGCACAGTGAGTAGCACATCCGCACCGAACTCTTTGGCATCAATTTGCTGCACCTGCGCCGCGATCGTTTCCGCCTCTTGAACGCGGCCTAAGCGAGCTAACAATAGCCCGGATCCTGCATAGGCATTGAGATACAGTCGGACAATCGTGTCCTCCAACCGGGATTTCAAGATGGGCATTAAGGTATCCCAATCCGTCGGCCACTGCTCGGCCTGGTGAATCCGGTCAAGCACCGTCCTGGCGACTTGCAGCGCTTCCACATCATGGTTTTTGTAGAAGTAATAGCGGTAGGCACCCACCAGTACATCAAACTCGACATCTGGCTGGGCCAATGCCTTTTGGATGTAGTGCTCAGACGTTGAGGTATCTTCCCAGGTGTTGGCCGCAGCCACTAGCAACTGTTCCGATGCGGCCCCAACGTCTAGCCAAGGGGGCGCTTTCGAGGCAAATCCTTGAGTCATGGCAAGTAAGGGGGATGAAGTGATAAACCCACTGACTGAAATCACCATGACGTTGAAAAATTTCAACGCCCATATTTGATTAATTCAGTCTAATAACTTGCACACTCTCTAATTAACAATAATACCAGAGAATCAGTATCACGGACCACAAAATAACCGAAGAACATTTGATTTATTCCGGCAAAGAATATTGATTAATCCAGGTCATCGCTCCCCAAGAGTGAGACAAAACTTAATCAGATGCAACTTCACGCGATGAATTACAACAGGCTTGAAATAATGTCAGGGGTTGCCTAATTAGACCCGCTAAAAGTAGTGGAATCAGCAACCAACTGCAAAGTCAAAATGTTCACCATGAACGCTCTTAAGCCAAAGATAAAGAATGGTTAAACCGTATCGTGTGGTAGCTAAATTCAAAACTTTAATGGTTATACCTATCTCATATGAAATCTGAGTAAGAGTTGCGATCGCAAAAAATAGATTGTTAACGTTCTTTGATATTCTAGCCCGAATGCAGGGCTGACTAGAAAACTCTCAAACCAAAGATGGAATCGCTGTAAATCCTGGCATCTAGCTCTGAGCCTTACATTTTTCCTTTATCCATTTACCTGATTAAGTCCGACACCAAATATCAGACGTTTAAGTGGGTGAACTTTACTCATGTCTTACACCATCAAAGAGGGTTGTGTTGTTTGTGATAGCTGTTTGCCAGTCTGCCCGAATGAGGCAATTAAACCTGATGCCAAAGGGGGGAGGTATTGGATTGACCCGACCCTATGCGATCGGTGTAAGCACCTGAAAGTACCACGCTGTGTATCTGTGTGTAATATTGGCTCGCTAGCACCCCTCCCCCCTAAAAAGGGACGTTGCAAAAGTACGTTGCTCCCGGCGGCCATTCCCGAAATCTTACTCAACGGTAAAACCACGCCCTTTGCGTCTTCGATGGTGGTTTGGGAGACCTGCAATATTTTGGCCCAGCGCCATACCCTACCCTGGCAAACAGATACGGAGGGGCATTTCTGCTACCACCGTCCTGTCCACCGTGGTCGGGGCGAAATGCGATTTCGCTTGGCAACCGCGCCCGATACCGATACGCCGTTGCCCATGACGATGGAGGAAGGCAAGGAGGCCATTCACCATTTCGACATTCGTGCTACCTGCATTCACCTCATTTTTGCCGCCTACGCCCTCACGGTAGCGTGTCCCTGGGAAGAGACCTTCGTCCTGAACGACCAGCACATTGAGCAATATCTGGGACTGGACAAACGTAAGGATCTGACCAAATTAGAGAAACTTACCTGGATCAAAGATTGGGTTTACCAAGCCTGTCAGATTCTTGTAGCCGTTGATTGGCCCCGTCAGGGCAAAGTGACGTCATTTACGTTAGCAGAACATCGCGTTTGGCACCTACTCGATACCGAGTACTACTTTGAAGAAGATTCGCAGGGGTGCCGTCATCTCATTGGCTTAGGTTTTACAGTCCGAGCCGGTATCTGGACACAGCGCTTTCTCAACAAACAGAAATACCGTCACCAAACTGCTTTTTATCAGTACGGAACGCTACCGCAATCGGTTTTGGCCGAAGTGCTAAGTAGTTGGCAACAGCACGAGGGGGCTATGCGCTTGATGTTGTGGCTCTTGTTTAAGCTCAGACTAGGTGGTGACCATCGTATGACAGTGCGAACGCTGTTGCGGATCGCCTATGGCGAAGAACGCCTCGTCGAAGCGACGACGGTTCGAGGGGCTCATAAGCGTCTCCTGAAAACCTTTGAAAACGACTTAGAAACTCTCTATTACTATGGGCTTAAGCCCTTGTTCGATCCAGAGACTTATCCCCCGGATATTCAACCCCTGTGGACTAGAGTTGCGGATATTCCAGATGATGCCGACGCTGCTCTCGAGTTTTGGGCTGACGATGCGAATCGAGCCTTGAGTCTCACGGATACAGCTCCTCGGGATAAGTGGAAACGCCTCCTCAATGCTCGCTTACTTGGGGTGGAGATGCCGGAAGAATGGCAGCGATCGACGTCCAAAACCTCTGTAAAGCGCCGTCACCGACAAACTCAAGCCAAGAAAAATAACCAGCCTGCGCAACTTTCTGGCAGTGACATCAAGGCTGCCCGTCAACAGAAGCAACTGACCCAGCGAACGCTTGCTGAACGTCTTGGCAAAAGCCAAAGCTGGATTCGCGATGTTGAAAAGGGACGATTCAACATGAATGTTGATGACCAAGCATTATTACGGCAAGTTTTGGAAATGTAGGACAGTTGAGGACTGATTCTGTATCCAGGACCTGTTTAATGGGTCTGCCCCTCCAAAACACTCGATCCTGCTACACAAAAAAGGAGCTGAAATTCTCCCGGACGATAACATTAAAGATTTCTTGAATAATGCAAGAAATTCAAAGATTAGATAACAGTGACTTGTGTTGTTGTGCTGTTGGGATAACTATGAAAGCGTATACTTCTCTAGCGATGCCTAAGCCCTCGATTATTTGAGCATCTCTTAGCCTAGATTTTGGCGTACCGTTTAATCCGGGAAATTCCGGCTGGGTAGGGAGTCAGGAGCTAGGAGCTAGAAGTTAGGAGATTTCTGGATTCTAGCTCCTAGCTCCTAGATTCTTTCGCCGCCCAAATTTCCCGCCTTAAGTGATAACCCCAGATTTTTTAGGTGTCGCTTTAAATAAGGCTACGCTTTACGGCTAGTTAACTGGTAGTGCTACATCATATAAAGCTATGTCTAAATCCTTCAAAGTTTTCCTAGTAGTTGTCTTGTTCGCTTTGGCAGGCTTTTTATCGTGGCGGTTCTTTTTTAATGCCACGGGTCCAACAACCGCTGTTCCGACACCAACAGAGGTAGAGCCTCCATCCGAGACCGAAACGCCACCCGAGGCTGAAACGCCACCCGAGGCTGAAACACCAGCAGAAGTGGAAGCACCCGCAGAAGTAGAGGCACCGCCCTCGGGCAATGCTGCCGATAACCCCGTAGCCACTCCCAATCTTGAGACGTTTGCTGAAGCAGTACGCAATGCAACCAGTGCTGCAGAATCAACCCAAATTGCCCAAACGCCTGAAGAGTGGGCCAACATTGGGGTGCAATGGGATAACGCGATGCAACTCATGATGAAGGTGCCAGCCGATCACGAGCAGTATGCGATCGCCCAAGATCGTATCCCGACTTATCAAACTAACCGCGACTATGCCTTTACCAATGCCGGGT
>JBCBTQ010000304.1:0-5560 GCA_039818605.1 Cyanobacteria bacterium J06639_14 | reverse complement strand
GCAGTTCTTGCATGGCAAAAGTCTACCATCCTCGCCTGCACCAACACCCAGGTCAACCCAGTTGAGCAATTACAATAAATCCTTTACACAAAACCGCTCTGTCGAGGCTGTGCTCCACAAAGTTGTGCAAGGGACTGTCTCAGTTACAGGTGAGGCATTTTTTCCGGCCTTGGTACAGAATCTAGCGTCAGCTTTGGGGGTTCGCAATTGTTTTGTAACGGAACTATTGCCAGATAACCAGCTACGGACATTAGCCTTTGTTCACGATGGAAAGCTCGAACCAAACATCACCTACAATCCATTCTCAGGCCCCTGCGGAGCAGTATTAGAAGAAAATACATACTACTGTCCTTATGGTATTCAAGAGCTTTTTGCGGATCATCCGATCCTATCGGCCCTTGAAGCCGACAGCTATGTAGGAGTTTGCCTACAAAACGGAGAAAGTAACGTTCTGGGCAATTTAGTTATCATCGACAGCAAGCCTGTTCTAGAACACCAGTTACACGAGAGTATTTTGAAGATCTTTGCGGCTCGCGCAGCCGCCGAATTGGAGCGGCAATGGGCAATTATTGCACTGCAGAAACTTAACGAAGATCTCGAGGTGAGGGTAGAGCAACGAACTGGTGATTTGCAAGATACCTTAAAAGATCTGAAACATACTCAGGCACAGCTTGTGCAGAGTGAAAAAATGTCCTCATTAGGGCAACTGGTGGCCGGAATTTCGCATGAAATTAATAATCCCATCAACTTTATTGCAGCGAATCTGGACTACGTGACTGACTATACGAATGATCTCTTGCAACTTGTCGGCAAATATCAGGAGGTTCTACCGAGTCCGCCGCCTAAAATCCAACAAGCGATCAAAGCGTGTGATCTTGACTTTGTGATTGAAGACCTACATCGAATTTTGGCTTCTATGAAAACAGGGTCTGATCGCATTCAAGAACTGGTACTTTCTTTTCGCAATTTCTCTCGTTTGGGGCAGGTAGGCAAGAAGTCTGTTGATCTTCACGAGGGGATCAACAACACCCTAGTACTGCTATCGCACCGATTTAAGTCTTCGACTAAACGCCCCGAGATTCAAGTCATTAAGCACTTTGGTTTGCTGCCTAAAGTAGAGTGCTGTCCAGAACAGCTCAATCAAGTATTTATGAATATTCTGACTAATGCGATCGATGCATTAGATATAGACTCGGACAATCAACCAACTGAGCCGTGTATTCAAGTTTATACTGCGGCTGTAGATAATTTTGTTGAAATTCGTATTGCTAATAATGGTCCCACCATTGAGGCCGATATTCAACAACGTATGTTTGAGCCCTTCTTCACCACTAAAGTGGTCGGTGAAGGCATCGGTCTAGGGTTAGCTATCAGCTACCAGGTTGTAGTAGAGCAGCATCAGGGTAAGTTACAGTGCAAATCCACACCTGAAGAGGGCACAGAGTTCACAATTGCAGTCCCAATTGAAGCCTCAGGGCAATTCGATTGTACCGGTGCAATATCCCTATCAGAACTATCGTAGTGTAAGTTCTGGCTCTCTATTGTAGTTTTGATCCCTCTGCTGGGTCTCAACTTAAAGACGAAAAATTTGAGTGACGAAAGAACTGCAGAGTCAAGCATCAGGAGTCAAGCACCAGAACCCAATACTCCTGTTAAAAGGCTTCTCCTTTTTGGGAAATCAATTCAATTGAAAACGTTGAGGCAGTGTCAATACATTTCTTGATGATTTTGCCCGAAAAAAAAGTTGCGATCTTGCTAATCTAAGGTACGCTTTGGGCGGAATCTATTGTTAGAATCCCCTTAACCAATCGCTGTTCGAAGCGTGGTTGAGGTTTAGCTTTTTGACGTTGTATCCCATGTTTTTGAAGCCATCCTATGAACGTCCCTGGTAAGTCCGATTCGACACTGTATCCATCACCTGAAAGAGTAGGGGCTTCGGTTCCTGCTGGTTATGCCCCATCGGTGCCTATTTCGGTATACCGAGAGTTGGCCGCAGAACTCAAAGTTACTCAGAGTACGGTAGAAGCTCTGACCCGGCAAAATCATCAACTGGTGCGGCAGAACAAGTTGCTACGCAACGAAATTCAGCGATTTGTACAAGCAGCGGAGCAACTGGGACATTTTGCAGGCGTGGTGCCTCAAGAGTCGCCGATTGTGGTGCGACAAAATTTAACGATGGCCCCTCCTGTCCAGGAACCTCCCGTGGCTCAGCCGCTGCCAGAGCCACCCATGGAGCCAGAATCCCTTCCCCTAGAGGAAGCAATACCGGTTGCGCCAGAGGTCACGGCATTTCCGCCGAATGGAGCAATCGTGCCCCATCCGGAACGCGATCGCCCCAAGTCATCGCACCCTGAGCCCAGCAAACAACGATTGTTTACAGAGCAACCAGAAGAAACGCGCCCTCTCAGCAAACTGTCTTCGCGGCGTGATTTAAGCAATCTTTGGCTAGCAACAACCATCATGCTCGTTATCTTCACCGCATTTGGAGCTGGATTTCTCATCATGCGCCCCTTGCTGAGACGATAGAAAAAAGTATGGGGTGTGAGTAATAACTCAGTATTTTGGCAATATTGTGCTTCACGCTACAGTATTGAGCATACAGCCTCGATAGACATAGGGCTGCGCTGCTAATTGCAGTGAAATTGTGGAGGCAGGCTATCTATGAAGAAGATCGAAGCAATCATCCGCCCTTTTAAGCTGGATGAGGTGAAAATTGCTTTAGTGAACGCTGGCATCGTTGGGATGACCGTTTCTGAAGTGAGGGGATTTGGTCGCCAGAAGGGGCAAACCGAGCGCTATCGGGGATCAGAATACACGGTTGAATTTTTGCAGAAACTCAAGCTTGAGATCGTTGTAGACGATGATCAGGTTGACATGGTTACAGAAAAAATTATTGCCGCTGCGCGGACGGGAGAAATTGGCGATGGCAAAATTTTTGTAACTCCGGTGCATCAAATTGTTCGCATTCGCACAGGTGAGAAAAACACCGAAGCTGTCTAGAAACTTGCCGAAACTGAAAATGCCAATATCGTCAGAGTCGGTTTTATGACCGTTAACCCCAGCGATGATGCGATCAATAACCGTCTCGGGAAATATGCACGATTTGGGGTACACCTTGGTCTTGAGCGTATTCAAAAGCTCTTAAAGGCTTTGGGCAATCCTCAAAATGAAGTGCCTATCATCCATGTTGCAGGCACAAATGGCAAAGGCTCGGTTTGCGCTTACCTATCCTCTGTTCTAGAGCAGGCAGGTTATCGGGTGGGGCGATACACCTCACCCCATTTGGTGAGTTGGTGTGAGCGGATCTGTATCAACAACATGCCGATTCGTCCGCCGGATCTCCTCGCGATCATCACGCATGTGGAATCCGCAATCACCAGCAGTCCAACCAATGGGAGCCCCGGAACGTCTGCCAGCGATATACCGACCCAGTTTGAAGTGTTCACGACAGCGGCTTGGGTATATTTTGCCCAACAGTCGGTAGATATTGCGGTCATTGAGGTGGGTTTGGGAGGACGACTTGATGCCACAAACGTTGTCGAGGAGCCATTAGTCAGCATCATTACGTCTCTAAGCCGTGAACATTGGCAACGCTTGGGGCCAACCCTAGCCGATATCGCTCGTGAGAAGGCTGGCGTTCTCAAAACGAACCGTCCTGCTGTCATCGGGCCATTACCCTTAGAAGCAGCAAAGGTTGCACTTGATCGTGCTCAGGCTTTGCATTGTCCCCTCGTCTGTCCTGCACCATCTCAACCCGATGAGGATGGCTATGCGGTTTATACAGCCCCAAATCACTCCCAGTTCCGCTACATTTTGCCTTTCCCAGGAGGGCATCAGTTGACGAATTCCGCGATCGCGATCGCCGCCCTTCATTGTCTACGGGAACAGGGTTGGCAAATTTCTGATGAAGCCATGCAAGAGGGGATCGCGACCGCACGGTGGCCCGGACGGCTACAGTGGCTGACGTGGCAATCACCGAACAAACAGCCCTATGGGTGGCTCCTCGATGGAGCCCATAATCCAGCTGCTGCCAAAGTGTTGCGGGCTTATGTGGATGCTCTTACCCAACCCGATTTACCAGCCTGGATAGCGCGTACGCTGCCGCAACCAGAAACCTTTGGGTTGCGTACAGCATCAGTCACCTGGTTAATGGGTATGTTGACGACCAAAGACCATGCCGATGTGTTTCAAGAACTCCTGCAACCTGGCGATCGCCTCCACGTGGTACCGGTGCCTAACCATGCGTCCATGTCCCCTGAGGACTTGGCGGCAATTGCCGTCAGCGTTTGTCCTGGGCTGGCCAATTGTCAAACCTATGGGGATTTAGATGCCGGTTTGCAAGGGGCAATTGCAGACCCCTCAGAACTTAGAATTCTCTGTGGATCTTTATATCTCGTCGGCCATTTTTTCCAAACTCAGGCACCTAACATTCTCCCGTAGGGGATTGGCGGGAAAACCAAAGTAGCTGCAGAGGGTGGTGGAAGAGGGGAAGGGTGATGGGGTGTTATGTTGATTCTAATTAAGAATGAGAATCAGGTATAGCTCAGGCACATCGATAGTTAGCGACGACGTCATCGAGCGTAGTGCCGTCAGGAGCATAAGCCAAAATCTTCTTTGACGCGGCAAAGTATCGGCACAGCAATAAACTAAATGCGACCCACGGCCCCCACCCGCATTACCAACCATGTACCCACCAACCCCGTCACAGAGGTCAAACCCCACCGTCCCCCCAACCTGCCAATTGCTTCGATGCCCATTGCCGATGCCGCGCCCGCGAATCAATTGCGGGCTAACCGAGGGAAACCCCTTGAAATGGGTTGTGGGTTACCGGCTCAGTTGATCGCGATCGCGAACCGCTGCCCCGTCTGCGAATCAATTGCCGGTTATTGGGGCATTGGTCAGTTGGGTTGGCTGCAATGGCAACCGAGCCTCAGGACCGATAAGAATTTGGCTAGGATTAAGACTATTTTGAATTTTGTAGACGCCCGAGCGACTTCCCGAAGGGTATTTTGAATTATGAATTATGAATTTTGAATTCCCTCTCCTTCCATCACTGAAGCTCCCTCAACAGGACTTGGATAAGGGGATGATCCGCAAGCTGATCAGTTTGGTTGGTTTCGATCACTTTTCCTAAAATGGCAACCAAATTTTCCAGAACAGTTTGAGTGCTGGGATGCTCCTCACCTAACTTCTTGAGAAAAACTTCCAGGGCTTTCGTACCAAAATTAGCAGCCTCGGCATAGCGCTCTAATGCGTAGTAAAACATTGCCATATTATTGAAACTCCCTGCGGTCGAGGGATGATCGGGCCCGAGCTGCGCTTCGCGGATGGCTAAGGCGCGGGCATAGAGCGGTTCCGCTTCGCGATAGCGCCCCATGGATCGATACAGCTCCGCCAAATTATTGAGACTCGTCGCGGTCGAGGGATGATCGGGCCCGAGCTGCGCTTCGCGGATGGCTAAGGCGCGGGCATAGAGCGGTTCCACTTCGCTATAGCGGCCCATGGATCGATACAGCTCCGCCAAATTATTGAGACTCGTCGCGGTCGAGGGATGATCGGG
>JBCBTQ010000303.1:0-5587 GCA_039818605.1 Cyanobacteria bacterium J06639_14 | reverse complement strand
CGCCATGAGAGCTGCCCTTAAGCATCAGGTCGGTAAAACCGGGGAAATTGTCAGCGAAGTCAGCGTGGCTGGCCTGGAGAAGAAGTATTTGGTTGTGTTCCCCGGTGCCAGTCCAGCCGCCAACCAATTCTGGATTAAGGCCCGGTATCTAGAAATTCAGGAAGAGGGTGAGGGAGATGCATAGAGGACTGCTTTGTGGCTTGAGTTTGGGCTACCCAGATGAGGACGGATACGACGCGATCGCGACGGGCAACAACCTTGAAAGCCTGTTCACTCATTTAGACCCACGGGGTCAGGAGGTGATGGTATGAGCCCCCTTCTTAAGCATCATGAAAGAGAGCGGTTGATCTGGGATTCAACCTTATCAGGTAATGAGAAACTGTTAACCCTGGCCTTGAACAGCTTTGTCGATGGCAATGGCGAATGTTTCCCTGGCCAGGAAACCCTGGCTCAGATGTGTGGCCTGAAAGTTCGCAGCATCCGCAACTTGTGTAAATCGCTGGAATTGAAGGGGGTGCTAGCGCGAACGCATCGGTACGGCAAGGATGGGAATCGAACCTCCGACAAGTACCGACTGTCGTTTCAGGTGCTAGCGGCAAAATTTTCCTGTACTGGTGAATCAAGGATTTCAGAGCTACCGGCAAATATTACCTCTAGTCCACTACCGGCAAATGAGGGACTAGCGGCAAATTTTGCCTGTACGGATGAATTAAGGATTTCAGAGCTACCGGCAAATAATGCCTCTAGTCCACTACCGGCAAATGATGACGCCACTACCGGCAATTCACGACCCGACTACCGGCAAATGACGACGCCACTACCGGCAACAGATTCCGGGGATCTATCCAGAGGAACTATCCAGAAGAACTATCCAGAAAAGAACTATCCAGTTTCTTCTAGCTCTCAACCTGATTTCGCTGACGCTCAAACAGAGCCGGTCGCTAACGCTCCCGATGCCGAACCGCCGATCGAGATCCTGGCTACCCCAGTACCGCATCAAAACACTTTCGTTGCTCAGCGAAGTGGATTGGAGGGGGGCAGTGTTCCGGGCGGCGAGCCTGATGTTCACTGGGAAATGCCGCCAGTGGGTACGGGCGAGCTGGAGTTGTCCGCATGGCATTATCCGTGGGGTATTGGGCTCAGTGCGCCAGACCCTGGCTTTCTGGAATTCTTGGCACGGGGTCATTTAACCCGGACGGCCAAGAAGGGCGATCCGCCTGCCACGGTGCATACCGCGAAGCGATGGCTGCGCAAAGCGCGGAAAGATCGGGTGCGGCTGGAAGATGCCTTTGACCACTGGGAAGAGTATCAGGATTGGCTGAACGGTGTCACGCCTCAGAATGAGGGTGAGCAGTCATTTCAAGACATTATGGCGGCGACATTTGGTGATGTTGCCATGAGTGAATTTGAGCGACAACAGCAAGCCATCAGGGAGGCGATCGCATGATTAGTGAGCAAGGCTTTGGCGCGGCGATGGCGCTGTTGCATGGCCATTACGGGCGCACGGCAACCCCGCAACTGCTGAAGGCGTACTGGAAGATTTTGAGTGCTAAACATGGCATGGATGATGAATGGTTAGAGCGGGGCGTCTTGGGTGCGATCGCGACTGAGCCTTTCTTTCCCCCACTCGGCAAGCTCTATGAGTTGGGCAAACCGAAAGACTATCGTCCCGAGCATAAAGTTTATGCGGGGATGCTGCCGGAGCCTTGTGGCCTGAGTACGGAGCAACGTCAGGGGCTAGCCTCGGTCGCGGGCATTCTTGCTGAGCTAAGGCAACGAAGGCATGAGGCGTTAGCTACGGGTTGCTTGGCAGATGTCCCGCAAGCGGTTATCCCGATGAATGCTGAGGTGGCTGAACTGTTTGAGTTGTTTCAGCAGTCTCACCCATCATCCGAGGCTGATTCTGATGTGGCATAAAAAGGCCGACCACCAGAGCTGATGGTCGGTGCAAGTGAAATTCGTGAGTGAAGTTTACACGGAGTTAGTGATGAGCCAGGTCGCGCCAGCTATCTCGGAGCAAGATATCGATAAACGCCTTTTGGATCTCCTGCATCACGTCGAGGGTGCAAAAGGCCGGTGGCATCGATTGCAGTGGTTTGGGGCTGGTGACCAAGCGCTAAAGACGGCGATCGCGGATGAGATCGGCATTTTTTCCGGTTCCTCCCGGCCCGGTGAAATTACTCTCTGCGGCAAGGGCGGCAAGTCGCCCCGCATCTGGATTGGTCAATGCGGCCCACAAGGGAAGCCCTCGCTGTCCGGCAATCAACTGGTGAAGCGGGTGCGTGCTCTAATGCCGATTCCCTATCCCACTCGAAAGAAGGGGTACGCTGGATTTTTGCTGGGGCAAGCGGTGTGGGTGATGAGTTATCCATACGAGTGGCTGGGACAGCTCTTCTGATTTTCATCAAGTATGTTTTGACTCATGCTGAATATGATAAGGAGAATTGGAAAAATGACCGCTATTCTTAATTCAACCAAATACAGCGCGCTTTTGTCTCAATATCAACCCAAACTGATTAGAACTGAGGCGGATAATGAACGGGCATTGGAGATTGTGGAAGCGTTGATGCATCGTCCGGAGCGCAGTCCTGAAGAAAATGAGTTATATGATTTGCTGATTGTCTTGGTTGAAAAGTTTGAGCAGGAATTTTACCAGCCGGGTTCTGATTTTAAGCGTCATTCAATGCTTCAGTTTTTGATGGAACATCAAGGATTAAGCAATTCTGATTTAGTCTCTGCTCTGGGTTCTGAGCCAATGGTTGCTGAGATATTAGCAGGCAATCGCGAGCTTTCGATCGCTCAAATTAAAGCATTAGGTACTTTATTTAAGGTTGATCCGGGTGTCTTTATCTGAGTGGAACAGGATCTAGTCTACGACTATGAGCGATCGCCCTTCCTGCTTCCTCAGAATCGCACTCCTAACTACCAGCGATCGCCCTACACGAATCCGTCAATGCTTTTCCTGCTCCACAAAATGCTCTTCCTGCTCCATAAAAGGTGATAATTCTGCTAGGAATATGACGATGACCCATGATTGTGATCATTAGAGGGCGTGCAACACCTGAGCCGGTTGACCAGATGCTAGAGGCTCTGGGAATTTACATTAAAATGGCGGTAGATGTTAAGCGTGAAGTCTTGGCTGGAGGTGGCGAACTGCACGCTGATTGTGAGCTAGTGTTACTCGATGATGGTAGTTTGCAGAGCGATGTTTGGGGCGCAGACTGGTATCCCACTAGCCAGACTGTAGGCTTTGAATCGATTATCAACATTCGTCCCAGTGCAAATAATCGTTCGATGCAAATTTAAGACCTTGAGCTACGTCAGAAGGTAGAGAAAATTGTCAGGTATTTTCTAGAAGGAGTTGCAATTCAATGGGAGTGAACTGGGACATTCTCAAAAAACGATTCCTTCAGGCTGACCAAACAGCTCAACTGGAAAGACTTGCGTTGAATTTAACGCGCATCCAGTTTTTGGCTGATAGCGTTACGGGTGAATCAGTTGTTGAGCATCTTATTAGGGAAAGTCAGTTTTTTATTGAGTGGATAGTAGCTGGTATTGATCTGGAGACCAATCTAGAACAGGCTGTTGAGTTAGCTGATCTGCAAAGGTTACTGAGTCGCTGGAAGCTAGGTTGGGCGGAGTTGGGGGATGATCACAAGCGGAAGGAGGTTGCCAAACTGGCTCAGCAGTGGAGCGATCGCCTACTCCAACGGTATGCCCTATCGGCTTAGATGAATGACTGGAACGTGCGATCGCAGGCCAACTAACCAGCGATCGCACGTTGAAAATGACTTATCTTGGTAGCACATCATCAAGTTTTAAGGTCAAGTCTGGCAATAAGGGTGACGCAATCAACTGACCAAGACGGTACATTTGTCGAACGTAGTCTTCACCGGCAAGCTGATAAATGCTGATGGTGGGTTGTTTGGGCCTGCCAATAAAGGCAATGCCGCCGAGTCCTCGATAGTCAAGGATCCAGTACTCAGGGATGCCAAGTAATGCATATTCTTCGACTTTACGAGCGTAATCAGTTTCCCAATTTGTGCTGACAACTTCAACAATCAATTTAATGGAACTGCCTAACGTAATGACGGGTTCTCGCTCCCAAAGCGGTTCATTCACTAAAGCTGTTTCATCTAAAACAACGACATCAGGACGACGGGCAGTGGCAATATCGGCGAAGGGTCTGACCATACAGGTGCGCGGAATAAACCAGGGATAACCCTGACGCTCTAGCTCGATATTAAGTTTGCTGGCCACTTTCCCGGCAACGGTTTCATGGGGGCCGGTGGGTTCCATGTCAATTAGCTCTCCGTCGGCTAATTCGTAGCGAGGGTTGTTGCCATATTGGGCTACAAATTCCTCGAAACTTAAGAGTTGGGGCAAAGTGTAGGCCATTGTTCACCTCTCGATCGCCTCAAACATATCGTCTCTTCATCATAACTGTGGGCGCGATCGCGCTTTGTTTTGTGCCTGAGCAATGGGATTTTCACCCCTCAAGGGTATTCATATTAGTCCTCTATCACCACTCTTCCAGCGATCGCCCTCTAAGCCCTCTTAACTTTTCCGAACTCCGCACTCCGAATTCCGAATTCTCTTTCTTTTCCGAATTCCGAATTTAATAAACGCTAGAATCAAGACATACTAGGCTGTTTGACGGAAAAGTCATGCCTGAAACTCTAGTTGATATGGTTCTGTCGCAACAATTACAACAAAGTATAAAATCTCACTTTTTCATCTGAGACCTACGCAGGGTATTGTCAACTTAACTTTCGTGGTACCCTTCGTCAGCATCTGTCAGGGCGAGTCCATGAGCGTCAGCTACAAGTACCACCGATTTCCCATTGAAGTCATTCGCCACTGTGTCTGGCTCTACTACACCTTCCCACTCAGCTTTCGCGACATCGAGAAGATGATGCTTTATCGCGGCATTGAGGTGACAGATGAATCCATCCGCAAATGGTGCAAAAAGTTTGCTCAAGCCTATGCTAATCAGATGCGTCGCCGTCGCCCCAAGCCTGCTGACAAGTGGCATCTGGACGAAGTTGTGCTCACCATTAAAGGTCAGCAGTATTACCTGTGGCGGGCCGTGGATACAGGCGGTCAAGCCCTCGATATTCTGATGCAGCGTCGTCGTGATAAACGCGCGGCGAAAAAGTTCTTCTGCAAGCTGCTGAACCCCCTGGGCTTTGCCCCCAGAGTCATCGTCACCGACAAATTTAAAAGCTATGGGGCCGCTAAGAAAGAGCTGCTTCCAGGCGTTGAACACAGGCAGCATAAGGGTTTGAACAATCGAGCGGAGAACTCACATCGCCCCACACGGACCAGAGAGAGGCGGATGGGGCGCTTCAAATCCCCCGGACAAGCCCAACGGTTTCTCTCGGCTTTTGAACCGATTCACGGCAGATCCAATCCCAATACTGCGAACGGAGACCCCAGATGCAGACGCTGTAAGCCAGCAATGCAATGGGTCAATCCAAAATCGTCAATCCAAAATCCAAAATCGGTATAGGTTAAACTCATCGCCGGAGTCGCCCCCGGCGATGGTCTTCAGAACCGGCCATGCGAGTTTCCCAGCAACCGGCTC
>JBCBTQ010000302.1:0-5657 GCA_039818605.1 Cyanobacteria bacterium J06639_14 | reverse complement strand
GGCATGGTAGATGAGGTCGAATTGTGATCCTTCGAACTACCATACCAGGAGCAATTTTTTCTTGCGCTTACCCTGCGTTCTGTGTGCCTCTGAGTTAAGAAACGTAGCTCGCTTTTAACTAAATAAAATCTCGTTTTTTATTTCAGTTGTCTCAGTTATGCTGAGATGCATAAAGGGGGCTCTTGAATAGGCTGATTTGAGGAGTCTGTAAAGTGATCTATGGCTGACTCGCTGAGGGCCTCTGAAGCGGGCTTGCAAGTAATTGATCAGGCCCGACGAGCTAAATGTTGGCGCAAGACGGCAGAAGCTTGGTGTGCTGCAGCATTCACGTCAAGGGCTACGCTTAATCGCTTCTGGGGGGGCAAGTCCATCCGTAGCGACACTTTCATTGCTATCTGTAACGCTGTGAATGTTGACTGGGAGACCGTTGCGGCTTCTTCCACGCTGAACAACGACTGTACTCAGAACGATGTATCCACCGCACAGGCTTCCCCTCTTGAAAATCCTGGTGGGGATGCTGCGCGTGTGCCCATGCCTCCGACTAAGCTGCATCACCCAAACAGGATGCCTGATCCCGCATCCTTGAGCCCCTCTGAGGACAGGCTTCCGGCTGGGATTGCGGCGGTGGGCTCAGCTGCACTGTTCATGTCGCAGCCTACGTCGGCGAAGCCTTATACCGATTGGGGTGATGCCCCAGAGGCGGCTGGATTTGTAGGGCGTGAGACGGAACTCCTGACCCTCTCGCAGTGGTTGCAGGATGATAACTGCCGCTTAATTCTGCTGTTGGGTTTGGGGGGGATCGGTAAAACAGCCCTCTCGGTAGAAAGTGCTCAACGACATCAGGCAGAGTTTGACTGCGTGGTCTGGCGATCGCTCCGAAATGCCCCTCTGCCTGAAACGATTATCAAGGACTGCATTGCCACCCTTCTCCCGGAAGCAGTCCCCCAGTTGCCGAACCATACCGATGGCCTTATAAATTGGCTGCTGAAGGCGCTCCGAATGCGTCGCTGTCTATTCATTCTGGACAACTTGGAATCGATTCTGCAGGAGGGATGCCGAACAGGGAGTTATCGGACTGGCTTTGAAGGGTATGGACAACTGTTGCGTTCTGTTGCAGAAGCGGGCCATCAGAGTCAGGTCTTGATCACATCGCGGGAAATGCCCAAAGGAATTGCGGCGCGTGAGGGCATCTTACTACCTGTACGTTGTCTAAGCTTGCAAGGACTCGAGAGCACTCATAGCCAAGCCATCTTTCAACAGAAGGGGCGTTACGCGGGTACCGAAGCCGACTGGCAGGCTTTAACTTATCGCTATGGTGGCAATCCTTTAGCTTTAAAGATACTAGCCTCGGCAATTCGTGACTTTTTTGGCGCGGATGTGGGGCAGTTTTTACAGTTTGTCAGTCAGGAACCCTTCATCCTGGAAGATATTCGGGATTTGATTACGCATCAGTTTGAGCGGTTGCCTGAACTGGAGCGGGCGGTAATGTTCTGGTTGGCGATTAATCGCGAACCTATATCGCTTACCGATTTACAGCAAGACTTTCTCGATCCTCCATCTGTTAGTGAATTGTTACAGGTGTTGGCTTCACTGCAGCGGCGATCGTTGATCGAAATCCAGGCCGATACTTTCACCCAACAACCCGTGGTGATGGAATATGTCATTACGCAAATCACTGACTTGGTCTGCGGCGAAATCATCACAGGGGGAATTGCCGCGAGTGTACCTCGCCGCATCCTCGAAACCCATGCTTTGAGTAAAGCTACCTCGCAAGACTATGTGCGCAACAGTCAGCTCAATCTCATTGTGAAGCCAGTTTTGCAACAGCTTTTGAGGGACTTTAATGTCCCAGCTCAACTAGTGGCGAGTGTGCGGTGTCTACTGCATAAATTTCAAGCAACTATCCAACCAAAGGCTTTACCTGATAATGAGCTAAATAGCAGTCTCCATCTGGGACTTAATCCTTCCTATGGTCCCGGTAACCTATTAATGTTGCTGTGTCATATGGACACAGATCTAAGCGGTTATGACTTTTCGGGATTGCCCATTTGGCAAGTGAATCTGCAAGACTATCCCTTGCATCAGGTCAACTTTGCCGGTTGTCATTTTGGCCACAGCATCTTTACCGAAAATTTGGGCAATGTTCTAGCCGCAGTGTTTAGCCCGGACGGTCGGACCCTGGCTACCTGCGACACTGACTGTACGGTGCGTCTCTGGGAAGCGAGCAGTGGCAAGCTATTGCACATCTTTCACGGTCATACTAACTGGGTTCGTAGCGTTGTTTTTAGCCCAGATGGACAAATGCTGGCCAGTGGTGGTGCCGATCACACGCTGCGCCTGTGGGATATCGATAGTGGGGCTTGTCTACGCATTTGTCAGGGGCATAGCGATGAGGTGTTTGCCATTGCCGTGAGTCCCGATGGCCAATGGATTGCTACGGGTAGCGGCGATCGCACTATACGGCTTTGGCAAACCAGGACCGGCAATTGCCAACAGGTGTTTTCAGGACATGAGGGCTGTATTCGCAGCATTGCCTTCTGTCCCAATAGCATCACCTTGGCCAGTGGCAGCGATGATGGCACGCTACGCCTGTGGGATGTGCCTACGCAACAGTGTCTTCAAACGATCCAGGCTCATACAGGAGGCGTCCGCTCAATTGCTATGACGGTTGGGCGCTCTTCTGAGGAACTCTTACTGGCCAGTGGTGGCTGTGACCACAATATAACTCTCTGGAATGCTTACACTGGCGAGCCGTTGCGAACGCTTAGAGGTCATGCTGCCAGTGTCTATGCAGTTACATTTGCCCCTCGCGTTTTGGCCCAGCAGTCCCCGATTTTGGCCAGCGGCAGTGGTGACCACACTATTCGGATTTGGCATGCTGCTACCGGACAGTGCTTGAAAACGTTGGCGGGTCATAGTAACCAAGTGGGATCGCTGTCTTTTGCCGCTGAGGGAGATATTCTGGCGGCTGTGAGCCTTGACCAAACAGTCCGTTTATGGGATGTTCAGTCGGCGCAGGCCATCCGTACTTGGACAAGCCACACGGATTGGGTTTACCCTGTAGCCTTTAATCCTACTGGCCAATATTTGGTAAGTGGCAGTAACAATGGCAGTATCCGCGTGTGGGACATAGCGCAAAAGACCTGTCGCTTTACCCTGACCGGTCACCAAGATCAGGTTTGTGCGATCGCCGTTTGTCCGAAAAATCGTCTGATTGCCAGTGCTAGCCGCGATCGCACCATCCGCCTGTGGGATTTACACACGGGCCAATGTGAGTGTATTTTGCGCGGTCATACGGATTGGGTCTACACTGTGGCCTTTTCCCCAACGCTTAAGTCTCCCTCAGGATTGCCGTTACTGGCGAGTGGTGGCGCTGACTCCACGCTGCGCCTGTGGGATTGCCATACTGGCGAGTGCCTGCAGACCCTCACCGGACACCATGGGCAAGTTTGGGCCGTTACGTTCTCAACCACAGAGCGCTTAGCCACTGCCGGAGCCGATCACACCGTCCGTGTTTGGGATCCCATTACGGGCGACTGTTTGCAAACATTGCTTGGTCACAGCAACCGTGTATATAGTGTTGCCTTCCAACCGCTGGCTGCAGATTCATCGGATGAAACGGAAGTATTGCTTAGCGGTAGCTCTGACACCACACTCAAATCCTGGTGTTGGCAAACGGGTGACTGTTTGGAGACCTATGCCCAACATACAAACTGGGTCTTTTCCGTCGCCTATGCTCCCGATGGCCGGACGTTTGCTAGCGGTTCCCACGATCGCGCGCTGCGCCTTTGGGATGCTGAAACAGGTCACTGTCACCACTGTTGTATCGGTCATGAACACTTGATTTCGTCGGTTGCTTACAGTCCAGATGGAAAATTAGTTGCTAGTGGTTCTCAGGATCAATCGGTTCGTCTTTGGGATAGTCAGAGTGGTGAGTGCGTCGGTATTCTGCGCGCACCGCGGCTTTATGAAGGTATGGATCTGACTGACGCAACCGGGTTGACGGAGGCTCAGCGACAGACGTTAGAAGCTTTGGGGGCGATCGTAACCATGTAAAACTTTGGCAAGTTACCACAGCACGATATGGATTCCCTATAACGGTATTGAGGATGGAATGACCGATGGGCTAGGACAACGGCAGAAAGATGTGAACCCTTCAGAAGGCTGGAAAAACCCACATCCTGGGGGCTCAAATTATGCAATTGCCTTCAATCCCCGATAATTTTTGTTCGCAAAAAACATTTTTCCAAAAGAATTGCGCACATTCGACCCGAAACCGATCACAATGATGTAGGGTTCCTATTCATCTGCTCTGCAAACTGCCAAATTTCATGCACAAGACTCAAGATCTACACGTTGTTGAGACCCGTCCCCTGATCAGCCCGGCGCTGCTGCATCATGAGCTGCCCATTACTGAAACAGCTGCAGCCTTAGTGGCGGCGACTCGCGATCGCATTCGCAACATCCTGTACAACGAAGATCGTCGTCTTCTGGTGATTGTGGGTCCTTGTTCGATTCATGATGTTGAGGCAGCCACAGAATACGGCCAAAAACTAGCCGTTCTGCGTGAAGAGTTGGCGGGCTCTCTGGAAATTGTCATGCGGGTGTATTTTGAAAAGCCTCGCACCAACATTGGCTGGAAAGGGTTAATTAACGATCCCCATTTGGACGGCAGTTACGACATCAACCAGGGCTTACGCCTTGCCCGGAAACTTTTGCTAGACCTGGCTCATTTGGGATTACCTGCTGCTACGGAACTACTGGATCCCATTACGCCTCAGTATATTGCCGACGTTATCTCCTGGACCGCGATCGGAGCCCGCACCACGGAGAGCCAAACCCACCGTGAAATGGCTTCTGGGTTATCCATGCCCATTGGTTTTAAGAACAATACCGATGGCAGTTTGTTAGCAGCCATGAATGCCATGCTAGCAGCGAGTCGACCCCACCATTTTCTGGGCATCAATCATCATGGGTTGGCCAGCATTGTGGCGACAACCGGTAATCCCGATGGACATTTGGTGCTGCGGGGTGGCAAGAAAGGGCCTAATTATGACAACACCAATGTTGAGCAGGCGGCGCAGGAACTCGCTAAATTGAATTTGAATCCACGCATGATGGTGGATTGCAGCCATGCCAACGCTAATAAAGATCACAAAAAACAGGTAGCGGTGCTGGATTGTATTGCTGAACAAATTAAGACGGGGTCACGGCATATTCTGGGTGTCATGATCGAGAGTCACCTGGTAGAAGGCAAACAGTCGATTGCTGAAGACTTGAGCCAGCTGACCTACGGCCAGAGCATCACGGATGCCTGCGTGAACTTTGAAACAACTGCGGTGATGCTACGGAAGTTGGCAAACGCGATCGCCCCTTCGCTACAAACATCGGTAACGTCCTAATCGGTTAGGGCGTCTGTTTTGGTGAGTCATGTCGCCGCCATGTCGCCGCCGTACTTTGCAGGCTGCTCGATTCCACAAACTGCTTCTTCTCGTGAGCAACGCTTTCGATAGTGGAAGGGTGGAAGGGTGGAAGGGTGGTTGGGTGAAAGGAATCGTGACGGTATTTCTGCCACAGGGTTCTAGCACCCTGTAAATTAAATTTATCTCCGCATCTCAGCCGTGTCAGATTGATCCCTCCAATTCCCCTTGAGAAAT
>JBCBTQ010000301.1:0-5681 GCA_039818605.1 Cyanobacteria bacterium J06639_14 | reverse complement strand
TCTTTACTGGTCTGGATCAGGGCTCTCTATTGTTGGTTGGCTGCTCTTTTCTGGAACTCCAGTTTTAGCGACTTCGCCGTCATCGCAAACACTCTTAACAACTTCAGAGACAGTTTTAGCCGATGGGCATGAAGCGGAACCACCGTCGGCAGTGGATACTTCGATTGAAGAACTGGAAGAAACCTCTGATACAGTACCTGACTCTGAAACTAATTCGATACCTCCCCCTCCTAGCCTTGAAGAAAGCCCAGAGCGTGATCCTTTCAACAAACCAGATTCTGGTCTCACGGCTCCGCTACCTGAACCCGATGCTGAGATACCTGTTTTTCCAGCAATACCCGAATCCGATGATGAGGCCCCAGGCTTTCCAGCAACACCGCTACCGCCGCAGCCACCAACCTTTCCAGAATCAGGCTTACAGAACTTTATATTGGGAATCCCTGATGAACCGGACTTCGATACCTATCGATTAGGACCTGGTGACAGCTTTTTTGTGAGCGTGCCTCGATTCCCTGATCTGAGCTTCCAGGCAACGTTAGATATTGAAGGCAATGTTATTTTGCCTCTAGAGGGCGTCACCTCCTTCAATGGTTTAACCTTGGAGCAATCAGAAAATAAAATCAGAGCTATTTACGATCAATATGTTGTAAACCCAGACGTTGGCATCACGTTAGTCGCCCAACGAGGCGTTGAAGTAACGATTTTAGGTGAAGTCGTACGACCCGGGTTTTATCCTCTTGGGGCTCCCCAAATTTCAACTGCCTTATTGTCTGCGGGAGGCACGACAGGGGATGCCGATCTCCGTGAGGTATTGATTCAAAGGCAACTCCCCAACGGTGGTTTACAGGAGCAAGTTGTGGATCTCTTTACCCCGCTTAAAGAAGGGCAAGAAATTCCCAATGTGGCCCTACAAGATGGCGATGTCATCGTTGTCGAGCGCCTTGATCCGGCTGTTCTAGATGAATATGATCGTGACTTGGTAGCGCGCTCGACTCTCGCCCAACCGACAATTACGGTACGTCTCTTAACATATGGGGCTGCTGGAGGAAACCTGACGGCACTTACTATTGCCAATGGGAGTAGATTTGCTGATGTGGTGGCAATGACTGGTCTTAATCCAGATGTATCAAACCTTAACGAGATTGGGTTGGTGCGCTTTGATGAGGAAGCAGGTAAAGCCGTTACCCTTACACTGGATGGCAATGCTGCCTTCCGTGGCGATCCGTCGGAAAACCCACCACTTCACAATAATGATGTCATTATTGTGAACCGGACCCTGTTAGCACGTATAACCTACGCGCTCAACATCTTTACTCAACCGTTTAGGGATGTTTTAGGATTCATACTTTTCTTCGATTCTTTAGCAGATTCTGCTGGCGACCTATTTGGCCCTTAATATTGAGAGTACAGGATGCACGTTTGCGAGTCGTGTAGAAAGCGAGTTTACACTACCAGGATGATTTACGTCAGTTCTTAACTGCTTTCTAAGATTGCCCATTTGATTTATAAAGAGCTATACCATGGTACTCCCGCTCCTTAAGCGTTATGTTCTAGCCCTCCAACGATATAAATGGGCAGGTATTGCCGGTTTCCTAGGAGTGCTAGGCGTTTCTAGTGTTGTGGCAATTCAGCCTCCCCCCAAAGAGCAGTTTCAATCGGAGGGTGTTTTGGTTCAAAATGCTCCGGTTGTCACCTTTACGAACACGGGGGTAGAGCTACAGCAGCGTGGTCAGGGGATTATCACGCGAGAATTTTTGCTGGCCGATATCTTGTTAGAGCAGGTATCGCAGCAACTTGCTGAGCAAGATGTTAATGTCAGTCCGGGAGCGATGCGCAACAACACTGACATTGACATTGCAGCTGATGATAATAATCTGCAGCAAGTTACTGTTCGCTACACTGCTGATACCGCTGAGGAAGCAGAAGCTGTCCTGGATGTTTTGTTTGGCGGCATGGTTGAGCTCAGTCGGGTAACCAATCGGGCCCGGTTGAATGCAATTGTGCAGGCTTTGGACGAACGCCTGCCAGGTATTGAGGGTGAATTACGTAGGGCAGAGCAGGAACTAGAAGCGTATGATCGCCTACAAGGTCCAGCCATTCAGGCCGCAGAAGATGGCAGTCTTTTAGGTGCTATTTCTGGTAGACAAAACGAACGGCGACAAAATGAGATCACGCTAGCAGGTATTGAGGCTCAAATGAGTAGCCTGCAATCGCGATTGGGGTTAAGTCCACAAGGGGCATATGTGTCTTCCGCGCTGAGTGCCGACCCGATCATCGCTGAACTGCGAGCTAACATTTATCAGGCCGAAACTCAGATGCGGTTGTTGTCTGAACAGTTACGGCCGCAGCACCCCACTATGGTTGAACTTCAAAGGAGCTTGGAGTCTTATAGTCAACTCCTGGAAGAAAGGGCATTTGAGGTCCTCAGTGGTGGTGGTAACTTGGTGGCTTTACCCAGTGAGCAAGTGCGTGTGTTTAGTAATCTTGACCCGGCACGAGCAGAACTGGCGTTCGAACTCATTAACTTGGATACTCAGCGGCAGGCATTGTTGATCCAGCAGGATGTTCTGGCACGCTCAGAAGGAGAACTTAAGCAGGAGTATGCGCAGTTGCCTAATTTGCAACTTGAGCGCGATCGATTAGCTCAACAGGTAGCGCTGAAGCGCGCTCTGTTTGATCAAATTCAGGCTAAGCGGATTGATGCTCAGGCCGCTGAGGCTGAAACTGTTAGTAGTTTGTCGGTTGCTAGCCCGCCTTTGACAGCTCTCTTGCCAGTTGAGGCCACCAATCCGTTGATGGTGCTATTGATTGGTTCAGTCCTTGGGCTGGCAGTCGGTGGCGGTATTGTGTATCTGCTTGATCTGCTTGACTCCACTGTTCGGACCTATGAAGATTTGGACAAGCTATTCGAGCAGCAGGATGTGCCTTTGTTAGGGCTCATTCCGGCTATGGCTCCTCGACGTAGCAAACCGGCTATGGCTCTGATTACGGATCCCAACCATGCTTGCAATGACATCTACGAACGTCTGCGCAGTAACCTGCAGATTTCTGGCGTACAGGTCAATGAAGGGCGGGTTCCTCATACAATTCTTGTGACGAGTACTCGTGATCAAGAAGGTAAAACAACTACAGCCTTTAATTTGGGTATTGCTTCAGCTCGCGCTGGACGACGAACGCTGATTGTCGAAATGAATATGCGAGCATCTTCGCGGGCGGGGCGTTTGGGACTCAAGCCTAACGAGCAGGCTGTTGTCGAACCTTTGCGGTATTACGGTGGCCATCTTTCTGATCCCGTCCAGATGGTTCCCACTGTGGCTAATCTCTACATTTCTTCAGGGGTAGGTCCTCAGCGAAACCCAGCAGTAATTCTGGATTCGAATGAAATGTCACGCTTTTTGAAAGATGTTACGGCCCGGTTTGACTTCATTATTTTGGATGCTCCGGACTTGACAACCAGCAACGATGCTATGTTGCTGGAATCGAGGAGCGACGGCATGATTATTGTGGCGCGCCCTGACTTTACCGAGAAACCTGTGCTCACGACGGTGTTAGAGCAGCTTGAGGAAAATGAGGATATCCGACTTTTAGGCGCTGTCATCAACGGTGCGAAAATTCCAGTTGCCGAAGCTCAACGCAAGGAAGAGGAATTTGCGATCAGCAATGATTTAGAAGGTGATAGTGAAGGTAGCGGAACGCAGGAAGTACCGGTTTTCACTTCAATTGATTTTTAAGTAATCTCTGACAGGCTGTTGACCTTTTGTTACAGTCAAGAGGAATTTGAATGTCCTGGAAATCCGCTAAGGATATAGGATTAGTGTGCTCTTATCTGATGCACGACACGACACCTACAAAGTGCTGCCATTACTATGGAACCATTCCGCTTCGTTTACCCTGAGAGTCGTCAGAGTGGCCAGATCGATACGTATCATGGTTTGGCGGTTGCTGATCCGTATCGTTGGCTAGAAGATCCCTATTCGGAAGAAAGCCGTGCCTGGATTGAGGCCCAAAATACAGTTACGACCGGTTACTTAGCGGAATTATCCGGTCGCGATCGCCTCCAAGAGCGCTTAACAGAACTCTGGAACTATGAACGCTACGGAACTCCCTTTAAGCGAGGAAACCAGTATTTTTTCTACAAAAACGATGGTCTTCAAAATCAAAGTGTTTTGTACACTTCACCCAGCTTAGAAGCAGAACCTCGCATCTTGCTTGATCCCAATACACTTTCAGAGGATGGGACAATCGCCCTCGGAGGGATTGCTATTAGCGAAGATGGGGCATACCTGACTTATGGACTTTCCAGCTCAGGATCAGACTGGATGGAATGGAAAGTCCGACGGATTGATACCGGTGAAGATCTCGATGATCATCTCCAGTGGATCAAGTTTTCCGGTGCCGCTTGGACCCACGATCATCAAGGTTTTTTCTACAGTCGTTACGACGAACCGGATGAGACAGCAAAGCTAGAAGCTATCAACTATTATCAAAAGCTTTATTATCATCGCTTGGGCACCCCACAATCAGATGATGTGTTGGTCTATGAGCGTCCTGATCAAAAAGAGTGGGGGTTCAGCGGCAGCGTCACTGAGGACGGACGATACCTCATTATTTCTGTATGGCGGGGAACGGACCCTCGTAATCTGATCTTTTACAAAGATTTGCAGGTTGCTGACAGCCCTATTGTTGAGCTGATCGCAGAATTTGAGGCTGAGTTTAGCTTGATCGACAATGAAGGTGTTCTGTTCTGGTTCCAAACTGATCTGAACGCGCCGAAGGGGCGTGTAGTCGCTATCAGCATTGCCCAACCAGAACGTGATCAGTGGCAAGAAGTAATTCCAGAATCGGCTGACACTTTGCAGAGTGTTGGCGTCTTAAACCATCGTTTTTTGGTCGATTATTTGCAAGATGCGCGATCGCAGGTCAAGATCTTTGACCTCAAAGGGCACTTTATCCGCGATGTTGAATTACCCGGAATTGGTTCTGCAGGCGGGTTTGATGGCAAACGAGAAGACACCGAAACCTTTTATAGTTTCACTAGTTTCACCACTCCCAATACCCTTTATCGCTATGACCTGGTAACGGGTGAAAGTACCCTTTATCGGCAACCGCAAGTCAAATTCAACCCAGACGATTACGAAACGAACCAGGTATTTTTCACCAGCCGGGATGGGACCCGCATTCCCATGTTTATCACCTATAAAAAGGGATTGGTGCGGAATAGCCAGAATCCTACCCTACTCTATGGCTATGGGGGGTTTAGCATATCTCTAACACCGGGATTTTCAGTCAGTAATTTAGTTTGGCTAGAAATGGGAGGCATTTATGCTGTCCCCAACTTGCGTGGCGGCGGTGAATACGGTGAAGCTTGGCATTTAGCCGGAACCAAGCTCAATAAGCAAAACGTTTTTGATGATTTTATTGCTGCGGCTGAATGGTTGATTGCGAATCAGTACACCACCTCAGACAAGTTGGCCATTATGGGAGGGAGTAATGGGGGCTTGTTAGTCGGGGCTTGCATGACCCAGCGTCCTGATTTATTTGGGGCCGCATTGCCAGCAGTGGGCGTGATGGATATGCTACGCTTCAACCAATTTACGATTGGCTGGGCTTGGGAATCTGATTATGGTTCACCTCAGAATGAAGCGGAGTTTAAAGCCTTACAGGCCTACTCCCCCCTGCAC
>JBCBTQ010000300.1:0-5702 GCA_039818605.1 Cyanobacteria bacterium J06639_14 | reverse complement strand
CATAAACCCCGATCAACACGATCGCGACTAAATCCGAGAGTCTTTGTAAAGCCGGTTCAGCAATCCCCTCTGACGTGAAGTTGACGGCGGTAGGCAGCAAGATAGAAATGACTGCCAGGTTCATCGCTGAAGCATTCACACGGGCAACAATGGGTTGAAAGTCCTGTTC
Organism: Cyanobacteria bacterium J06639_14; assembly: GCA_039818605.1. Lineage (GTDB taxonomy): Bacteria > Cyanobacteriota > Cyanobacteriia > Phormidesmidales > Phormidesmidaceae > SIO1E4. The sequence continues at coordinate 5,533 of JBCBTQ010000300.1, read as the reverse complement.
TTTATACTTGAGCCCCCCCAAGAACATGGATAGTCCCATCACCAGCAATAGGTTGCCGACGATCGAACCGACAATGCTGGACTTGACGATGTTCACCAATCCCTCGTTCAGAGCCAACAGGGCAATGATCAACTCGGTGGCATTGCCAAAGGTGGCGTTCATAAGGCCGCCCCAAGAGGGGCCCAACACAACCGCAATTTCTTCGGTCGCAGTCCCCATCCAGCCTGCGAGAGGAATGATCGCAACGGCTGCGGTGATAAACACGACCGCATCGCCCCAGCCCAGAAAATGAGCCGTAATGGAAATGGGCACAAAGACCAGTAGACCGTAAAAAATAAGGTTTTTAACCAACATCGAGTATTTCAGAATAAGGGATGGGAAAATAACCGGGATTCACTCGCCATGGCCCTTCATGCTGGGGACAGACGGCTTAGGCAAGCTAACAACAGACTGGGAACACGAATCGGAAAAGGGATGTAGTGAGACATGCAGAAACTGTTGCTAGGGCTGCTGATCCTCGTAGGTGGAGGGGCAATAACCCTGATTCTTTTTTTCCTCTGGGCTAGCTCTGGACAGTATCCGGCAGATCGCTACGCGCATCAAGTCTCCATCGATGAATATCCCTTAAAGCCAGCAACGGATGAAATCACTCTAGTGTGTTACAACATTGGCTATTTGTCAGGTTTGACCAATAATCAAGCTGTTGAGCGTACACGTCAGTTGTATGACGATAATCTTGCCACCGCGATCGCGGCGCTCCAGGCCGTCAATCCAGACCTCGTTGCTTTGCAGGAGGTCGATTTAGGATCAAAACGATCCTTCAACGTGGATCAGGTGGCAGCCATTGGCAGCGCCCTCGAGTATTCCCAACAAGCCATCGCCATCAACTGGGATAAGCGCTATGTGCCGTTTCCCTTCTGGCCACCCGCGGCTCACTTTGGTTCCATTCTCTCCGGGCAGGCGCTGCTGAGTCGGTTCCCGATTAAACGCCATGAGCGATTCGTGCTAGAAAAGGTCGCGAGCAATCCTTTTTTCTACAACGCGCTGTATTTAGAGCGGCTAGCTCAAGTGGTAGACATTACCGTTGGCGATCGCCGCCTGACTCTCATCAACATTCATCTCGAAGCTTTCGATAACCCAACTCGTCTGAATCAGACCCTCTTCGTGCGTCAGTTGGCCGAAACGGCGGCGCAACAAGGCCCCGTTCTGTTAATCGGGGACTTCAATAGTGCCCTGAATCGACCCGAAGAAGGAGAACCACGCACCATTCAAACGATGGTGGACTCTGAAGCTTTGGTCTCAGCAATTCCAGCCGACCAATTCACGCAAGCAGAGAACTTTACCTTCCCTGCAGATACACCTCAATACAAACTGGACTATGTTTTTTACACACCGGATACGATTGAGCTACTGGATGTACAAGTACTAACAGCGGCTGCCCAAGCCTCCGATCACCTACCCTTGGTCCTGCGACTACGGTTGCGATGACCTATTGCTTCAATCCAGACTGTCCCAGTCCTAAAAATCCCGAGACTCACCGCTTCTGCCAAGCCTGCGGTTGGCGCTTACGCTTGGGCGATCGCTACGAGGCCGTTCAACCGTTAGGAACAGGCCAACATAGCCGCACTTTTTTAGGGCGCGATCGCTCAACTCTGATTAAGCCACAGTGCCTTATTAAGCGCTTTACCCCTGCTGGTAACACAGGATTGGCACGCGACACGGCTGCCGAGCGGTTGCGCAAGGACGTGGTGCATCTTGCGATCGCCAGCCAGCACCCACAGATTCCCAATCTGCTCAGTTACTGGGAACGCGGACAGCACCAATTTCTGGTGCAAGCGTTTTTGGTTGGGATGCACCTTGATCAATGCTTGCAGGCGCAACGAGGCCCCTTTACCAGTGCAGCCGTTCTAGACCTCTTGAGGGATGTGCTACCTATCCTGCAACACCTGCATCAACATCACATTATTCACCGCGACATCAAACCCACCAATCTTCGCCGTCCCGCTGACCAATCACACTGGTGGCTCGTGGATTTGGGTGTCTTCAAACCGTTGACCGCCACCCGCATGGCAACTCCCGGCACGGTTGTTGGGAGTGCCGAATATGTAGCTCCAGAACAGTTACGCGGCGAAGCGACGTTTGCTAGCGATCTCTACAGCTTGGGTGTCGTTTGCCTTCATCTGCTCACAGGCTTGAGACCTTTTGATCTATTTGATGGCGTCTACGGTTGTTGGCGCTGGCGCAGTATTGTTCCGGACGTGAGCGATCAGTTGGCCACGGTTCTGGATCATATGGTGCAGCCGAGACTGGGCGATCGCATCGCGTCTGTTGAGGCGGTGATGACCGCATTACAGATTCCTCACCCAGAAGCGCCAGATCTGCCACCTGTCACCCCGCGTCGTGCTCAGCCATGGACCGCCAACTGGGAGGTGCACTTAGAAACTGAAATTGAGCAGATTGTGGCGTTACCCCAGGCCGACGTATTACTGGTGTTAACGGCGGTTGGAAGCATTGAAGTGCGATCGCTGCATCGTCCTCAGACACTTCTCGACACCCTGGTTTCTAGTAATTTATCGCCTTCTGTCTTAGCGCCCCATCCCCAGCAACCCGCGTTTGCCCTCGGAACGCGGCAGGGTGAACTCAAAATTTGGCACCTTACCCAAGGCCAGTGGCACTGTTATACCTTGACTGCTTTATCGCATGGCATTACCCAACTGATCTTTACCCCCAATGGCCAAGCCATTATGGGTGCTGATAACCAAGGCGGGTTGCACCAATGGCAATCGGATGGTGACCACAAAACTGACTGGCCCGGAGGACATTCCACAGGCATAACAGCACTGGCACTGAGTCATAGTGGCACCCTGCTGGCGAGTGGGGATACTCAAGGGCAGGTAAAACTGTGGCAAGTATCAACGATGGAATGCCTGAGAACCTTCAGTCGTCATGCTGGAGCCATTACCACCTTGGGCTGGTTGGCGAACGATCAAGCGTTGGTGAGTGTTGGCTGGGACATGACTATTTGGTGGCGCTGCCCCGCCACTGGCGGCATCTTACAGGCTGTCAATGCCCAAGGATTTAGTTTACCGATACGGTCGCTATTGACTGATCGCACTCGGCCCTATCTCATTACAGGTAGCCAGGACGGACAGCTTCAGTGTTGGCCGACTCCACCTGCCACGCCGGGTGGTTTGGCCAATGTACACGCGATCGCCGCTGCTCCTTCTAGTGCTGCCCCCATCATGGGGCTCACCCAACAAGCGCCAACGACACAGATATCCACTTTTCTTTGCGCAACCCAGGCAGGTTATCTGATTCAGCGATCGTTCCCCCATATTCCCGATTCTTCGTCAAAATAACATCCGTTCAACTCATCCGAAATGTGCAATGATAAACCCTGAAAATTGGCAGTTGGTCAATTGTGAGATATGGGTGTGTTGGGTATTGAGTTCGAAGTTACGGGCTCTTTACCCTGACGAAAAGGCTAGTAAAGTTGAGGTAGCAAGATGGCGAATGACGAACAACTTGCAAAGCTCAGGTCAGGTGTGGACAACTGGAATCAGTGGCGTCTAGAAAATCCTGAGGTAGAAATTGATCTGAGTGGTGCAAACCTCAGCAATGCATCGCTTAGTGCGGCCAACCTCAAAGATGTCGATTTATCCCGCACGAACTGTATTGGCGCATCTCTGTCCGCTGCCGATTTAACCAACTCAAATCTGACTCGTGCCGACCTCAGTGGCGCTGATATCAACAAGGCCAATCTTACTCAGGCTAATTTAACCGGCGCTAACCTTTTGGGGGCTGATCTTGCGGAAAGTAGTCTCAGCACAGCTGTCTTGGTTAAAGTCAACCTCAACCGCTCCGACTTGAGCAGCAGCGATCTCAGCAACTGTGATCTGAGTAAAGCTAGTCTCATTGGGGTTGAAATGAGCCGAGCTAATCTGGCCAACGCCAACTTAAGTCGAGCTGATCTTAAACGGGCTGAACTTCAGCGGGCGAAACTGAGCCAAGTCAACCTGGAAGACGCCAGCCTGATTGATGCCCGTCTTTCCAATGCGGACCTGAGTGAAGCCAACCTGGAGGGAGCCAATTTGCGCGGAGCCCGCCTTAATCGCGCCAACTTAACCAAAGCCAACTTGAAAGATGCCAACCTTAAGGAAGCCAATCTTTTAGGGGCCAGCCTTAATGAGGCGTCGTTAGTGGGGGCACAACTCATCGGTGTCAATTTGAGCGGGGCCGATTTGACGACGGCTAGTTTTCAGGACGCCGACTTGGAAGCGGCTGTATTGGACGGAGCGACGTTTCAAGACACTGTGATGCCTGACGGTTCGGTTCGCACCGAAGCATGATTGGTCTAGCAATTCATACCAGTAGTCCAGAATTGGGCCTGGCACTTACTGACTTTAATGCGGTAGAACGTCATCAGACGTGGCCACTAGGGCGTGATCTGACTCAGTATCTACACACTAGCTTGGCTACGTTTATGCATCCCTATGCTTGGTCCGATCTGGCCTTTTTAGCCGTTGCTAAAGGTCCGGGAGGATTCACAGGGACACGCATTGGGGTTGTCGTTGCTCGGACCCTAGCTCAGCAGCTTGCGATTCCGCTATTTGGTGTCTCTAGTCTGGCTGCGATCGCCCAAACCCATTCCCTATCGCAGAACATCTCCAATCCCCCGACGGCTGATATTGCGATCGCCTTGCGTGCCCAGCGCGAAGAAATCTTTGGGGCCATCTATCACTCTCATCCCAATGGACTAACGAACAAACTTCCCGAGGCCGTTCGCTCTCAAGCTGACTGGGAAGCTTGCCTAACCTCTTGGTCCCAGCCGTATCACCTCATTACCGCCGAGGGAGGACTTGCCGCATCAGTGACAGGAGTACTGTCCCTCGCCCAACATCAATGGACTGCAGGCGATCGCCCCCATTGGCAAACGGTACTTCCCTTCTATGGGCAACATCCCGTGCATCGCTAAGTCTTGTTAGGGGACCGTTTAAGCTAGGAAATCCTGGTTGGGTAGGAAGTCGGAAGTCAGCATCTAATATCAATTCTGCGAGATGGTACCACACAGTGCCGCATGGGATTGATGGGGTAATGGAGCCGTATCAATAGTCGCGACTAGAAGAATCGGGATAAACTCAGTAGCCGAAACTCCAACCTATCAAATGTTTTCCGAACTCCGAACTCCGAACTCATCTCTCCCCCATCTTCCCGTCCTCATCTGGCGAAGTTCTACAGTAAAACAAGCCAACGCTTCTAAGCGGTTTTGGGATAAACACTAGCTTTCTGGGTTTGCTGCAAATGATGCATGTGATGGAAAAGTTGCCAACAATACTGCTCGGGTAAACCGCAGGTATATGCGCCTCGCAGTACGACACTCAAATACCAATCGTTAGGCGCAATCTCTTGCGTTAGCTTGTGGTGAACAGTATAAGTACGAGTCGTTCTATAGGATTGACCACGGCAGATAACCGTTACTGTTTCGTGGCCATCTCCAACGTCCCGTTGAGCGAGAAGATGGCTCACTCGCTGG
>JBCBTQ010000299.1:0-5742 GCA_039818605.1 Cyanobacteria bacterium J06639_14 | reverse complement strand
ATTCAAGAAAGAACCGCCGAGCTTACCGATAGCTTGCATCGTCTGCAGCACGTCCAAAAAGAACTTATTAGTCGCGAGAAAAAACTTATTTACAATGCCTCCCATGACGGTTTAACCGGGCTGCCAAACCGAACGTATTTTCTAGCATCCCTACACCAAGCTATTCATAAGTCGCAACGCATATCCGCCTATCAGTATGCTGTTATATATATTGATTTAGACTCTTTCAAGTCAATTAACGACAGTTTAGGTCGCGATATTGGTGATAAATTTATTCAGCATATTGTGGTCTATCTTAAAGCTTTGCTCAGTTCAAACGATTCTTTAGCAAGGCTAGAAGGCGATGAGTTTGTAATTCTATTAGATGGAATTCAAGATTTATCTCAAGCTATTGCCTTCTGCGAACGAATCCAAGCACAACTCAAGCTTCCCATCAGAGTTGACCACCACGAACTCCTCTTAGGAGCCAGCATTGGCATTACCCTTAACGAGAGCAATCAGTCTAGCCCTGAAGCGGTATTGCGGGATGCCAATATCGCCATGTACCAGGCTAAGCGTTCAGGTAAGCGCTGCTATTCCGTTTTCAGCGCAGCGATGCAAACCCAGGCACAAAAACGATTAACGCTAGAACGTGATTTACATCACGCTATTCTACGCCATGAATTGTGTCTGCATTACCAGCCAATATTATCGATGACGACCCAAACATTAATTGGGTTTGAAGCTTTAGTAAGGTGGGAACATCCCCAGCAGGGTCTACTTTACCCTGGCGAGTTTATCCAAATTGCTGAAGAAACAGGGTTGATTCATAGTCTAGGTCGTTGGGTCATTCAAGAAGCTTGTGAACAGATGCAACGATGGAAACAACAGTTTCCTGATATATTTGCCTCTGACAAGCTGACCATGAGCGTTAATTTATCAGCAATACAGCTTCGGCATCCAGACCTTATCAAAAACATCAAAGCAATATTGATTGCAACTGGAGTTTCAAGGGATGTTCTGAAGCTAGAGCTGACTGAGAGCTGTATTTTAGAGAAATTCTCTCAGATCACCAACACAATTGAGGCATTACAAAATTTAGGTATTCAGCTGTGCATCGATGACTTTGGTACTGGCTACTCGTCTCTCAGTCGTTTACATGAGATTCCCATCAATACACTGAAAATAGATCGCTCTTTTATCAAAAATATCGAAATCACCTCTGGTAAAGAAGCAATTTTTAGAACAATTGTTTTACTAGCTCATACACTAGGCATGGACGTAGTAGCTGAAGGTATTGAAACCTCAGCTCAGATGCAGACCCTACAATCCATCGGCTGTGAGTATGGACAAGGCTACTTCTGGTATAAACCCTTAGGAGCGACTCAAATAGACACCCTTTTCTCCCAAAAACAAGCGATTGCCAGCCCTGATAAGCAATTCGGTTTACCCACCCCCTAATTCAAAGACGCAACATATCGCATCGCTCCAGAAATCATCCGTTTTCCATAACAGGGGTTAGGCATTTGGATTTCCCCTGAACATAACCCCTGCAAAGCGTAGGTCAACACCCCACCCGTTCGTCAGAACGCCGGACCCATCGTGATACGACCCACGCCACCTAACCCAAACTCATGTTTTAAGTTTGGGCATCCCGTCTTTAAGACTCGATATCCTGAACCATCTCAGCCGCAGCAAAATTGGGTATCGGAGCGATCGTCTGATTAAACAGCACCATCGTCGTGGTTTGGTTTTCTTCAAAACCAATACGTTCGTAGAACCGCTGTTGGTTCGTCGTCATCAGGTAAATACGCTCAACTCGATTCATGTGGGGATGCCCCAACACAGTTTCCACCAAGCGACGACCCAATCCTGCACCTTGATAGGTAGGGTGGATAACCACATCCCAAATCGTAGCTCGGTAAATGCCATCGGAAGTGGCACGGGCAAAGCCAATGAGATGATCACCATCCCAAGCAGTCACCACAGGATGACTGTGAGCGATCGCGGTTCTCAGGTCGTCAGAATCGCGATCGCAGGCCCAAAAAGCAGCGTCTTGAAATAAAGTAAGAAGCTGCGACAAATCAGCATCACTTAACGCATCAGTGTATCGAAATTGAATGTGACGGCAGTCCATATCAGCGTAAATTCCTGGTAAATAATAAACGTCCAAAAGTCTCTAGCCAACAGAACAAACAGTCAGTGATTACTGACTTAAATCCTCCCATTAACGTCTGATCGAGAAGGTCAAGATCAGACGCTTCATCGTCGTCGCCACAATACTATTGAGCCTTCACAGATCGCTGAAACATCCCCTGTGAAAGCCTTAACAGGAAATTGATTAGAGCAGCATCGCAGCAGCCAAATCAAACCCTGCGTGCTAATAACATGACCAGTGAAGGGAACATAGCGCATCGCTAAAACCAACAACTTAATCCGCTACACCTAAATCAAGCCCAACCTATTTTAAACCCCGCACTCTAGAAACTGACAAGAAAAATGTTTTTCATGGACAGAATGCAGAGGAACATAAGTATATATATGATGGATTAAAGGTTATTCGCTAGTGGTTTTTGTTATGATTTGAGGACATAAAAAGACCGCTTTAAGGCGATCGCTGAATCAAACATTACCGTCTGGAATGCTTGCTCTCCTCCCTCGATGCCAACTCAGAGAAGCTTATTCACCGCAAGAAAGTTTTTCAGCACTTCTCGTCCACCCCCTTCCTCCATACACCCGAGGCACAAGTGGTAGGATCAACAAACGTAAAGCTTATATCAGCCTTGTCAGGTGCGGCGATCGCCCCTTGTAAAGGTTTGCAATATTCGTTTTACTAAAGATTCTGTTAATTCATCGTCTCCGGACATATGCTGAAAGCCCTGCTTGGTGATCCAAACGCTCGAAAGCTCAAGCGCTACAAACCTGACGTAGTGGAAATTAATCTGCTGGAAGAAGAAATCCAGCCGCTGTCAGATGAAGCTCTGGCAGCCAAAACGGGCGAGTTCAAACAGCGTCTGGAAAATGGGGACTCGCTGGATGATTTGCTCACCGAAGCCTTTGCGGTTGTCCGGGAAGCCTCGCGGCGAGTTTTAGGCATGCGCCATTTCGATGTGCAGCTAATTGGTGGCATGGTGCTCCATGAAGGGCAAATCGCCGAGATGAAAACAGGCGAAGGTAAAACTTTAGTGGCGACCCTGCCCTCCTATCTCAACGCCCTAACTGGCAAAGGAGCACATGTTGTCACCGTAAACGACTATCTAGCTCGTCGTGATGCCGAGTGGATGGGCCAGGTGCATCGATTCCTCCAGTTAGATGTGGGTCTGATTCAGCAAGGCATGAGTCCGTCAGAGCGGAAGAAAAACTATGCCTGCGACATCACCTATGGCACCAACAGCGAGTTTGGATTTGACTACCTGCGGGACAACATGGCCACAGCCATGGCTGATGTGGTGCAGCGTCCTTTCAACTTCTGCGTCATTGACGAAGTGGACTCCATTCTGATTGATGAAGCCCGCACCCCCCTGATCATTTCTGGGCAGGTAGAGCGTCCTGGCGAGAAATACACCCAAGCGGCAGAGGTCGCATGGGGTCTCAATGGTGAAGATCACTACGAGGTTGACGAAAAAGCACGGAATGTACTGCTCACCGACGAGGGCTTTATCCGGGCGGAAGAACTGCTGAATGTCACCGATCTGTTCGACCCGAAAGATCCGTGGGCGCACTATGTATTCAATGCCATTAAGGCCAAAGAACTCTTTGTCAAGGATGTCAATTACATTGTCCGCAATAGCGAAGTGGTTATTGTGGATGAATTTACCGGGCGCGTGATGCCAGGACGGCGCTGGAGTGATGGTCTCCACCAGGCAATTGAGGCCAAGGAGAAGGTGGAAATTCAGCCCGAGACCCAAACGCTTGCCAGCATCACGTATCAGAACTTCTTTTTGCTGTACCCCAAACTCTCTGGGATGACAGGCACGGCCAAAACGGAAGAACCGGAATTTGAAAAGATCTACGACCTGGAAGTGACGGTGATCGATACCAACCGCCCTTCTCAACGCCGGGATGTGGCTGATGTCGTCTACAAAACGGAACAGGCTAAGTGGAAAGCTGTTGCGGAAGAATGCGCTGAGATGCACGAAGCCGGTCGGCCTGTACTAGTCGGTACCACCAGTGTCGAAAAGTCTGAATTGCTGTCAGCCTTGCTCGCCCAGCGTAATATTCCCCATAATCTCCTGAATGCCAAGCCTGAAAACGTGGAGCGGGAAGCTGAAATCGTGGCTCAAGCGGGGCGCAGCGGGGCGGTGACTATTGCCACCAACATGGCCGGACGCGGTACGGACATTATTCTGGGTGGTAATTCTGAATATATGTCGCGTCTGAAAGTGCGCGAGTATCTCATGCCCCGTATCGTCAAACCAGAAGATGACGAGGGATTTGCGGTTGCTGGCGTACCGGGCACCAAAGGACGTAACCGTGCCCAAGGCTTTGGGGACAACAAAAAGGTAAAAACGTGGAAAGCCTCCCCTGATATCTTCCCGACCGAGCTTTCCAAAGAGGCCGAAAATACCCTCAAGTCAGCGGTCGATTTTGCCGTAGAAACCTACGGTGGGCAAAGCTTACCGGAACTAGAAGCGGAAGAGAAGATGGCGATCGCAGCGGAAAAAGCCCCGACGGATGATCCGGTGATTCAGAAGCTGCGGGAAATCTACAACTTGATTCTGAAAGAGTATGAACACTTCACCGACGCCGAACATGACAAGGTGATTGGGGAAGGGGGTTTACACGTGATTGGTACTGAGCGACATGAGTCGCGCCGCGTGGATAACCAACTACGAGGCCGGGCAGGACGTCAAGGCGACCCTGGTTCGACGCGCTTCTTCCTGAGTCTGGAAGATAATCTGCTGCGGATTTTTGGCGGCGATCGCGTTGCCGGCCTGATGAACATGTTCCGCGTCGAAGAGGACATGCCCATCGAATCCGGTATGCTGACTCGTTCCCTGGAAGGGGCTCAGAAAAAGGTCGAAACCTACTACTACGACATCCGGAAGCAGGTCTTTGAGTACGATGAGGTGATGAACAATCAGCGGCGTGCTATCTACGCTGAGCGTCGCCGCGTGCTGGAAGGTCAAGACTTAAAGGAACTGGTTATCTCCTATGCCGAGCGCACTATGGATGACATCGTCGAAGCTTACATCAACCCTGAGCTGCCCCCGGAAGAATGGAAGCTGCCAGAAATGGTTGGCAAGATCAAGGAATTTGTTTACCTGCTGTCTGATCTAGAGCCAACGCAGCTAGAAGACCTCTCGGTGGGTGAAATTAAGACCTTCCTCCACGAGCAAGTGCGGATTGCCTATGACATGAAGGAAGCTCAGGTAGACCAGATGAAGCCTGGCCTCATGCGCGACGCTGAACGGTTCTTCATTCTGCAGCAAATCGATACGCTGTGGCGAGAGCACCTGCAGCAGATGGATGCCCTACGTGAAACCGTCGGTCTGCGTGGCTATGGTCAAAAAGATCCACTGATTGAGTACAAGAGCGAAGGCTATGAGGTGTTCCTCGACATGATGACCGGCATTCGCCGGAATGTGGTCTACACGCTGTTCCAATTCCAACCCCAGGCACAACCCCAGGTCAAAACCTCGCAAGAGGTCGGTTAATCGGCCCTTGGGTCTGGAGCCCGCATTCGACGCCGATACTGTCTTCGCTGATGGCCCGCCCTAAAATCAACTGCTGGCTCATCAGAAAAACTCATTGAAATGATTT
>JBCBTQ010000298.1:0-5749 GCA_039818605.1 Cyanobacteria bacterium J06639_14 | reverse complement strand
AGCAACTGCCAAACCCGCTGCAGAGGCGCATCCTGATCATTCAACTGCTGCATCACCATGGGGGGATCCGGCGTCCCTGACCAGCAATCGGCTAACGCTTTTTCAATCGCCGGATCCAGAGAAAGAATCCGAATATGGTCACTGCTGATATTGAATTCGACAAAGCGGGCGCGATCGCCCTCCAGAGGTTTGACCGAAAGAATCAACGGCTCATGTAACCAGCGGGAAGGAATCAGATCTGTACGCTCATAGTGGGCCGACAAAATTGCCTGCAGCACGTGGCGGCGAATACGCTCACGAACCCAGCGCTGATCCTCAGGATCCAGGCGTTGTAGCACCGTATCGCCCAGCGTCGGGGGGGCGTCGACCATGCCAACCAACTTACGAAAGCGATCGCTGGTCCACTCAATGCGATGGTTCTGCAGATTAACGACCGCTACGAGTAGGCGGCTGTAGCGTTCAATCACTGACCACCAAGCTGGAATACTGGGTTCAGAGAATTGCCCAGACGCATGTCCGTTGGTTGGTTGGGCTATCTCTAAACCTGGATCGGTTTGTCCGTTGATCATTGCTGTATTCCTCACGCAGTCTGACATAACCAGTCTTGACTAACTGGACAAGGCGTTCAGCCTATGCCAATCTGTTCATCGCAGGACTCGCTATCAGGTAGATGTTGTCGCTACTGCTACCTACACCAAGCCAGCAGCTCTCAGGATTCCCGAGATCGGGGAATCGTATGAAGCTGCAGCGTAAGTCCTAGTCTTAAACCATGCACCCTGACTAGTCTCACCGCCTATTGGAGGACTCGAATAACCGCAATTAGATCCAATAGGTGACGCAAGTGTTGCTGCCGAAATTTCTTAACCGACTTATTGTGATGCTACCGTTAGCAACCACCCAGTAGAATGAAGATTCTAAGCTGATATGTTAAATGTCAGTAAGATCACTTACCATTCTGCCTCATTTTTTTGCTCTTCTGTGCAAGATCGCATCAACTTTAACTTATGTTTGAAGCCCTTTCTGATCGTCTCGAAGGTGCCTGGAAAAAGCTCCGGGGCCAAGACAAAATTAGCGAAGCCAATATTCAGGAGACGCTCCGCGATGTGCGTCGTGCGCTTCTAGAAGCAGACGTCAACCTGCAAGTTGTCAAGGCATTTACGGCAAGGGTGCAAGAACAAGCCCAAGGGGCGGAAGTTGTTTCGGGGGTTAATCCTGGCCAACAGTTCATCAAGATTGTTCATGATGAACTGGTCAATATTATGGGGGAAACCAACGCCCCCTTAGCTCATGCGGCATCGGCTCCAACTGTGGTTCTGATGGCAGGGTTGCAGGGAACCGGTAAAACGACGGCGACGGCGAAGCTAGCCCTGCATCTACGCAAAGAGCAGCGATCGACGCTGATGGTCGCTACGGACGTGTACCGTCCGGCGGCGATCGATCAGCTCATCACCCTAGGCAAACAGATCAACGTGCCTGTGTTTGAAATGGGCACCGATGCCAATCCCGTCGAAATTGCCCGCCAGGGAATTGCTAAAGCGCGTGAAGATGGGGTCGATACGGTGATTGTGGATACGGCTGGGCGTCTTCAGATTGACCCAGCCATGATGTCAGAGTTGGCCCAAATTAAGGAAACGATTCAGCCCCATGAGGTGTTGCTGGTCGTTGATGCGATGACGGGGCAGGAAGCCGCCAATCTAACTCAGACGTTTCATGAGCAAATTGGCATCACGGGAGCGATTTTGACCAAGATGGACGGGGATGCCCGCGGTGGGGCGGCGCTCTCGGTTCGAGAAATCTCTGGAAAGCCGATCAAATTTATCGGTGTGGGTGAAAAAGTTGAGGCGTTACAGCCGTTTTACCCCGATCGCATGGCTTCCCGCATTCTCGGGATGGGCGATGTGCTCACCCTGGTCGAGAAAGCTCAAGAGGCGGTCGATATTGCCGATGCTGAAAAGCTACAGAAGAAGATTCTGGAAGCGAAGTTTGACTTTAACGACTTCCTCAAACAGATGCGCCTGATGAAAAACATGGGCTCCTTAGGCGGCATCATGAAGCTCATTCCGGGCATGGCGGGCAAAATCTCTGACGACCAACTGCAGCAGGGCGAAACCCAACTTAAGCGGGTGGAAGCCATGATCAGCTCCATGACCAAGCAAGAGCGCAGCCAACCCGAACTTCTTTCTGGTTCACCCAGCCGACGTCGTCGTATTGCCCAAGGTTCTGGCTACAAAGATAAGGATGTTAGCAAGCTGGTCAGCGACTTTCAGAAAATGCGCAGCATGATGCAGCAAATGGGCTCAGGGCAGATGGGGGTACCTGGCATGGGCGGCATGGGTGGCGGCTTCCCTGGCATGGGCGGTGGCATGGGCGGCGGTTTTCCCGGCATGGGTGGCGGCTTTCCGGGGATGGGCGGCGGTCCTCAACCAGGCTTCCGTGGCTATCCTGGTATGGGCGGCGGTGGCAAGAAGAAGAAAAAAGGCAAAAAGAAGAAGGGATTTGGGCAGTTGTAGGATTCCCAGGGATTCGCTTCCTTGGCGGAACCCGGTCTCTGGGTAATGTTGTTAGCGGACAAAATCATGAGTCTTAAAGATCGCATTACGGACGATATCAAAGCTGCGATGAAAGCAAGGGATAAAGTACGTCTGGAGACCGTTCGCAGCATCAAAAAAGTCATTATCGAAAAAGAGAGCACCGTGCGTGCTAAAGGCCAAGAAGAACTGAATGCCGAGCAAGAGATTGAAATCCTGACTCAACTGGCAAAACAGCGTAAGGATGCGATCGCGCAATATACCAACGCTGGACGTGAAGATTTGGCTGCTAAAGAGTCTGCCGAACTCACCATCTTGGAAGAATATTTGCCTGCTCAACTCTCCGATGCAGAAGTTGAGAGCATCATTGATGAGCTGATTACCAAGACAGGTGCTTCTTCGCCCAAAGATATGGGCAAAGTCATGGGACCTGCCATGAAGGAATTGAAAGGTCGGGCCGATGGCGGCAAAGTACAAGCTTTAGTCAAAGCCAAGTTAGCTGGATAATGTGCACGAGCTAGCACGTCAGTCCTGCTTAACTTGCTGCTCATTCCTGCCTGTAAATCCAGTATCAGATAATCATCCTGTGCTCTCAGTAGCTTGATAGATTAAAGCTCTAATCGCAGAAAATGCGAAGGTTTTTATTGCTGAGCTGTCAGGAGTGGATTAATGCGTCATCGGATTTTCAGGCTGCTCGATAGAAACTCTGGCAGCGGTGGGTTTCGTTCCTCGATAACAACCGACGGCGGAATATCCATGGCAAGAAATTGGCCAAGCCTATGGTTTGCTGGTTTGGGGCTGTTGCTGATGCTGGTAGTGGGACTTGCTGGGCACCCCTCGGCCCGATCGCAACCCAGTCACGTGGCCACTGGCACTGGCGGTGCTGTTGCCAGCGTCGACTCGCGCGCCACACAAATTGGCCTGGATATTCTGCAATCCGGCGGTAATGCTGTAGACGCAGCCATTGCTACGGCAGCGGCACTCGGAGTAGTCGAGCCCTTCTCTGCAGGCATCGGGGGCGGTGGGTTCATGCTTATCTACCAGCCCGATCGCGGCACGGTCATCACCCTCGATGGTCGCGAAGAGGCTCCTGCCGCTACCACACTCGATCTCTTCCGCGATCCTGAGAGTCCCACAGGCGAGAATCTTCCCTTTTTTCCAGATCGCATCAGTAGTGGGTTAGCCGTCGGGGTACCGGGGACTCCCCTGAACTGGGCCACCGCAGTTGAGCGATATGGCACCCAATCCCTGGCCGAACTGCTACAGCCTGCGATCGCCCTTGCTGAAGACGGCTTCACGGTTGATGCAACCTTTGCCGAGCAAATTAGTCGTAATCAAGCGCGCTTTGCCGCCTTTGACAGCACACAAGCCCTCTATCTGCCAGAAGGTGAAGTCCCTGCGGTCGGTAGTCGCTTTCAAAATCCCGATATGGGACGCACCTATCGTCTATTGGCGGAGCAGGGCGTCAATGTGTTTTATCGCGGCGAAATTGGAGCCGCGATCGCCCAGACCGTGCAGCAGCCTCCAATCGTGGCCGATCCCCCCTTCCCAGTCTGGCCCGGACGCATGACGGTGACTGACTTGGATCGGTATGAAGTGCGGGTGCGTCCTGCCGTAGAAAGCACTTATCGTGGTTATCAGTTTTACGGCATGGGCTTGCCCAGCAGTGGCGGCATCACGGTGGCCCAAACGTTACATCTACTCGAAGCCTACGATCTGGGCTCCCTGGACCGGGCCACAGCCCTCCATTGGTTGATTGAGGCGGAGCGGCTGGCCTTTAGCGATCGCAACGCTTATTTGGGCGACCCCGAATACGTCGATGTGCCTTTGCCTGGACTGCTGCATCCTGACTACATCACCCGTCGGCGCACCGCCATGCTGTCCCAGGCTCCCACGGATGAAGCGAATTATCGAGCTGTAGCCGGGAATCCGTTGCCCTACCAGCAAGATCCCAGCCCTAGTCTGACGACGCCTCCAACCGTTACCCTTGCCTCTGACGGCGAGGGTTGGTCCACAACCCACCTAACCGTGGTGGATGGTGCAGGCATGGTGGTTTCCTATACGCTGACCCTGGAATCTACTGGGGGTTCTGGCATCGTAGTGCCGGGGTACGGGTTCATTCTCAACAATGAGCTGACGGATTTTGATACTGGCATTCCTCATCCCAATGCGCCAGAGCCCGGCAAGCGTCCCCGGAGCAGTATGGCTCCGACCATCGCTTTCACCCCTGACGGCGGTTTGCTAGCTTTTGGGTCGCCTGGAGGATCCACCATCATCACGACGGTATTGGGTATTGCCGTCAACGTGATTGACTTTGGGATGGATTTAGAGGCCGCGATCGCTGCTCCTCGGCTTTCTCAGCGCAATAGTGGCACAACACGAGTGGATCAAGATTTCGAACAGACCGAATGGGGGCAAACGCTCTTGACTAATGGCCATCAACTCAGCCCAACGCCTGAAATAGGTGCAGCGACAGGGATTCTTGTCAACCCAGACGGTGTGTTGACAGCAGTTGCCGAACCCCGACGTCGGGGGGGTGGGAGCGCTATGACCTTGCAGTAAAAGGCTTCTACGTCCTAAAAGAGAAATTCTGAAGAAATATTGCACTTTCTCGAAAGAGTGATTAACATTTATTTACAGGGCGAATAAACGCCTCGGACAAAGTCCCTTGAAACAGTAGAGGTTTTCGACATGACTGAAGAGCAAGGTAAATTCGGTTTCACCCAGTTCGCTGAAAATTGGAATGGTCGCTTGGCGATGCTGGGCTTCACGATTGGTCTGGCTACTGAGCTTTTGACTGGTCAGGGTATTCTGTCCCAGTTGGGTCTGATGTAGTCGATCTGATATCTACCTGAGTCGGTCTCTTACCGTCTCGTTAGACGTTCGACTAGCTAATTGTTATTAGGCAATCTTTTCAAAGTACAAAATTCTTTTTCGAAAAGGGTGAGCCATGGCTTACCCTTTTTCATGTCTGTCGTTTTGTCGGGGAGTTGCAGCCCCGTAATATTCCATCCATCCTGTCACGGTCTTTATCTACAGACTTTATTTTCAGGCCGCCCTCCAAGGTTTTGTAAATTAAATTTACCCCCCACATATTGACAGGAGTAACTTGATCCCCCGCTGTCGCTGCCCCCTTAAAAAAGAGGCTATGCAGAACCTGGATTGGAATGCCCCCTTTGCGCAAGGGGGGTTGGGGGGATCAAGCCTCCATCGCTAAAGAT
>JBCBTQ010000297.1:0-5750 GCA_039818605.1 Cyanobacteria bacterium J06639_14 | reverse complement strand
CGTAACAAATAACAAATAACCAACAACTAGCTGGCAATTTCTGAATCAAAATTGCCAGGTTGAGGCATAATCAAGCACATCACGTACGCTTGGCTTATGGCTAAGGAGCGTGGCGTCCTTAAGTAAAACCGTTTCAAAATCAACCTTATAAACCCTTATGCCTCGGATTGTCGTCATTACATCTGGTAAGGGTGGTGTGGGTAAAACGACTTGCACCGCCAACTTAGGGATGGCCCTTGCCCA
Organism: Cyanobacteria bacterium J06639_14; assembly: GCA_039818605.1. Lineage (GTDB taxonomy): Bacteria > Cyanobacteriota > Cyanobacteriia > Phormidesmidales > Phormidesmidaceae > SIO1E4. The sequence continues at coordinate 5,507 of JBCBTQ010000297.1, read as the reverse complement.
ACGAAATCAGCGTGTTGCTGTCTTAGATGCTGACTTTGGGTTGCGGAACCTCGATTTGTTACTGGGGTTAGAAAATCGCATTGTTTACACGGCACTGGATGTGTTGGCCGGTGACTGTCGCCTTGATCAAGCTCTGGTGAAAGATAAGCGACAGCCTAACTTGGCCTTGCTAGCGGCTGCTCAGAATCGTTCGAAAGAAGCTATCACCCCTGATCAGATGGTTGAATTGGTCACCCGCATTGCGAAAGAGAGCAAGTACAACTTTATTTTGATCGATTGCCCAGCAGGCATTGAGATGGGTTTCAAAAATGCGATCGCAGCTGCCAGAGAGGCCATTATTGTCACCACCCCGGAAATTTCTGCAGTCCGTGATGCAGATCGTGTCATTGGTCTTTTAGAGGCTAACGACGTCAAAGCCATGCGCCTGATCGTCAATCGCATCAAACCTTTAATGGTGCGAGATGAGCAGATGATGTCGGTCCAGGATGTGCAAGACATTTTGGCCATTCCCTTGGTCGGTGTGATTCCTGATGATGAACGCATCATTGTTTCAGCGAACCGTGGAGAACCCCTTGTGCTGGAGGAAAAATTGTCTTTGGCTGGGGTTGCCTTTGCCAATGTTGCGCGGCGACTGATTGGGGAAAAAGTGCCATTTTTGGATCTCAATGCTCCCCACGATGATCTGTTTTCCCGCTTCCGTCGTCTTTTTAGAGGATAACTCTCCATGTGTTGTCGTCTACCTGTCCGTTTTTCGTTGCTGTGCCCATGCTGAGTGAACTGCTAGATCGGCTTTTTAATCGAGGCTCCACGGAGACGAGTCGCTCTGCTGTCAAGCGGCGTCTCCAGTTTGTTTTGGCTCATGACCGCACCGATCTCACCCCAGAAGTTGTTGAAAAAATGCGGCAGGAAATCCTGGAGGTCGTTTCCCGTTACGTCGAAATTGAAACCGATGGACTGGAATTCTCTCTGGAAAACGGCGAACGGATAACGGCCTTGATTGCCAACCTCCCGATTCGGCGCATTCGCAACACCTCTGAGATAGTACCTGATGCCGTTGACAGCTCGGCCAGTCCGGCTACGGCTGATGCCTCCACGGAAGTGGATACACCGCCTGTCATGGAGCTGATCGACGTTCCAGCGGAAGCAGCTTCTGTGGCCGATACGCCTATCGAGCCTTGAGATATCATGACCCAGCTTTCCTCCAGCACCGAAGCGGCAGCCTGGCAGCAGATCATTAACAAGTTGCATTTAACTAAGATTGCTCGCCATATCTTGCTGTGTGCCGATCAAACAAAGCCTAAATGCTGTGATAAAGCCACAAGTTTAGAAGCTTGGGACTATCTCAAAGAGCGCTTAAAAGAACTCAATATGATAATTCCTACCGAAACTCGCAGCACCTGTGTGTTTCGGACTAAAGCTAACTGTCTACAGGTCTGTCAACGGGGTCCCATCCTTCTCATCTATCCCGAAGGCATTTGGTACCATAGCGCTACGCCAGAAGTGATTGAACGTATTTTGCAAGAGCACCTGATCGGTAATCAAATCGTCAAGGAATATGCTTTTCTCTGTCGTCCACTCCTACCCCTGCCTTTTGATGAAGTTCAGATGAGCCAGGCGTCTGAGTGATTCTGCGGAATCGCCACCGTAAACTTGTCATAGAATAGCGACAGTTTGTGTAAACAAAGTATATAAAAAGGGCCGATTCAGTATTTTTCACGATTCAGACGTACTCTCTCGCTCGAGAGTGGGTACCCTGTAGTAGGTTTAATGACATTGGTTTTAATGACATTTGTGTGATTGAGGTAAGCAGGTAAGCATGAAAGACACAAATGCGGGTGATCAAAAGACACTACTGCTCATTGATGATGACCCAAACTTGATCTTGTTGGTTAAAGACTATTTGGAATTTCGAGGCTATCAGGTCATCACAGCAGAAAATGGACGAGAGGCTCTGGATGTTTTGTCGAGCAGCACCCCTGACATGATTATCTGCGATGTAATGATGCCTGAAATGGACGGTTATGCTTTTGTTGAGCATGTCCGAGGCAACCCGGATACAGATTGGATTCCAGTCCTATTCTTGTCCGCTAAAGGACAAAGTCAGGACCGAGTAAAGGGCTTGAACACGGGTGCTGATGTCTATATGGTCAAACCCTTTGAGCCTGAGGAACTCGTTGCTCAGGTTGAGTCTTCCTTGAAGCAGGCATCGCGCCTGAGACGCAATACCGCAGTTGGCAGCCCGGTTCCTACTATCAGCGTTCCTTTTGATGTGGAGCTAACGCCAACGGAGCTGAAAGTTGTTCAGTTTGTAGCCCGAGGTATGGCAAACCGGGAGATTGCGGAAGAACTACAGGTCAGTCAGCGCACGATTGAAAGTCATGTCAGCAACATGCTCGGTAAGACGGGACTGCACAATCGAACTGAATTGGCGCGGTGGGCAATTGAGAATAACAAGGCCTAATTGACTTGCTTGCCGCAGATAACTTACATTTACGGCAGCTAGTTTGCTAAGCTAGTTGTCTAACTCGCTGGTGTAGCTCAGTTGGTAGAGCAGCTGATTTGTAATCAGCCGGTCGCAAGTTCGAGTCTTGTCACCAGCTTCGGAATTCTAAGAAATACATCCGTTCGCTCGTATTATTGGCGAGGGAATTTTGGGAGTGACCCATTTGGGCTTCGTTTATCCCCGCCCGCTGATGAATCGCGGGCTAATTGGGTAAAGTCTACTAGAAGTAGACTGAGGCGCTATATTTCTGGCGTGGCAAAGGAAATAACTCATTGAAATGAGTTTTCCTGTTGAGCCCGCAGTTGACTCGCGGGCGGGCTATCAGCGAAGACAGAATCGGCGTCGAATTCACGTTCTTTGAAGATGAGAACGAGGATGAGATAACGGGGCAAGCAAGCAAGATTATGGATCGTAGGAGTTGTACTCCTACGATCCATTCAAAATTCACGATCAAGGTATGGCCCTTGAAAAGCAAATCGATATCCTATTTGTGCACGCAGATCTATTGATAGAGCTATGCGCCTTTACGCTTCAGGCCCATTACTGACACACCCGCTAAGGCCGCCAGTGCTGCTACTGTACCTGGTTCAGGGACTTTGGCCGCCGGACCACTCGCGCTGGCCACTAGCGTAATCTCATCACCATAAACGCGGCGCTCAGTCCCTAAAACGTTGTAATCGCTATCCAGCAGTGGAAAGCTGTAAACAGGTGTAAAGGTCACCTCTGATAGGTCGTCATCAAGACGATTGATATTGACTTCAAGGTGGCCGTAGTGCTTACCGCCGCTCACGAGTTGCAGCGTTCCGTCAACTTCTTGCCATAGTTCTGGCTCGTCTTGGTCGGCGGTCCATTGACTAAAGGGGTTGTAGCCTAGCGGTGTATCGTCTTCGTTGCGAATTTCGCCCCGTAGACCGTCTCCAGCTACGCCAACGTCGTAGTACTGGACACCCAAACCGTCACCATCCTCATCCACGAAGCTGCGCTCAAACATCTCGCTGTGGCCAGAGAATACAGCGAGCACACCATACTCTTCAAATAGCGGATGATACTGCCGTAGCGGAGTGCCACCTTGACCACTCGATAGCTCATGGTTCATCGGAAAACCGTGGGTGCCGCTGGAGTAAGGGGCATGATGGAACTGAACAAAAATCATTTGTCCCTGCGAACGGGCATCTTCTAATTGTTCAATCACCCAGTTCCATTGGGGGCTGCCTGGATTAAAGTCGGCCAGATCGGTGCCGCCAGCCGCTTCGTATTGCTCACGTGTGTAGTTCTGCTGGGTATCGGTCCCTGGATCCGTGAAATCCAGGTCGCTGATTTTAGGCGGCTGTCCTTCCCCACCGTAATTATCACGGCTATCGTCAGGCTCGCCGTTAGAACTGTCCAGGGTCAAAACAGTGACTGGGCCGTAGTCGATGCGATAGTAGTTGTCCTGGTGCTCAGGTGTACCATTTTCAGGGGCATCGAAGTAAGTATGGAACTTGTCGCGACCAAACTGAGGGCCAAAACGACCGTCTTCATCGGTACCATAGCCACCGTTGAGGGCTCCAAAGTTTTCCCAATTGCCGAGGGCCGGCAACAGCGGATATTCGGACAATCCACTGTCAAACTCACCGGCATTGTGGCGGAAAAATTCATCCCAACCTGGCTGATATCCTCCCCCTTGCATGAGGTCGCCCGGCATTACGAGGAAGTCTGGATCGCGACTGTTGATAATCTCAAGGTTATTGGCGTAGCCTTCGGTTTCAGTCAGGGAATACCGCAAGCGTGTTCCCGTTGTCCCAAAGGTTTCAGCCCAGGGGCTATCTACTGGGTCAGGGCGTGCCTCAGATCCCTCGGCGAGAGCACCCTGTTGCCAGTCACGACCAATGATGCGGCCAGCAGGTTGGGTTTCACTGTCAGAAAACGCAACAAAGCGAATGTTATCCCAGTCATCGGCTGTGGGTGCCGTTTTAAAGGTGGAATCGAAAACGTTATCGCCGACGGTTACCGAGTAGTTGTAGGTGGTATTGGGCGAGAGGCCGCGAACATCGACCGTATATTTGTAGTTTTCGCCATTATTCAACCAAGAACCGGTTTCTAAACCGTCAATTTCTTGAGCTAGTTCAGCGTTCGTGTAGTTCAGCAGTGGCTCAAAAGAGGGCGTACTCTCAAAAGACAATGGAGAGTCAAGACCGGGACCACTGATAGAGAGCGTTCCTGGGAGACTTTCGTCGGTGAACCAAGTAAAGTACATGCCATCAGAGGACGGCTGCTGCAAGTAGGGATTCACTCGAAAGCTGGCAGCTTCAGCAGGGGCCGTAGTTAGATTAACGATGATGGGTAGCGCGATCGCGCTACCCAGAATAGTTTTACAGTTCAGCATGATGATACGTAGGTAGATAATGTGCTTTCAACACCACGGTCGTGTAATTTGTCACCCAGTTTGGAGAATATGCCCCCAACATTAAGCAACGTGTAAAGCAGCATTAATCTACGTCTAAGCTAGCTGTGATTTTCCGTCAGCAAGCTTCATACACTGATCTGTTTTTGCTCCCCCTTTTGAGCACACGCCAAGGTGCTATGGCTGTTCAGGTGAGGCCAGGACCTTGGGGACGGCAAGACAGGGGGCAGGTTAAGGAACTGGGGTTGTGCGTGAATTGACAGGACCGAAAACTCAAAAAAATCACCCTCGTTTAGCCGAACCCCTTGCCTCGATTGCTTTGTTTCCACACTAGCCATTCCCCTTGCTGTCCACCTGCTGCGAGCCATTTGCCGTTGGGACTCCAGGCGATGCTGGCAAAGCCCTGGGCAGCTCCTTCGAGAATTTGAGTCGCTTGTTGCGCTTTGTTCCAGAGGCAGACCCGGCCATCTTCGGCAGCCGAGGCAAGGAGCGTACTCTTGGGTTGAAAGGCGATCGCGTTGACGCGCTGCTCATGTAAGTCGAGTACCTGAGCATCCCAACCGTCATCGGCATCGCTTTGTTTGCGCCAGACGACAACATCGGTGCCGCTAGCAGACGCCA
>JBCBTQ010000296.1:0-5835 GCA_039818605.1 Cyanobacteria bacterium J06639_14 | reverse complement strand
GAGCAATGGGCTCCCAGTGGTCATTGCCGAAATAATGATGCGCCCCTCCAGTCGCCAAAATCAGACTGTCATAGGGCACGGTTTCCCCATCTTTCAGATGAATCTGTTGCTGCTCAGGGTCCAGCCCCACCATTTCACCGAGCAATACCTGGGTATTTTTCTGGCTCTTCAACACAGCTCGCAGTGGCGAAGCAATATCCCCTGGGGAGAGACCACCAGTTGCAACCTGATACAGCAAGGGTTGAAAAAGATGAAAGTTACGCCGATCAATAAGTGTGACATCTACCGGCGATCGCCCCAAGGCTTGAGTCGCGTATAGTCCCCCAAAACCTCCACCGACAATTACGACACGGTGAGCCTTCGAAGACGACAAAGCAGTCGTGTTAGGTCTAGATAGTGCAGTGTTAACCATACTGATAATAATTGCGCGAATAGAAGGGCGAGAAAGTGGACTGGTTATTAGTAATTCGTTATGGGTTGATCGCTCATAGTTAATAGTCCTTTGTTGGTGATTTATGAGGCTGTACAGGCAACCATTCACAAAAGACGAAGAACCAACAACCCATAACGAAAAAATTGCACGGACATGACATTAGGTAAAACACTGCCGTGTCAGTCAGTCACGAAGGTCTTCCCCAAAATCCTTGCCCCAACGAACAACAAACAACGAACCCTAACTAATCGTGTGAATTTTCAGAAAATTCGTTCCCTGAGCCTGTTTGGCAGGAATACCGCCCATAATGAGAATTTGATCTCCAGGGCTAGCCATGTTGCGCTCAAGCAGATAGGCTTCTGCCTGCTGTGACATGGCTTCGAAGGAGCTAGCGGGCTCATCAATCAAAATAGGCTTTACGCCCCACACTAAATTCAGATTGTGGTAGACCTTTCGATGGGGTGTAAATGCTACGACTGGGGCTTGGGGGCGTTCTCCAGCAGCGATCATAGCGGTGTAGCCTGATTCTGTGTACGCGACAATACACTGTAAATCCAGAATTTTGTCGATAGTATTGAGGGCTTCGCTCAGAGCATGAGTTTCATCGCTCTTTTCCGGGGGATTATTGACGAAACTTAAATCAGGCTCCACATCAGTGGCTATGCGGGCCAGCATCTGTACAGCCTTCACTGGAAATTTACCCACAGCCGATTCCCCAGACAACATGACGGCATCGGTACCGTCAATAATGGCGTTAGCCACATCACTAGCTTCGGCTCGGGTTGGCCGAGCATGTTCAATCATGCTTTCCAGCATCTGGGTGGCAGTGATGACAGGGAGGCTACGCAAGTTACAGGCTTTGATGATGCGTTTCTGAAGCAGGGGAACTTTCTCGGCTTTCATTTCCACGCCTAAATCACCCCGCGCAACCATAACACCATCCGTAGCATCTAAGATGGCCTCCAGGTTTGCGATCGCTTGCGGTTTTTCAATCTTGGCAATTACCGGTGTTTCTGGAGCGCCTTCCTCCTTGAGAAGCTGTTTTAGGGTGTAGATATCTTCAGCGCGTCGGACAAAGCTGAGCGATATCCAGTCAACGCCCTGCGACACCCCAAACTTAAGATCTTGTTTGTCTTTATCTGTCATTGACGGCAAGCTGAGGCTTAAGTCTGGGAGGTTCACACCTTTGCGACTTTTTAGCAAGCCCCCTTGTATCACTCGACAAATGACTTGGGGCGACTCAACCGTTTCTACCTTCAGCTCCAATAGACCATCGTCCAACAGTACCTGCATTCCAGCTTTCGCCTCTGCGGCCAAATACGGGTAGTCAATGCCGAGCCAATCAGGGTGATTTTCCTCGACGCCTACTGGCACCAAAGTAATCGTTTCCCCATCCACTAAATCAACAGGTCCTCCGGGAAGTTGACCGACGCGAATTTTGGGTCCTTGTAAATCTTGTAGTAGCGTGATGGGAGTATCCATCTCCAATGACACTTCACGCAGCAGCTTGATCATGCGCGTATGGTCTTCATAGCTACCATGGGAGAAGTTCAGCCGAGCCACGTTCATCCCAGCTTGCACCATCTGACATAGGGTATCGTGGGAACTACTTGCAGGACCAATGGTGGCCACGATCTTAGTGCAGTGTAAGAGCGGCTTCATGGACATTTCAAAATGAAGTGGTCTAGCTCATCATAGAAATTAAGTCCCGCCATGGCTGTTGCCTAGAACGCTGTTGAGTCAAGCTAAAGAAAGTCTTTGTACTCTAGCGTTAATGTGATCACTGCTGAGCTGATGCAGAAGACTTATCGTGAAACCATATTTACGGTCACAGGTTTTCAATTCCTATGGTCTACAGCGATTCCCAAGAGTTTCCTCCTTCGCCAATAGAGCATTCATCAAAGGACTTGCTGCCCGCCTTAGGAATTGATTCGACACTCAGTGAATTGCCTTTACACACGATTCAACTGAGTCTTGAAGATCTAGGAACTAAGGCAGCTCAGATATTTCAGCAAATGCCTTCGCTGCCAGGAATTTTGCTCATCAGTGATGACAATGTTTCAAGGGTCCTCTCCCGTCACCGTTTTTTGGAATTTCTGCTGCTCCCTCAAGGGTTTGATCTCTTCCTATCGCAGCCTTTGCATGTACTCTACAGCTATGCCCGTCTCGAACCGCTGACGCTACCGCACGATACGTCCATTTTGGTGGCAACTCAAGCAGCACTGCAACGCCCATTAGAGCTCCAGGAAGAACCCATCCTGGTAACGGAACACAAAAGCCATAGCCTACTTAATTTCCACGATTTAAATCGAGCAGACTGGCAAATTCGGGGCATTGAGACGCAGATACGCTACGAGCGCATTCAAACCCAAATGCTCCAAAATCAAAAAATGTCAGCCCTGGGGCGCTTAGTTGATGGGGTCGCTCATGAAATGCTGGACCCTTTAGGTTTTATCTGGGGAAATTTAGCCCACATAGCGCAGTATTGCCAGGAAATCATTACGCTCATCGAAGCTTATGAAAATGTGCTGGAGACGGAAGCAATCAGAGCCCCTGCCCTGACTGAATTGAAGGAAGACATTGAACTGGAATATCTGAAGGAAGATCTGCCCAACACGATCCGCAGCGTTCAAGGTGGGGCCAATAGGCTTAAGCGACTAGCCAGTAGTCTGCAGAACTTTTGCCATATTGATGAGGTCTATCCTAAGCCTGCTGATTTGCATGAAATGCTCGATAGTATTGTGCTGCTAATCAAAAGTCGCTTGACGACTCGTATCGAGTTCGTGCAGCAGTATACACCTCTACCACCCATCACCTGCTTTGCAGGACAATTGGGTCAGGTCTTCATGAATATCTTGACTTACTGCGTTGATGCGTTGCTTGAGCATACAGCCCGTCAAAATACAACTAGAGATTTAGGGCTATCGGTGGAGAAAAAGAGCGATCAACAAACCATAGAAGCTCCTCAGATTATGATCACGACCCGACTGTGTTCAGTTCCCGATGAAGATGAGTTAACAAAGCACCGTTGGGTGTCGATCACGATTGCTGATAATGGCCCAGGTTTGACAGTTACTGCTCAACAACAAATCCTCGATACGTTTTCCATTAAGCAACGGCTTGACAGGGAAACAGATTTAGCCGCAAGCTATCGCATCGTTACGGCCAAACACGGTGGCAAGTTGTATCTGCGATCGCGGCAGTTTTCTGGCCCGGACACCCCGCCTGGGATTGGGACTGAGTTTGAGATTCAACTCCCACTCCATACTTCCTCGAAGTAGCCCTCAAATTGCATCTGCGCTAAAGCATTCGATTTTTTCTGGACATTCACAAATAGTCTGTGTAATATAGTTAACTGTCGCTGAAACGGAAACTGGGCATCAGTGCGCTAAGTCTGTAGCGACAAATCTAGCTTGCTTCTGCTCAAATCTTGTTCGCAGATTCTGATTTCAGGCACGCAGCTTGAATATGGTCTGTTGGATTGGCTGTACTCCTAGCGAGTACATTTCTGAATGGAAGGGCGGCTTCTGTTGGAGGTCGGCAAGATGCTCATGACCATTTGGGTATATGGGTGTGCCTTCCATCATCAAATAGATAAATTGTTCCAACTGGAGCGATTTATCTGAATGTCTAAGGTGTAGCAACGGAGACGGGTAACAGTGTCAGTTGGGATTCTCGGAACCAAGTTGGGCATGACTCAAATTTTCGATGACGAGGGAAAAGCCATCCCTGTCACCGTGATTGAGGCAGGTCCTTGTGTCGTTACTCAAATTAAAACTGAGCAGACTGATGGCTACACTGCTGTTCAAATCGGTTACGGCAGCGTCAAGGAAAAGGCTCTGACGAAACCTGAGTTAGGACATCTTGCCAAAGTAAGTGCTTCTCCTGTTCGTCATCTCAAGGAATACCGAGTAGACCAAGTGGATGGACTTGAAATGGGTCAGGCGATTACGGCTGATCGATTTGAATCAGGTCAGTTAGTGGATATCACAGGCACCAGTATTGGTAAGGGATTTGCTGGCTACCAGAAGCGTCATAACTTTAGTCGTGGTCCGATGGCTCACGGTTCTAAAAATCATCGCCTTCCTGGTTCAATTGGCGCAGGCACAACACCGAGTCGTGTTTATCCAGGTAAGCGTATGGCCGGGCATCTAGGTGCCAAGCAGGTGACGACTCGCAAACTCAAGGTGGTTCGCGTCGATGCCGAGAAGAACTTATTAATAATCAAGGGTACGGTTCCTGGTAAACCCGGAGCATTGCTTAGTGTTGCACCAGCAAACATTGTGGGCAAGAAGTAGAAGACCTTAATGTTTTTAGGTCTTGAGGTGAAGGTTGTCGCAAGATTTGAGTAGAGACAAAAGTTATGGTTGAGTGCGCTGTTCAAGATTGGCAAGGTCAAGAGGTGGGAAAGGCCTCTGTTGATCTCAAAGTTGCGAAGCCAGAAAATGCCTCCCATATTGTGCATCGTGCATTGGTCCGACAAATGCACAATTCTCGGCAGGGTACCTTATCCTCCAAAACCCGTTCTGAAGTTCGAGGCGGTGGGCGCAAGCCTTGGCGGCAGAAAGGAACTGGCCGAGCTCGTGCTGGGTCTAGTCGGTCTCCTCTGTGGAAAGGTGGGGGGGTTATCTTTGGTCCCAAGCCTCGTGACTTTGACGTCAAGATGAATCGGAAGGAGCGGCGTCTAGCCCTCCGAACGGCATTTCAAAGCCGTTGTGACGACATGGTGGTCGTTCAAGACTTTGCCGATCAGCTGCCTCGCCCGAAGACTCGCGAAGTGGTTGCAGCGATGGAGCGATGGGGGATTGCTGCTGAGGCAAAAGTGCTTTTCATTTTGGCTGAGTTGCCCGAAAACGTCGTTTTGTCGGTTCGTAACATTAGTCGTGTGAAGCTAATTTCGGCGACTAACTTGAACGTCTATGACCTGCTGGTATCGGATCGATTGGTTGTGACCGCAGCAGCAATGGAGAAAATCCAGGAGGTGTATGGTGACTAAGGCATTTGCTCCCAAGACACTAGCAGATTTAGTGCGGCGTCCTCTTATTACCGAGAAGGCTACCCTCTTACTGGAAAACAATCAGTACACTTTCGAAGTGACTCCAAAGGCAACAAAGCCTGAGATTAGAGCTGCGATCGAAGAGTTGTTTGATGTAACGGTAATCGGCGTAAGTACGGTTAACCCCCCTCGCAAAAAGCGTCGGATGGGTCGAACAGAGGGATTCCGGGCTCGTTACAAACGGGCAGTTGTCACATTGGCTGAAGGTGATTCAATTCCTTTGTTCCCCGATGTTTAAGAAGTCCTTGCTTCCTTTGAGTACGCAATTGATGATGTTTATTGAGAGAGTGTAGCTATGGGTATCCGTTCCTACCGACCCTATACCCCTGGAACTCGTGAGCGTACT
>JBCBTQ010000295.1:0-5835 GCA_039818605.1 Cyanobacteria bacterium J06639_14 | reverse complement strand
GCAAGCGACTTTACCAAATCGAGTTCACTATCCGAACCTACCAATATCCAGCAGACTAAGTTTTGTCAGTCAACCAGCTCTACGACAAATTCTGATTCAATCCTACTCAAAGATACTTGCAATCAATCAGAATTAGTAACTCCAAGTAGAATCCACTTTGAATGCCTTCTAAAAATTGAGATTAAACACCATAAATTCTAAATGGGAACATTACAAGTTTCAGGCAGTCTGTAGTCTCGATAGATTTAGCCTGCCGATTTTTTTGTTCTTAAGATAACAATGAAACTCTAGCGAGAGTTCTTTCATGAAACTACATGAATCAGAAATTAGAGGTTTATTAAGGAAGTCCGTCAACCTCAATAGCACTGTATGATGAGTTCTGTGAACCTCTAGATGACTGCGGCAGTGCCAGACCTGGGAAACACTTGAAACCCTCTCAAGTGAAGGCTTGAGTGACGAAGGTAGAGGGTAATTTTGCCTTCTGAAATCACTTGAGCCTCAGGTTTGGTAAAGTTGTTGAGTCAGATAATTACGGCGACTTAAAAAGCGAAGGATCGCTAATTTTTCATCAAATAATTTAGGTTTAGCAGCCAGAAAATCTAGGCATTCTCAAGTCGGCATCGCATGGGGTTGACAACTCCTTCGTTCCATTAGTTCTTATTCATATTGACTGCACTTAGGTGATTTTCCATCGGAAATCACCAGCAAAGGTTGACTGTGTAGGCTCGGTTTTACTTCGTTTAACCGAGCCGCATCGCAATTCTGAAAGTGTTGGATCTCATGCCTCGACGCGCATCGACAACGGTCTCTTCATGGCAAGAAAATTCTTGGATGAATGGCTGCCAAGCCGTCACGTGTTTGCTCACCGATAGAGGCCATTTATAAAGCTTTCGGGTATCTGTATTGACTCGGTTAAGCTGGGAGTACAAACCAATTCTATTTGCTGAATTTACGAAGACTCCCCATGACTGCCCCCGATGCTGCAACGGTCCAATCCCTTCGCAATGTGCTTGATGCCTATATAGAGGCCTATGGTGGTGGCGAATCATTGTCCGCAATTAGGGCGATCGCGGGTTCCATTCTCTCAGTGCAAGCGAGAGCCAAAGCAATTAGCCTCAAAGGGCTCGAAATAGAGGCATGGGTGGATGCGATCGTCACGGACTTTGAGTTAGGGCATTTGGCCGAAAAGAGAGTGGACAAAGCCGCACACGCGATCGCCCTGCAAGTTAAAAGTTGGAGTGAAAAGCTAGAACTCAAAACCTCAGCGACACTCGACGCTTACATCCAAACCTACACGCCTGACCTCAACACCACGAAGCCGCCCCAGATCCCAACAACTGTCGCGACAATTCTGCCAATTGTGGCCGACACCGCCATTTCCAGCGATGAAGCGAAACGGATTATTCACCTCATTAGCCGTCAATTTGATTGGCATTCAGCGGTTGATCGGGTTGTTGATGCTAAATGGATCTTCCTTGCTGGCAAAGTCCGGAAAGCGCTGCAAAATCGCGACATTGAAGCGACTGTGCAGGATGTGGTGCAAGCCTATGTCAGCAAGTTCAAGCCCGTTTTAGTTGAAATGGGAGAAGGTCTGGCAGAACAAGCATTGACGGCACTATTGAATAGTCAAACTGAGTTAGACCTCGACATCGACCTTGACCCTGAATCGCAACGCCTTGTGATTCAGCAAGTCAGCTTCAAGATGAGGCTCATAGAAGCCTCCCCTGCCCCTTCAAAAACGGCTTTAGAAATTGCCCAGCAGATACGCAGCGCGGTTACACGCCATCGCGAAAAACAAGGACTGGACAACATTTCCTTGTTGCCGCCAGTCACCCAGGTGGAGGGTGATACCGCGAGTTCTAGCATCGGCGGTGACATCAGTATCGGCATTGAGATACATCCTGGTTCAGAAAGCCAGAACAAACCCTCTTGAAAAGGCCAGCCCGCGAAAATTGAGCATTCTTAATAAAAAAGGAGTCCGGCGTCAGTAGAACACAGGATTCCGAATCGTAACACCTGGATTCGTTCGGCGGAGCTTTTGTCGAAGCCTAAATGCTGCCATCGAAATTTCCCGGCTTACTCAGGCTTAAGTTGATACCTGTACCGTGTCTGTACAGCCCAGACGCCACACTTCCGCAAACCCAAGCAACCCAATAGGCCTCCAGACTCTCTACTCTAAAGCTAATCAACCTTCTTACAGTACAAATGAATTCATGCATGAAGACTATTTTTGTCTTTTGTTTCTATAAAACCTTTTAAGGGGCATAAAAAATGATTGAGTCGGTTTAAACAGACTGAGACTGTTTTAAACCTGATTATGAAATTCATTAACTCTTTTAAGTCGATTTTGCGCCTTTTGCGCCTCATCTCAATTTGGGAACCCCTTACATTTTCCGGCAAGGTTGCCCATAATGCTGACAGCCGAAAACCCTCGCTGCACTCACGCAGCGATTTTATTTTTCCTCAACTGACGGAATCTATCGATTTCCGCATTAGTCCTACCCTCTACAGCTACTTCAGTCTGAAACGAACATCTAGGAGATCGCTTCTGTGAAACTCTCTGTCTACGGCAAAGGTGGCATTGGCAAATCCACCACCAGTTGCAACATCTCTGTCGCTTTGGCCAAGCGTGGCAAAAAAGTCCTGCAAATTGGCTGTGACCCCAAACACGACAGCACCTTTACGCTGACCGGGTTTCTCATTCCCACTATCATCGACACCCTGCAAGAAAAAGACTTCCACTACGAAGACATCTGGCCCGAAGACGTGATTTACAAGGGCTATGGTGGTGTGGACTGTGTGGAAGCAGGCGGGCCACCTGCCGGAGCTGGCTGTGGTGGCTACGTTGTCGGTGAAACCGTAAAGCTCCTCAAGGAACTCAACGCCTTTGATGAATACGACGTCATTTTGTTTGATGTCCTTGGAGATGTTGTCTGTGGCGGATTTGCGGCCCCGCTGAACTACTCCGATTACTGCATGATCGTCACTGATAACGGCTTTGATGCCCTATTTGCAGCTAATCGCATTGCGGCCTCTGTGCGTGAAAAAGCGCGGACTCATCCCCTCCGTCTAGCCGGACTGATTGGTAATCGGACTTCCAAACGGGACCTGATTGATAAGTACATTGAGCATGTTCCCATGCCGGTACTGGAGATTCTGCCTCTAATCGAAGATATCCGAGTATCCCGCGTCAAGGGAAAGACACTCTTTGAGATGGCCGAAACCGATCCTTCTTTAGAGTGTGTCACTCAGTATTACCTCAACATTGCGGATCAGATTTTGGCTCAGCCAGAAGGTGTTGTGCCCACAGATGCCCAAGACCGTGAGCTATTCTCCCTACTGTCAGACTTCTATCTCAATCCTCCCGAAGCGGCTCCCCAAGCCCCATCGGAGCTAGATCTAATGATGGTTTAGCCCTGGTTCATCTTTGGCTGGGAGACTGTCTCAGCTGTTTTATGTCATCTCGTTAGGGGAGTGCAAAATCCTACCGGCCCTCCCCTAAGTCCTCCCTTAGCAAGGGGGAACACCTCGCCTCTCTTGTCGAGGAATCTACAACGGTCTGTCAAAGCGTAACGTTGCTGCGATCTTGTCTCCCATCGATGAGATTTCTTCTATCATGGGGCGACTGTAAGCAACGGATTGAGGCAAAGCGATGGCCTTTTTCGAGAACTTCGTATCGGTTATTCGCCAAAAGTGGTTGGACTATGTACAGTCTAACCGCCCATGGTTAGAGCTTCAGATGCGCCAAACCTCAGTGAGAACACCGGATGGCGGTCGCCGTCCATCTTCGTTCCTCATCTTGGGGGTTGTAAATGCATTGGAGCCTAAGTTAGGCAATCTGATGGTGCCCTTCTACCAACTCAACTCAGATGAAGATGCGTTGGTGGAGGTGCTGGGTCTTAACTTTGATCCAGAAATTGCCCTGGACAACGGTAGTGTCCCCACAACGCTAGAAGCGGAGAATGAGGATACGCCACTATTGCCAGATTCAGATGAGCTGTCTGACTTGCCCGAATGATCGCGCCTGCATAGGTTTGGTGGTGAGGTGTGGCATTTCGCAAGATCGCTTCTGGGATGCCGCATCGCCCCCATTCAAACGTTGATCGCAACCCCTATGACTGTTGTGGTTTCTTCCCCATTCCTTATCAGAGAAGTAACTCATGACCTTAGCCAAAGCTCAACCCCAAACTCAAAATCTGGAATTCGATTGTGACACGGGCAATTACCATACCTTTTGCCCTATCAGTTGTGTAGCCTGGCTGTATCAAAAGATTGAAGACAGTTTCTTTCTGGTTATTGGCACCAAAACTTGTGGCTACTTTTTGCAAAATGCTATGGGGGTCATGATTTTTGCTGAACCCCGCTATGCCATGGCAGAGCTGGAAGAAGGTGATATCTCCGCGCAGTTAAATGATTATGCTGAGCTGAAGCGATTGTGTGAGCAGATTAAGCGCGATCGCAACCCTTCTGTCATTGTCTGGATTGGGACCTGTACCACCGAAATCATCAAGATGGATCTCGAAGGACTGGCCCCCAAACTCGAGGGCGAAATTGGCATTCCCATTGTGGTAGCGCGGGCGAATGGATTGGACTATGCCTTTACCCAAGGGGAAGATACAGTGTTGGCTGCTATGGTGCAACGCTGCCCCACCAGCGCCCAAGTCACCACTGAAGCCGAAAAAGAAGAACGCAATGGAATCCAGAAACTGCTGAGTTTTGGCCGCAAGAAAGAAGACACAGTCAGTGCCACAGACTCCGAATATAAAGATCATCCCAATTTGGTTCTGTTTGGCTCTGTCCCCGATCCCATCGTCACCCAAATCACACTAGAGCTTAAAAAACAGGGCATCAAAGTAGGGGGCTGGCTGCCTGCCAAGCGCTACACAGAACTCCCCGTGATTGACGAAGGAGATTATGTAGTGGGTATCAATCCCTTCCTGTCGCGCACTGCAACGGGACTAATGCGCCGTCGTAAGTGTAAGCTTATCGGTGCGCCGTTCCCGATTGGTCCGGATGGTACGCGTGCCTGGATCGAGAAAATTTGCTCCGTGTTTGGCATTGAACCGCAAGGACTGGAAGAGCGCGAAGCCAAGATTTGGGAATCCCTGGAAGACTACCTGGCCCTGATTCGCGGTAAGTCGGTGTTCTTCATGGGTGATAACCTGCTGGAAATTTCCCTGGCCCGCTTTTTAGTTCGCTGCGGCATGACTGTTCCGGAAATTGGCATCCCTTATATGGACAAGCGCTATCAGGCTGCTGAACTGGCGCTGCTAGAGAAAACTTGCCATGAAATGGGAGCACCGTTGCCGAAGATTATCGAGAAGCCTGATAACTATAATCAGCTGCAGCGGATTAAGGAAATTCAGCCTGATCTGGTAATCACGGGAATGGCCCACGCCAATCCTCTGGAAGCTCGTGGCATTACAACTAAGTGGTCGGTGGAGTTTACCTTCGCCCAAATCCACGGCTTTGGCAATGCCCGCGACATCTTGGAATTGGTGACCCGTCCCCTACGCCGCAACAACAGTCTCAGCGAACTGGGTTGGGACACACTGGTGAAGGAAGAGGCCAAGGTCTAAACCTCCTCAGGAACCTTGGATTATCAAAGAACCCAAGGTTCTGGAATTGTTTGAGAATATTGAGGCTTGGGATGGGCGATCGCTCGTCCCATTTTTGTAACTCTGGAGTTGGCTTTTCCCAACGTATAGCAGTCGCCAACAGAATCTCATCACAGCTTTCGCGGCTGAGGCAACTGAGAGGCTTGGCCTGAGAACCTTGGGGGCAATTGCACGGGCAAAACTAGCGTAAAGGTTGATCCCTGGCCGGGTTTACTCT
>JBCBTQ010000294.1:0-5839 GCA_039818605.1 Cyanobacteria bacterium J06639_14 | reverse complement strand
ATACCCAGAACGCAACCGTGATCACCCAAGACAGCTACAAATCCATGGCCTATTCTCGTGGAGCCTCGGCCTTAGGCGTCGCCGTAGCACTGGGAGAAATTCCTGCTGAACAACTGACGGAAGCGGATATTTGTGCCAATTACGATCGCTATTCAGCAGTTGCTTCCACCTCTGCCGGAGTAGAGTTACAGAACTGTGAAATTCTGGTTCTGGGGAATTCGCCCCAGTCTCACAGTGACTACCTGATTGGTCACAGCGTTATGAACCATGCTCTCGACACGGCTGCCGTACAACGGGCGATCGCGAGTGGCCAAGGTGGACTGGATAACGCTCCCATCATCAACATCTTTGCCAAAGCAGAAGCGGATCCTTCAGGACAGGTATTAGGATGTCGTCACACCATGTTGGATGACTCCGATATTAATCACACCCGCATGGCCAGAGCCGTGGTTGGGGCCGCGATTGCCGCCGTTGTCCAGGACCCCATGATTTATGTGTCTGGCGGGAGTGAACATCAAGGACCGCCCGGGGGTGGCCCGATCGCAGTGATTTGCAAACGGACCTAGCATGGAGTGATCCTGTTCGGTTGGCAGAATGATTGACTGAGAAGTGATGGGGTGATGGAAAAGTGCAGGATTTTATTCTGATATAGAATTTCCTCTTTTTCAGCCCGGATACCCTCACATTGGTTCTGGATGTGCGCGCTATTCTGAAACCAGTGTTGCGGGTATGTTGCTGTGATCGATTTGTATTACTGGACCACTCCGAATGGGCATAAAATCACGATTTTTCTCGAAGAGGCCGAGGTACCTTACACCATTCATCCCATCAACATTGGTAAAGGGGATCAGTTTCAGCCAGACTTTCTGAAGATTTCGCCCAACAACCGGATTCCCGCAATTGTGGATCAGGCTCCTGCCGATGGCGGAACCCCCATCAGCATTTTTGAGTCAGGGGCTATCTTGCAGTATCTGGCCGAGAAAACAGGACAGTTTTTGCCAACTAACGTGCGCGATCGCTTTGAAGCCATGCAGTGGCTCTATTGGCAAATGGGCGGACTCGGCCCCATGTTGGGGCAAAATCACCACTTTTCGCAATACGCCCCCGAAAAAATTCCCTATGCTATCAACCGCTATGTGAAGGAAACCACACGGCTGTATAGCATTTTGGATAAACAGTTAGCCGATCAGGAGTACATCACAGGCGTTTACTCCATAGCCGATATGGCAGCTTATCCATGGGTTGTCCCTTACGAGAAACAGGGGCAGAATTTAGCCGACTTTCCTAACTTACAGCGCTGGTTCCAAGCAATTAAGGCACGTCCTGCCGTCGAGCAAGCCTACGCCAAAGCAAAAGAAATCAATACGTCTAATACGATGTCTGAAGAAGCAAAGAAAATTCTGTTTGGTCAAGGAGCCCGGTAAAGGGAAAGCGTGCAGAGTAGGAGGGTGGCGGGTAGGAGGGTAGGAGGGTAGCAGAGTAGATGTGATGGAGTAATGGAAGTTGGAATTTTGAGTTTTGAATTGGCCTACGAACTTAAAACTCATAACTTGCTCCTGACTCCTGACTCCTGACTCCTAGCTCCTGGCTCCCGACTCCTGACTCCTAGCTCCTAGCTCCTAGCTCCTGACTCCTGACTCCTGACTCCTAGCTCCTGACTCCTAGCTCCTTTAAGCAAGTAACCGTATCTGCTCTTTTCCGAGTTCGCTCAAGCGATCTAGACTGTTAGCGGGAAAGAGTCGGTGAGGCGATTACGGGTTGACATGTTCAGCCTGAGGAAAGTCCGGGCTCCCGAAAGACCAGACTTGCTGGGTAACGCCCAGTGCGGGTGACCGTGAGGATAGTGCCACAGAAACATACCGCCGATGCAATTTGGGATTGGCAATTTTAGATTTTGGGACTATCCCGAAAATCTAAAATCTAAAATCGCAAATTTTGCAGGTAAGGGTGCAAAGGTGCGGTAAGAGCGCACCAGCAGCATCGAGAGGTGCTGGCTCGGTAAACCCCGGTTGGGAGCAAGGTCGGAGGAGCTATGGTTGGTCTTTTTCCGGTTCCGCCTTTGGTGCACCGCAAGAGGCGTCTGGCAACAGGCGTCCCAGATAGATAATCGCCCTCCCGGTGTTTTACCGGGAGAACAGAACCCGGCTTATGTCCGGCTCTTTCCTTATACCGATGGGCAATTTGGGATTTGTACCTAATTCCCAGGCAACAGAGATAGAACCTGTAAAAATGCAATTCCAGACAGGGCTCAGGCTTGAGGCAGCAAAAATCAATCTCCCTACCCTTTTACTCTTCTACCCTTCTACCCTTTTACTCTTCTACCCTTCTACCCTTTTACTCTTCTACCCTTCCACCCTTTTACTCTTCCACCGTCTTAATACAGTCCCCTTAATTTTTACGCAGCGCTTAATAACTCACTCTTTGAGGCTATTGAGGGCTTGGCGCAGGTGCCCCTCATGTTCATGCAGGAGCTGTTCGGCGGCGGTAGCTTCTAGCTCACCCCAGTGCATGAGTAGTGAGAGCTTCACACGTTGCCCACTTTGGTCCAGCAGGTCCGAGGCAGCGGCTCGATTGAGATCCGTCAGGTCACACAGCATCCGAATGGCCCGATCGCGCAGTTTAGTATTCGTAACCGACACATCGACCATGCGATTTCCGTAGACTTTACCTAGCTGCACCATGACCCCAGTAGAAAGAATATTCAGAGCCATTTTGGTGGCAGTTCCAGCTTTCAATCGGGTCGATCCGGCCAAGATTTCGGGGCCTACCAACAGCCGTATATCTACGTCATAATCCACAGGTACTTGGTCGCTGGGAACGCAGGCCATGAATACGGTCGTAGCTCCTTGCTGCTGCGCGGCTTTGAGGGCTCCATGGACATAGGGTGTCGTGCCACCAGCGGTGATACCGACAACCACATCATGTTCGTGAATCTGACGATCGCGAATTACCGCCGCCCCATCCTCAGCAATATCTTCTAATCCTTCGGAGCTCCGCACCAATGCGCCAGTTCCTCCGGCAATAATGCCTTGGACCAGGTCTGGGGGCGTACAAAAGGTGGGCGGACACTCAGACGCATCCAGAACACCCAACCGGCCACTGGTACCAGCGCCCACATAAAACAGTCGCCCTCCTTTTGCCAAAGCAGTGGCTGTCCGGGTAATAGCAGTCGCTAAAGCCTCGCGGGCTCCGGCGATCGCCATCAGAGTTTTCTGGTCTTCTTGATTGACTAAATCAACAAAGTCCAGCGGTGAAAGCTGATCAAGATCTTGACTTACAGGGTTAGCCTGCTCTGTAAGCAAATGTCCTCGATTCAAAAGAACATTTTCCGAGGACGAGGAAGATACACTCACGCCAGGGTCTCCTGTCTATAGCAAACGCTCTAAACGCCGACGAATCTCGTTAAGTTCCTCATTTGAGAGACGCGATTCATCCGCTGTTGGCGGTTCTTCGGTATCATAAACGCCGTCTGGGTTCCAGTCGGTTTTCTCAACATTCGTTTCAGGGGGCATCATCAATTCACCTGAAGGCACCAGCCTATAGTCAAATCCTGCTTCCTGGCAGAACTCTTCGATTTCTTTTTCGTCAAAAGCTTCTACCGTAGGTGCAGGAAAGTCCTGGGCTTCTAACATAAGCCCGAACCTAGCTGCATCATCTGCGTCCTCAAATATAAGGACGGTATTGCGTCCGTTTGCCTGTAACGAATGAATACCTTCGTTGTCAGTACCGGCATTAAATAACAGTACGTAAACCTGCATTCTTTGTATCCGTGTATTCGTAACTGTCGATTTGTAAGTATCTTAATTGCAGCGAGGTCATTCAAGTTAATGCTCAAGCCTAATTTTGAGGTTAAGCCCAAGCTATGAATGTTCACTAGCTTATTTTCGGTTCAGATTTGTGGCCGCTATCCAAACGCCCACAAATCGTTGAGGGTCAAGGCTGACAAACCTGCGTGTGGGGAAATATGAGTGACGTACCATCAGAGGAGCAAACATCAGAAAGTAGAAGCAATCGTCGTCGTATCTGGTCTACAGCCGGACTGACGTTGGGTGCGATCGTCACCCTCGGGATTGCTGGCGGTGCTTGGTGGGCGTGGGTTTTTGTTAATGAACGGCTCTCGCCCTGGCTGTCGGAGTTCCTGACGGATGGCATTAATCGCCCGGTAGCACTGGGCGAAGTAGAGCGTGTTTCCCTCACCGGGATCCGCTTCGGTCCCTCTGCCGTGCCACCCACCGAGACCGATCCGGATGAGTTGTATGTTGATGCCATCAATGTCCGCTTCAATCTGCTACAACTGCTCCGCCGACAAATTCGACCCCAGATTAATCTGGTCGGTGTCCAAGGGTATCTAGAACAAAATCCAGAAGGACAGTGGCTCGACGTTGAATTCAATTTTGGCGATGAGAGTGACGAAAAAGATACCGACCCCTTAATTCAGGTCGATCCCACCATTGGTATCCAAGACAGCGAGGTCGCTCTGTTGCCATACCAAGGGGAAGACGCCGATCCTTTGCCCGTAACCATCGCCAACATTAACGGCACCGTGGCGATCGCCAAAGTCGAGATTGAAGATCCTCTGAATTCAGAGATCCTGGTTGAGGCCCAGGAATTTGTCGTAGATCTCAGCGCCGAACCAGAAAACGCGGGCCGACTCATCGCTAATGGGACCATTCACCAAATTGACTATGACGAAGCAACCGTCAGCAACCTGCTGGACACCCTGGATGCCGATCTGGCCATCCAAGGTCAGCGGCTCGATTTAGCGCGTCTGGCTCCAGTGATCCCCATTGACTTACCGTTCGCTGTTCAATCAGGCTCACTCAACGGGAATGTCGAACTGGATTTGACACCTCAGGCAGAACCGCAGCTAACCGGTACAGCTCGACTAGAAGAAGGGGCGATCGCGTTTGAAGAACTGGCTCAACCCTTCAGAAACATTAATGCTCAAGCTCAATTTCAGGGCAATAGCGTCACCCTGGATACCATAACAGCCCAGTTTGCCAACCTTTCGGGTCAGGCGAGGGGAACAATCGATACTCGCAACGGCTATGACTTGACCGGGCAAGTTGCTCCCTTTGAAGTGGCAGAGTTGCTTGACGCCCTGGAAGTCGATTTACCCGTGGAAACAGCGGGCATTGTGGCAGCTGATTTAAGCCTTACAGGGGCCCTAGCCGACCCCAACGTTACCAGCACGTTAACGTCAACCAGCATAATGACCGTCGACAAGGTTCAGCTTGCTAGCGTTATTGCCGAGTTGACGTACGTTCAAGAAGCATTGATTCTATCATCACTCGAAGCCCTTCCGGTGGAAGGAGGAAATCTCACGGGCTCTGGTATCTACACCTTTTCTGACCCCACTGAACTTTCCTTACAACTAGCCGGACGCGATCTCCCTGCTGATGCGATCGGTCGAGCCTATGGACTTCCCGACACCATCACGCTGGGGTCCGTCGCCCTCGATGCAGATGTCTCAGGCCCCTTAGATAACCTCGGCGGAGTCATCAGTTGGCAGGCTCCAGAAGGAACTTATCCGACTCGCGGAACTGCCGAAGTAGTAGCCAGTACGGTGCGGGTGCGCGAAGCAGTGGTAGCAGTTGCTGGCGGCACAGTTTCCGGCTCCGGGACGCTGATTCAAGGTCAGTGGGATGCCGACTTGGTGGCCGAAGGCATTCAGTTAGGAGAATTCGATGAATCGCTCCAGGGGAACGTCGCGGGTGGCACGGCTCAGTTGGCCGGTAGCCTGGACGACCTGACCCTCCAAGGTATTCGCGGTAACGGCGACATTACAGCCTCGCTACAGGGAGGCGGCACCCTGACGAGCCAAATTGCGTTGCTTAAT
>JBCBTQ010000293.1:0-5841 GCA_039818605.1 Cyanobacteria bacterium J06639_14 | reverse complement strand
CCAATACAAAACCGACTAAAGATTTGTCCCAGCATCGATTCAGTCAGATCTTCTCCGATGATTTCCCCCAGCGCTTGGATAGCGCTACGTAAATCAATCGTCCAGAAATCCAGGGGTAAGGCATTTTGCAAAGTTTGCTGCACTTGAGTCAGGGCGACTTGGGCGCGAGTCAGGGCAGCAGCTTGGCGCTGGTTGATGGCTAGATCAGTATTGGCGGCAACGAGATTGTCAGTTTGGATGGTCTGCAAAATGGTCGATTCCAAATCCGCTATGCCTTGGTTCTGGGCAGCAGCTGTGTAGACCATGGGTAGAGCGATTCCAGGCGGGACTCCTGCACTGACATCCCCCGCGACTAAATCCACTTTATTTAGCACGAGAATCAGCGGACGCCCCTTCACCTGCTCATACAGCAGCCCATCTTCTACCGTCCAGCCTGCTTGAGCATCAGTCACCAACAGCACCAAATCTGCGGCCTGAGCCGCCGCTTGGGATCGCTCAATCCCTAACTTTTCCACCCGGTCGGTAGCGTCACGAATGCCTGCGGTGTCAAGCACCTGAACCGGAATTCCGCCCACGACCAACTGAGATTCGACGACATCGCGGGTAGTGCCGGGGAGGTCAGTGACAATGGCGCGATCGCTGCGGCTCCAGGCATTCAACAAGCTGGACTTGCCCACATTAGGACGCCCCACAATGGCGACTTTGATGCCAGCACGCAGCAGTTCCCCTTGGTGCGCGGTAGCCAGAATCTGATTCACCTGATCGAAGACGGCGTTGAGCTGTTGCTGAATAGCCACTTCATCCAAAGGCGGCAGGTCATCTTCAAAATCGATTCGGGCTTCTACCTCTGCCAAAATATCCAAGCAAGTGGCTCGCAAATGACGAATTGCACCCGCTAACTTACCTTGTACCCCAGCTAGCGCCATTTGGGCGGCTTGGGGCGATCGCGCCCCGACCAAATCAGCAATGCCTTCGGCTTGAGTCAGATCTAGCCGACCGTTAAGAAAGGCACGCAGCGTAAATTCCCCCGGCTCTGCCAGCCGTGCCCCCTGGGCCACACACAACTGCAACACCTGCTGTACCGCCATGATGCCCCCATGGCAGTGGAACTCCACCACATCTTCTTTGGTATAAGACCGGGGCGATCGCATTAGGAGTAGCAATGCTTCATCAACCGTTGCCTGGGTTTGGGGATGACGCACAAAGCCATAGAGAATCCGGTGGGACTCCCAGGGTTGATTGCCCGGTGCCTGAAACAGGGTTTTACCAATGGCGATCGCGTCTACGCCAGAAAGCCGTACGATTCCCACGCTACCTTGTTGGGGAACCACTGCGGTCGCGATCGCGGCAATCGTTTCGCCCTGCACAATGGAGGCAGCAGCGTTTGTCGTTTTAAGTTTTACGGTTTTAGAATTGACGGTCACGGACGGCTCAACAATCCTCGATTTTCCAGCCTAGCAGGCCAACGTTGACACAAAGGCAACCCTTATCATTGTGAACCTATTGTGAAGCGATGCTGAACCTTGATTCAGTTGAAATGAGTCTAAATGAGTTTTCCAACCCTGGCGGAGGTCGCCCTTTAGAATAGAGTTTGGTCAATTACGGGAGCCCTTGAGTGACTCACCCACGCCAGCATCTTAAATCCTACTCTCCCCAAAAGCGCTGGCGGCGTCGCTTACGCTATTTTTACCTGCGCTTTGTCAGGATGCGTGGCAGCCCGCAAGAAATTTCCCGGGGCATTGCTGCAGGCGTTTTTGCTGGGCTTTTCCCGCTGTTTGGTTTGCAAACCATCATTGGAGTTGTCATTGCTGCGGTGATTCGGGGCAACAAAATTATGGCTGCTGCCGCCACCTGGATCAGCAATCCGTTTACCTATGTGCCAATCTACTTTTTTAATTATCGGGTGGGGCGGCTGATCTTGGGCAATCAGGCTCAAGCTAATGCTTTTGAAGATGTAGATGCCCTGAAATCTTGGATGAGCATGGGCGCTGATATTACCATCACCCTGTTTTTGGGATGTTTTGTGGTGGGGCTAATTTGTGCTGCCGCCAGCTACTTTATTGGGTTGCGCTCAACCCGCTGGATCCGCCAGCGGGCAAAACGTCAAAGCTGAGCATTAAACTATTCATCCCATCAGTCAAGTACTGTTAGATGGTGCACCAAGCTAGTTTCCTCGGATTAGTTTAAGTGTTTTTTCCGGCAAATAATATCTCCCCTCTTCAGATGACTTCAGGGTTACAACATCATCCGTCACACTACTAAAAAGATCTAGCAATCGCCCTTCTAATACCTTTCTCTGTTCTAAGTCATCCTCATTCCACATTTGATTCAAAAGCTCTGAAGCATGACGATGGATGAGTAACGCAGTGATTGATGTTGCGCTTTTTAAGGCTGCTACAATTTGAGCTTTTATAACATCAAGCTCTCTCAAAAAATTAGCATAATCTTTTGTTTCTTGATCAACCTTCATTTTAACTCTTTCGAGTTCACCTTCATATTCTAATGCCAGCTTATTGAGTTCTTGTTGAATCTCTGCCTTCCTTTTTTGAATTTGTTCTTGCAAGCCCAGTTCCAGCATTGCCTTCTTTTCTCGATTTTTATATATGGCGTCGAGATTCTCCTCCATCCATCGAGTATTTGAGCTTTTGACTGCAATCTTCAGTTCAGAAACAACTTTAGCTAAACCCATAGCTATTTCCATGGAATCCATATTCTCTTACCTGCCTGAATTAGTTTTGACAATTCTGCATCTATATTCTCAATATTGCTTTGATAAACAATCTCAGTTAAAGCAACTATTTTCTTAAAGTCACGTTTTCGATGGTAAACCCTTTTATATTTATGGATTTTCTCGATTACTTTCGGCTGCAGCATTGAAGCAATGAAGTGCAGCCTAAAATCTATACATGCAATATAATCTTTGATCTGATCATATTGATATATACTCCAAATATTGGCGACCTCTAACTTTTGTTGGGCATCAACTCGGCTTATTCGCAGTGCATATTTTGCATGAATCTTTTCAAATTTTCGTTTTATGAGCCAATTCTTTAAAGCAATCCTAAATTGTTTAAAGCACATCTTTAAAATCCATAAGCATCAAGAACGAAGGCATGATGAATTCAGGTCTAAAAACTTAAACCATAAGGTGATAGGCAAACCAGAAGCCACTAAAGAATGGCTCCTGACTTGTGATTATTTTTGAGGTCAGCAATAAATTCAGGTCATTGAGCAAGAGACTCTAGGGCGATCGCGATCGCAATTCCAGACCCCAGCGTAACGCCTGTTTTTGACATCAATGGCTTAACAGCTTCGAGGAAATTTAGCGCTGGCTCAACAGACACAAAGATGGCAATGATTAGGCTAATTACGGCTAGGAGTAGCGCCGTGAAAACATAGATTTTCAGGCTCTTACCTAACAATTTAAAGAAAGATCGCTGATGACAAGATCGGCGCATGATAAAACCTCCAAGCCTTAAGATATAGTTTTGGCCACTGTGCAGCTTGCAACTGTACAAGGCACTATGGCGATCGCTGTAACGTTTCAGGAACTCCAGACATCATAAATTTCTGCTTTGGTTCAAGGGAATTTTGACGATGATCGTATTTTCGTGATCGTCGTTCTCTCGATTAGAAGACCCTCGACCACCACCACCATTCAGCATGATAATCAAGCCCGCCAGAGCGAATCCTATAGTCATTTCCAACATAATTTATCCTCTGGTGAATCAGTAATTTATCTCATTCGTTTTGAAC
The DNA here is from genome assembly GCA_039818605.1 of Cyanobacteria bacterium J06639_14. GTDB lineage: Bacteria > Cyanobacteriota > Cyanobacteriia > Phormidesmidales > Phormidesmidaceae > SIO1E4. The sequence goes on along the minus strand of JBCBTQ010000293.1, from coordinate 2,085 downwards.
CCTTAGTAAGGTTGCACAACCAGCGTGTTACCTTTGCGTTCAATCACCCTAACCTTTTTGCCTACTTTCAAGCCCCTTTCCATGACAGTTTGCGTGACCGCAAACCAATAGGTAGCTTGATACTTCACCCGTCCTCGCTTACCTGGCAGAATCTCATTTGACACCACTGCCTGGCGAGTTATTAGGTTTGAATGAGGCTGTGAAAACTGCGGTTTTAGCGGCAAGAACAAAGATTGGAAGGAAAGTGAGAGGGTCATGATTTTAGGACTCCATTACTTAACGATTACTCAAGCGACAGTCAACCACTTTATGCATTGCGTTAAAGACCTGTGGCAATTAGGAACGCAGTAGTCGTAAATTATCAGCATGAATCCAGTAACTGCCTTCACCTACAATCACCTGCATCCATTGATTGCAGCCTATGTCCCAAGCTTCACCCGTGACAGTGACCTGTTCCCCAGGATTCATCGTGAATATAATTCGAGAACTGAAGCCAGCTCCAGCTCTCACCCTACTTAAATCTCGTGATACGACAGCTGGTTTGTACTGAGATGAATGCAGCGGAATTAATTCCCCGATGCGATAGCCATTAGTCCAGGTTGCTTGAGGACATTGGGCCATTACTGGGATAGGCGTTTGAGCTTGAGCAACGCCACCAGCAAGCAGCATGGTTGCGCTAAAAGCAATACTCGTTAAGAGGGGTTTCCACATGGTTGGTAAATTGAACGCTACGGTTTGGTTGAATCGAAATCGTGACAATCTACAGGGACTTCTAGCTGGGTTAAATTTTGAGATGTTAGAGATTACTGGAGTCTAAATGCCTTGGCTTAACTGACAACTCAATCATGACAACTTCTGATATAGATTAGGTCTGTGAAAGTCAGGAGTTTGGGTCAGGAAATCCTCAACGAAAATAGCCGACTTCCTAACAAAAAGTCAGTCAGCAAGGCGGTAAAAGTCAGTTTCACCCAGGGGATAGTTGTTAAAAAGTCAGTAAAAGTCAGCGAAAGTCAGTGGCTTCACGTTAGACTCCTGATTAGTTCAGGGTCTGTATGCATCGGATACGTGAGGTTATGGACGACGAGGAGTTTCAAGCCGTTCTGCGGTATGTTGCTGAAACGCTGCAACAGCATGAAGGCAGGGGGCTAAAGCGGACTGAGTGCTGCGTCTTGTTAGCCGCTTGGAAAGATTTGAGATACGACGATGTTCCTGGTTTTTGTCCTGAGGAGTGTAGCTACTCACCGGGTACCCTCCAACGGGATGCCGCACCAAAGCTTTGGAAATCACTCAAAAAGGCTTGGCATCAGCAACGCTTAACGAAATATACCTTTCGCAGCACGGTTGAGACCTTGATGTTTGGGGAGTCACAGCCATTGCCAAGCCCCTCCCCCGAGATTAATAGCCAGCCATCTTTTTCGACGTCAACACTGCTGGTTGATCCCATAGTTGAAAGGCAGCCTTTAGCACCGCCATCGCCTCCCAAAAGAGACATTCAAGAACTCACCTGCGACAATCCGGCCTTCTACGGTCGCACTCAAGAGTTGGCAAAACTGCAACCGATTTTGACGGCTAATCACCATCGGCTAGTTGTGCTCAATGGCCCCAGCGGTTCGGGTAAAACCTGGTTACTCGGAAAGCTATTGCGAGATATCCCGGCAGATCGCCCTGTGTTCTATCGCAGAGCTAATCGGGTTACAACGGTCGCTGACCTCTATCGAGAGTTTATGGCGTTTCTACAAGTGCCGATTGACTCAACACACTTGCCGAATGAATCGACCTTAGTCGATCAATTGATTAGGCAGTTGGGGCAAGAACGGTATTTGATTGTTTTGGATCAAGCTGAAGAACTCGACGTGCCGCTGGATGTGCTGACCCTAAGGACTGGTGAACGCGATCGCGAAAAGCAGGGCTACCCCCTATTGCTTGATGCGTTGACAGAACGTTATCACCGGAGCTGTGTGGTTTGGGTCAGCCGTGTCAGACCTAATTTATTGGGTACAGATAATCGGTATTTTGAAGCGACCATTTCAGGGTTTACAGAAACCGATGCGCTGCAATGGTTAGCAACCATCGGTTGCTAACCAT
>JBCBTQ010000292.1:0-5845 GCA_039818605.1 Cyanobacteria bacterium J06639_14 | reverse complement strand
CACCTCCCCTGGGTAAGGGGAGGACGAGAAACGTGACTGTACCGGGGATGCAGAGCAACTTGCGCCTAATGGACAACCTTGACAAGGAGGGACAACCACGATCTCCTCCTGACGAATGGGATTCAGGGGGGTTCACGGCAGGTTATGGCAGGACTAAGCGCGAATTGCGCCGCCCCCGGAGTGGTTGCGGTATACGCAACTACTCCGGGGGCTAGAACTTTTGATTTTTATGAGTTTCAGAGAGTGCTAATTTTTAGTGGACTGAATTTGGACTAAATCTGCACAGTCCCGAAGATATCCCGAAAAGTCGCAGAGCTAAGCCGACTCAGGCTTTTTTAACGCCACCCAAACATGTTATCTCGTCAGGGCTGCGCAAAATGAGAGCCTGGGAAGTACATTCCGGGTAATGGCAAATCCCTACGTCACTTTGCGATCGCAGATCTACTCTGAGAACAAAATATCCTAATGTTACCTACGCTTTATCAGCCCTCCTGCTTCGACAAACTCGGCCCGAATTTTTAGGGCTGACAATACACCAGTGCAAAAAACACGACTCGAAAGTATCAAATTTAGACTTAAAAGTGCTTTAATGAGTCTAGATTTAGAATGCATGAGTCTCATTAGGTGCGGCAAATTTATTGCGTTTCTAGTAAGCCATGCTTTTGCCGATTCTTCTGGTTGAGCTGCGGATGCTATGCGACTCGGCTACTTCTTCGCTGCAACAAGTAGCCATCGGCTCATTGCGATTCCACCCGCAAAATAGATTCAGCGATAACAGTGCGCTACCTGTAGGGCCAGTATTCCGAACACGCTAAAAATATGAGCGAACGGAGAGTACAGAAACTCCATTTACTGCGACTCCTTAAATAGGTGTCACCAAGAACAGAGAGTCTGCAAAGTCATTAAGCAATTCTTGCATTGAGACTTAAATTTAGTAAATTAAGACCTGATTAGATTCACTTGAGTCTCATGACAAGAAAATCGAAGATCGCACTTTGTCCGACGGCAATGGACCTTGTCTGCTTGCAAGTATTGATTATCTTTGTGTAAAACAGATAATTTTTTTGCTTAACGTCCTGATGGCGAATTTTAGCCCTGAATAAATATATACAGGTTGCTTTTACCTCGTAAGGCTAGTTAGCGAGTCGTTGTATTTCTAGAGAATCGTCATTTACTTGCTTTTCTAAATTTAAGTCACATTCAAGTCAGTCCTACCAATTTCAAGCATGTTTAAGGGAACACTCTCTCCGTAACAAAGTGTTTGCTAGAGAGTTTCTAGCAATCCTTGACTAGGACTCCGGTACTACCTGCAGCTTCAAGAGCAATTTTCCCTTGCAAAATCAGTGTAGAGGCTGTATCTTCCTTGTGGTGGAAATAATAATTTATAGTCAAATTTACTGAGGTTAAACGATGGCCATTATTAGTGGATCCACTGGTGATGACTTAATCGAAGGTACTGAAAATGATGATAGGCTTAGCGGAAAGCTTGGCGCAGATACATTAATTGGCTATCGTGGCGACGACGTTCTTGGTGGTGGGCGAGGCGATGATCTCTTGCGAGGTGGCAGGGGCGATGATTATCTGCTCGGGAAAAGAGGTGACGATCGCCTGCGCGGCGGTAAGGGCGACGACTTACTAGAAGGTGGTAAGGGCGACGATGAGCTGCGCGGTGGTAACGGCGACGATGTCTTTCTGTTCAATGTTGAGCAAGAAGCAACCGGTGAAGATGAGATTCTCGACTTTGAGGTCGGGGATACCATTAGAATCCAAGGCATGACTGATTACACAGTTTTTGAAGCCCCTCCAGGGTTTATCCAAATCAGTTTCGACGATGAAAATCACGTCATTGTTTACGATGCAGCCCTAACAGATGTGACTCAAGCGATAGAAACTATTTATTAAAAGAGGCCACCTCAAGTAAATCCTGGCAAAAAAGAGGGGCGTGCAACTGCGCGCCCCTCTCGCATTAGCCCTGAAGCAACGATTACGACGAGCGTTTACGCTTCTGACTGAGGAAACCCAGGGAGCCGATCGCTAGAAGGCCCGCGATCGCACCCGGCTCAGGCACATCAGCATACAAGGTGGTGGTGCCACTCACCTCATTCGTGACCGCGATCAAGTTCAAACCATTAGGGCTGACATCCTTAGAGATAAACGTGATATCTTCTGGACCCAGATCGCCCGCCAATTCAAAATTGTCTTCATCGAAATCGACCACGAAGTCGCGGTTGCTCGTGAATTCGACAAAGCTGGGAGCACTGGGATCCGTAATGTCATAAATCAATATGCCGCTCACCCGTTCCAACCCGATAAAGGCCAGGGTCCGACCGTTGACAACCCCAATATCAATTGCCTCGGGCTCCGGTCCCTTAGCATCGCTCCGACCGTCAAAATCATTCTCATCATTGTCTGTGTTGAAGGCTTCGAGGGGCAACTCGCCAGCGTCAATTAGGCTGATCAAGATCTGTTCAAAATCGTCGCCACTATCAAAGACCTGCTCGCCTGTTGCCCCGTTATAGATGGAGAAAGAACGTCCCCCATAGCTAACCAGCTCTTCAATCAGCCCATCACCATCGATATCGCCCGTAGCACTCGTCAGGTCCAGGTCACCCAAACGAGTTTCATCCAACAAAGCGGCGACCGTTTCACCTGTTTTCGGCTCAATAGTGTCAAGCGTATCCGGCTCACCATCGTCGTCGAGGTCTAACAACCCGTCCTCAAAGAGATCCTCCAGGTTGCTTTCTTCAGAAAACCCATCGTAGTCACGGGCATCCCCTTCATTAGCCGTCACCACATAGGTGGTACCATCCACGTCATAAGCCGCGATCGCATCAGGCTGATAGGCTCCCAGCGTCGGCACGGTCTGGATATTGATGCCATCATCTTCATCGCTGGGGTCAAGAGCATTTTCAGGGTCATTGTGATCCTTAAACCCAAGGCTAACGATGTCGGTAAACTCCCCTTCAGTAAGATCCAGTATGCCAAGGGCATTGTTTTCTTGGAAAGACACAAACGCTTGGGTGGAATCAGGTGAAACAGCAATGTATTCCGGTTCCAGGTCTTGAGCCGCGCTGGCCCCCGGCCCAAAAATGCGGACACCGGCCTCGATCAATTCCTCATCGGAAAACCCACCCAACCCAGCAGTCGTAACGGAGGCACTACCCAGACCACCGCTGACGTCGATAATGCTGACCGAACCTTCTGGATCAATGGTGTAGTCATCATTGGGTTCCCCTTCGTTGGCAACCAAAACCTTAGTGCCATCAGGGGTAAACGTGAGCATATCAGGCAAAGCACCGACTTCAAAAGCAGTTTGGAACGTGCCGTCAACATCGAAGAAGGCCACACTCCCAGGAGCCTGAGTATCCTCTGCTTCAATGGCAACGGCTAGCAAACCATCACTGAAAGCAACGCTATTGACGCCACCACCCAGACCACTGAGATCGATAGAACTGCTGAGAAAAGGCGTTGTAGGGTCGTTGATATCGAGAATATCAATAGTGTTATTCGCGCCATTTGTCACAAATAAACGCTGGGTGAACGGATCATAAGCTCCAATTTCAGCCGCACTATCGTCAAAGATCCCGGTTTCATAAGTCCCAATGGGCTTAAATACAGCTTCAGCTGGGGCTGCGAGAGCACCCAATAGCAGCGCGGCAGGCACCGCCAATGTCGTCAATCCACGAATATTCATCATCACCAGAAGCCTTTAAGGTACAAGCATCACTACACAGAAATCTTGCGTCTGCGAGAGGACTTTAGCAGTCCAGGCCATATCCTCTGCAATTAAAAATTGACCCCAAAAATCGCCTCTCAAATATCTAAATCGACAGAGAGAACCGATCAATTTAGCAAGATTTCTGTAAAGCATCCCCGAATGTGTTTAGCAATACATCGGAACTCAGAAAATACTGAGTCCATGCCAATTAAACAATGACCCTGGATGAATAGAAGGTAGATACACGTAGACTTCACAAGAACTTGATTAAGCGAATCTGAGGATTCCGCAGCCTGGATCAAGCCTCGGTAAAAGGTCTCAGTACTTCCATGAGTAACCTCTGTAAATATCTACACTTAATAAATGCCTGTACGCTGCCTGCACTCACCGTGAAAGGCAAAATTTCAAGTTCATTCCCTGCCGAATTCCAAACTCCGTAGAGCTACTCTCCGAGAAGCCGCTTCGCGTCTAGTGCTCTTCTCGCAGAGTACTCCGAATTCCAAACCATCCACCTTACGGCTCTCGACGCAACTGATCGAGTTCATTTTGCAAGTCGGTCAGTTCCTGACGAAGCCGAGCAACCTCACTGGTTGCCGAAGTTTCATTTACATCCACAGTACCTTCAGTGGGCGATCGCGCATAGTCTCCCGAACGAATCCGAGCATACTCATCCGAATTCGCCCACACTTTTAGATGGTAAAGACGATCCACTGGGAAGGGGTGGCTCATGATAGAACCCTGGCCACCGTTGTAGAGCAAAAACTTGTAAACCTGACTCAGTCCATCTTCATCCAGATTTTGATAGTCCTCAGCCTGTTGCTCAAAGGCTGCAAAATCCACTTCATGGGCAAACCGATGACTGCCCCCCGATACCTGCATCATCGTGTGACCTACAAGTCGCCAGTCATCGGTAGCCAACAGTGCAGCTCGGTCCGACGATAACTCTGCCATCCGCCGCCACTCATAAAAGGCATAGATCAGCCCCGTGCTGATAATATTGCCAATCCCCAACGTTAGATCGCCAATGATCGAAGCTGTATTCATGGCCCAGATTGCCATTTGCGTCAAAGTCGTGTGACCACATTTGATATGTCCCAACTCATGGGCCATCACCGTGCGAATTTGGTCATTACTCAGCAGGTCAAGCAAACCCGTATTCAAAACCACACAGGGATGCTCTTCGCCCACCGCATAACTATTCACCATCGGATTCTGAGCAACAAAGAGCGTCGGTGTAGGCTGAACATCCAGGGCCTGCACACACTCCCGGAACATCGGGTACAGTGTCGAGTACTGCTGTGGTCCCACTTGGATCGCATTGCCCATGAGATAAACATACTGGGGACGTTCGTACACAAATTCGACAAACTTGCGCGCTACCAGATCGAATCCTGGTACACTCCTCAGGGTTTCTTCCGCCTGCAAGTCAAGTGGGTGACGGAAGGCATCACGGCTAATTCCAGGATAGTCAGGCATGGTTTCAGATCATGATTAGAGATGTGTTTCTTTAGTCTAAAAGCTAAATTCTTCAATCATCGTCGGGGCGAGGCATGGGGGCAAAGAAATTCGTGATTAACATAATGGTTATTCACCTAATGCCTCACCCGTGCTGCTCTCGCCCGTGCTGATGATAGTTCAAGGTCTTAGGAAAAGCTTAGAGCCGATTGGGATACCTCAAATTAGCGTCACACTGGCTGAGGTATTGTGATGAAGCGATTGGGACTGTCCCCATGCGTCTGGTAATTGACAACGATATAGGTACTTGGGCTGCAACCTACGTGGTCAGGCGCATCAATACCTTTGTACCGAGTGCCGATCGCCCCTTTGTGCTGGGACTCCCGACCGGTAGTACGCCCTTAGGGATGTATCAAAAGCTAGTGGAATTTCATCGAGTCGGCAAGGTTAGCTTCCAACATGTCGTCACCTTCAATATGGATGAGTATGTCGGACTACCAGAAGATCATCCCGAAAGCTACCACGCCTACATGGCCAAGCACTTTTTTGATCACATCGATATCCCCCCCGAACAGATCCATATTCTGGATGGCAATGCCGTGGATTTGACCGCCGAGTGCGATCGCTACGAGGCGGATATTAAAGCGATGGGGGGCATCGAACTCTTCGTGG
>JBCBTQ010000291.1:0-5862 GCA_039818605.1 Cyanobacteria bacterium J06639_14 | reverse complement strand
ATCGCCAACCCTAAGCCAGTGCCTTCCGATTGCTTGGAAAACCGAGCCGTACTATCCAACTTACTGACGCCGCTGGGGTTCACGATTCTAGAAGCGGAAAATGGTCAGGAGGGGTTAGTGGCCTTACAGAACCAAGCTCCTGATTTAGTCATCACTGACCTGGCTATGCCGGTCATGGATGGCTTTGAATTCTTAGGCCATATTCGCCATACCGAAGCCTTCAAGGACACCAAAGTGATTGTGTCCTCGGCCTCAGTCTCGCAATCAGACCAGCAAATGGCCCTGAATCAGGGTGGCGATGCGTTTCTAGCAAAGCCCGTAGATGCCATCGCCTTGTTCCATTTGTTAGCCGATTTGCTTCACCTGGCATGGACCTACCAGCCCCTCGAAGAACCTGCGAAGCAAGTCGCTCCTGCATCACTTGAACTTGTCGTGCCCCCACAGGCCATTTTGGAACAATTGTTGGCTTTAGCTGAGCGCGATCAGGTTCAGGACCTGCGATCGCAACTCAAGGAACTCAAAGTCTCTGACAAGGATTATGCGGCCTTTGTCGATCCGCTCCTGCAGTTAGCCCAGCAATATCAAACGGAAGCAATTGAAGCACAACTGCAGCACTATTTGACCCAAGCGATAACTTCTGTACCAGCGGAGAATGCTTGAGCCCAAAGTGAATGGAACGAAGACATCGCGACTCAAATGCAACCAACTGACAGCATCGCCATTGATGAAAGATACGACTTGCTCATAAACACTCCAGTATGATGGTGTCGTTCATTGCTATCCTTGACTGCTGCCTATGCAATCCGATGAGGCTCTGGCCCTGCTGGATCATCTCCTGCCGACCTACTCCCTAAGCAACTTACAAGAAACAGTATTCAGTCAGGTATGGGAGGATAAAACCTATGCCGAGATTGCAGATGACTGCGGTTACGAACACAACTACATCCGCGATGTCGGTTTTCGGCTATGGCAAATTCTGTCAGAAGCACTGGAGCAAAAAGTTTCCAAAAGCAATATTAAAGCCGTATTAGGGCGCTATTCTCGCACCACTCAACGAGCGGCCATGGTCAATTATGGGGCATTTCCAGGTTCTCTCCCTCTGGATTTAGAATTTCCCAACGGGCCAGTTCCATTACATTCGCGCTTATATATCGAGCGGCCACCCATTGAAGCACAAACCTTTGCAGATGTGCTTAAACCTGGTAGCCTAATTCGCCTGAAGGCTCCCCGTCAAATGGGTAAAACATCGCTGATGCGGCGTATTTTAGTTCAGGCTCAGAATCACCAATTGCGGACCATTACCTTAAGCTTTCATCGAGCCGATCACAGTATTTATCAGAGTTTGGATCATTTTCTGCGCTGGTTTTGCGCCAATATCAGCTATCAATTAGGACTCGAAGCAAATCTCGACGCCTACTGGAATCTTGACATTGGTAGTAAGGTTAGCTGCTCTGCCTATCTCGAAGACTATGTTCTGCAGCAGATTGAAGGCGGACTCGTTATTGGCCTCGATGAGCTGAATGAGCTTTTTCAATATCCCGAAATTTCCTCCGAATTTCTTCCCCTTTTGCGTTCCTGGTATGAAGATGCACGGGAGTTTGAGAGTTGGCAACGGATTCGCTGGGTATTAGCTCATGCGACCGATGTCTATGTGCCTCTGCAACTGAATCAATCCCCCTTTAATGTAGGACTAGCCATCAAGCTGCCTTCGTTTTCTCTGGAACAAGTGCAAGAACTGGCTCGAAGACACAATCTATCCTGGGCTGAAGGCGAAGTCGGTATGGAGAAGCTATTGTCCTTACTGCATGTAGTAAGCTGCCGTCCAGGACTGATACGGTTGGCTTTATATGCATTAGCACACAATGGCATTAGCTTGGAACAGTTAATAGAAGAAGCCCCTACCCAATCAGGCATTTACAGCGACCATTTACGAGAACTGTTGGCAGCGTTGTACCCCCATCCGGAACTGCAGTCAGCTTTTCGCATGGTGATTGAGGCTTCTGAACCAGTAACATTGGATCCGATCGCGGCCTATCGTCTGGAAAGCCTGGGTTTGCTAAGCCTTAATAAAAATCAGGCCACCCCTACCTGCGAACTATACCGCCAGTATTTTCTTGATTTTCTGCCCACGGAGACATCTTCAGCCCATGCATGAATACTGTGTCGGGGGTAGCCTGGCCATCGATGACCCAACCTACATTGAACGCAGTGCCGATGATGATCTCTTCAAAGCACTTCTAAAGGGTGAATTTTGTTATGTGTTGACCTCTCGACAAATGGGCAAATCGAGCCTCCGATTACGCACCCGTGATCGTATTGAAACCTTTGGCCATGGATGCTGTGCAGCAATTGATATGACACGCATTGGAAGTCAGCAGCTGAGTCCAGAACAGTGGTATCTCGGGTTAGCATTTGACTTACATCGGAGGTTTGGCCTGCAACGTCAGGTAAATCTGCAGGATTGGTGGCAGCAATTGGGAGCCCTTCCCCCAGTGCAGAAACTAAGCCAGTTCATCGAAGCCGTGCTACTACCAGGACGGCCCGATGAGTCACTGTTTATTTTTCTCGATGAAATCGATAGTGTTAAGGGACTAAGCTTTCCCGTTGGCGACTTTTTTGCACTCATTCGCTTCTGTTACAACGAACGAGCCGAAAATTCGGTTTACCGGCGACTAACCTGGGCACTGTTCGGGGTAGCAACGCCTTGTGATTTGGTAGCAGATGTCCGACAAACACCCTTCAACATCGGTCGATCCATCCCCTTAGCGGGCTTCTCTCTAACCGAAGCAGATCCCTTAGCAGTTGGGCTAGCTACTGTTGCTCAACAGCCTGAACAATTGCTGGCAGAAGTCCTACAGTGGACTGGGGGACACCCGTTTTTAACCCAAAAACTTTGTTGTTTGCTACAGGTGGAATATGCTGAACGTGAAATTCTGGCTGGCACAGAGGCAGATATTGTTCAGGAAATTGTGCGATCGCGTTTAATTCATAACTGGGAGGCTCAGGACGAACCCGAACATCTGCGCACAATTCGCGATCGCCTCACGGCAGATAATTGCCGCTCTAGTTATCTCCTGAGTCTGTACCAGACTTTGCTAACTCAAGACAACCTCAAAGCCGATGGCAGTGAGGAACAAGCTGATTTAAAGCTTTCGGGAATTGCGATCGAGCAACATGGCAGACTCCAGGTAACCAACCCAATTTACGCCGCTGTTTTCAATGCCGATTGGGTTAGTCAGTGTCTCGCGCGTATGCGTCCGTACGCTACAGCACTGAATGCATGGATTACCTCTGGTTGTCAGGATGAGTCCCGTTTACTCATGGGGCAGGCCTTACAAGAAGCACTGCATTGGTCTGCAGACAAGCGCCTCAGCGATTGGGATTACCGCTTTTTGTCCGCCAGCCAAGAATGGGATGGCAAAATGGTGCGACTAGAACTAGAGGCCCAGGAAACGGCAAACCAGATGTTGGCAAAGGCACAGAAAAAAGCAACCCAAATTATCTGGTTGGGCTACCTCAGCTTGGGAATGTGTCTGGTGATTTCAGTTATCGCCTTGCTGATAAGCTTTCTCGATTCCCGTTAAATAGGTGTGATCCCCCAAAAAACATCTTGACTAGGAACCCGGTCGCCACCGAAAAACAGGGCAGCGTTCCCATTTTTGCGTCAGCGACCGGTTTCCTGGATGCATTCCCATTACCCAATCAATTCTGTGCGGCAATCGCCTGATTCAATGCTTCTGGGGTTAGATCGAGAATCAAGCTCAGAGGTTGTAAGGGCCATTGTTCAATATGGGTTTTTACGTAGCGAGCCGTCAGGACAGCATCGTATCGCAGATCTGCCTGCAAATGACGCTTGAAGAAGGCTAACCCTAGCTTCTCAAGATACTGCTGCGCAATTTCTGGACTCGTGCCAAGGAGTTCTGGTGGCAAGGTAATCGATGGGGTAATGCTGGGGGTGCTAGCAATCACTGAAAAGTGAGTAGTTTCACTCATGAGTGCCAGATATCGATACTGGGTTTGTAACCAGGTAAAGGGTTCAATTTGTTCCGGCAAACCTGGAGCCACAGTATCGGCAGTAGCAGACAGAATCATCACGGGGCGATCGATCTGAGCATAACCGGATGGGCCAAAGATTTGGCTACCAATGGGGTTAACCACCAAAATCGCTTTAATGCGATCATCAGCAAGAGAAGGTGTTTCAACTGTAGTGATATTGGTTGCCTGGCAGAGGCTTAACAAATGAGGGGTTGAGATAAACAGTCTGAGGACCACAAGCTGCCTCGAGTGCGTTGGGGTCAAAGGAAGCTCCTGCTAGTGCCAGTGCTGTATATCCACCAAAGGATTGACCAATTACACCCGCATTTTGAACATCTAAGCGCTGGCGAAAAGTTGAATCTTGGCTAGCAAATTGATCGATTGCATCCAGGAGCGCAGAGACATCACCGGGGCGATTGAGGAACTCTTGATTATTGACTAGATCGGGAGACAGTCCAACCAGTAGGTCGGCAATCTGATCACTATTGCTTCCAGGATGATCCAAGGTGGCAACAGCAAATCCCTGGCCTGCCAGGTACTCTGCAAGATACGTGTAGCTTGCCCGCTCATCCCCCAAACCATGAGAAATTACGATTACAGGGATGGTATTTGGCAAGGGGCTACTAGGCGTTGCCTGAGGTAAAAAAAGAGTCGCTTCAATCCGACGAAACGATAGATTAATCGGCTGCCTAATAACGGTGTACGGGGGAGTAGCATCAACCAAAATAGCCGAGGGCAAGGGATCATTGAGGGTGCTCAACACGTCCATTTCTGCAGTGGATTGCACTAGCGCGACCGCCTGCTCAGCTTCTCTAACAGTTTCCGTCACGGTACCGACAATACCTAAAGCCCTGGAAATATCTACGCGAATACCAGGTGTTGGAAACTTTTGCAGGAAATTAAGTAAGGTCAAGCCATTTTCTTTGTCTGCTGCAGCTAAGATCAGGCCGCCTCGAATGGCCGAGAATCCTGACTGGCGCGTCGGTGTTTGCAAAACCTCACCCAAGGCATCCAGCAACTGTTCTCCCTGAGTGGTGTAAAGAAACTGTGAAAGGACCGTTTCACTTAAGTCGGCCTGGTCGGTGAGGACCTCTCGAGCTGCCGCTAAATCAGCCTCAGAAAGTTGTAAACTCTCTGCATATCGCGCCAGTTGAGGGCTAAGTCCTTGCCCCTCAGCAAAGGCTACAATGTCGTCAATCGCAATTATGCGTTCAAAAAAACCGTAAGTAATGATGATTTCTTCGGCAGCAGCTATAGGATGAGCTGTGGCCAACAGACTCAATCCAGCCAATGCGATCGCATTGTAATAATTATGCTTTAGGCTCTTAATCAGCTTCTGAAGCCAGTATCCTGGAGCAACCATGGATATCCTTGAAGGGATGTTACCTTTTTACCCGCAACGCACCCAGCGAAACGAGGATCAATTCTGCAAGGAGAAACTGCGAATTACAGGCGCTTTGGAATCGATTCCTGCAGCAAATACTCTAGCAATCCCTCACAGGCATCCGTCAGCAAATCAATCACATAACGAAAGCCATCTTCTCCTCCGTAGTAGGGATCAGGAACTTCTGTATCGGGATGGTGACGACAAAAGTCACAAATCTTGCGAACTTTATCCTGATAACGCCGTTCTTGATCCACACTCAGAATGTCTCGATAATTACTATCGTCCATTGCCAGAATCCAATCAAAGCGCTCAAAATCCTCTGGCTGGAACTGACGAGCCTGCCCCTGTAAGACAATCCCTTTGTCACGAGCCGCCTTTGCCATCCGGCGGTCCGGCGGACTGCCAATATGGTAACTTGAGGTGCCTGCCGAGTCGCAGCT
>JBCBTQ010000290.1:0-5934 GCA_039818605.1 Cyanobacteria bacterium J06639_14 | reverse complement strand
CCCGCATGAACGCCGACCTCCACATGGCCGACACCCTTGCCAAGACGTGAGTCACGGTATTAGCATCCCACCCCTCCGTCAGCATCGACACCGACACCACACAGCGGATAGATTCGCCCAATTTGCCAGGTTTACCAACGGTGTTCATCACCTCCCGCAACAGGTCTTGATCAGAAATCGTTGCCGACGCTGCAGCTCCCTCCCGCTGACTGATTTCATAGCGGAAGCGCTCAATTTCGTCGGAAGCTGCCTCCCTGAAATTCTTATCTAGGGCATCGCCCGACTCTAACTGCTCACTATCGATCAAAAGCGTTTGGGGACGTTCGAGGCGTTGTCCGTATTCATCGTAGTTGCGGAACAGAGCTAAACGTCCGGCGTGATAGGTCCGTTTGCCATCATCATCTTCCCGATAAAAACCGGCAATGAAATCGTAGACCAGCTTAGAAGTGGAGGTGTTGTTGCACACCACAATAAATACGGGCGGCACCCCAATGTCCTGATCTTTCCATAGTTCATCGGTTTTTTGATAGTGACCGTAGAGGGCTTCCAGTGCCGTTTGTAGCTCAGCTGGTAGGCTCAGGGGATCTAAGCCTTTCGCTTTACCCCGGCCTTTCTTCGGCATTCGTTTGCGAACGTGTTCCCACAGATTGCGGAACTTGGGCATTTCACCCCCTGGCACGTTATCGGCCACAGGGACCCTGGGCAACTTCACGATGCCGCATTCGATCGCATCCATGAGCGAAAAATCGCTCACCGTCCAGGGAAACAGTGTGCCTTCGGCGTAGCCCGAGCCCCGTAAAAAAAATGGCGTTGCCGACAGGTCATAGACCTTTTGGATGCCAAGCTTACGCTTCACCACCTCAATGCCGGAAATCCAAAGACGCGCTGCTTCGTTGTTTTTCTTTGCCTCGTCTTTTTCTTCGCCCTTGAACCCAGCGATATCATCGGTATCCGGCTTTTCCCGATAGCAGTGATGCGCCTCGTCATTAAGCACCAAGATATTCTTCATGCTCATCAGTTCCGGCATCACCCGCTGGAGCATCTGGCCTTCTGTTTCTAGGGTGTCTAGCTTGGGGCCACGTCCTTGCACCAATTTTCGGGTCCCGGTCGCCATCTGCACTCGCTCTCGCAGTTTGAAGGCGTGGTAGTTGGTGATGACGATTTTGGCTTTCTGTAGATCTGCCAGCATGTCGGTGGGCACTAGCTCTCGCCTAGCTTAGTAGCTCTCAGTGTCATTAGGCTGCAGGACACGGAGGCGATCGCGAATAGTAATGCCCGGAGCCACAATCAGAAAGCCACGGGTAAATCGCTTGCTCTGGGGATGCCGAACCGCATTTACGGTTTGCCAAGCAATGAGCATCGCCATCACGGTTGTTTTACCGGCACCGGTAGCTAGCTTCAAAGCAATGCGAAGCAGTTCGGGATTAGCCTCCTCATTGACGTTAGCGATGTGCTCTAAAAAGGCTTTTTCTTTTTTGCCTCCCTGGGGCGCAACCTCGGCCAGCCAGATAGCGGTTTCCACGGCCTCGACCTGGCAGAAGAAGGGACGAATCGCTTGAAAAGCATGATGCCGCCAGTGCTGCAGCAGTCGAGCGGTTTCTGGCGACACCTTCCAATCGGCCGGATGCGGAATCTGTCGCCAAGCATTGACTTTTTCCCGCACGCTGTTGATGAACTGCGACAGGTCATAGGTTTGAGAATCGTCTGAGATGCCCTCAGTATCGTAGAGAGCTAAGACTTTTTGCACGCCGTCGTCTTTGCTTTTGCGGCGCTTCTTCGGCTTCGGAATCGGGGTGATAAACTCAGCCCGACGCCTGGATTCAATCACTCGGTTGGTGGGTTGCCCGTCGCTGTCAAGCTCCCAGTGTTGGCCAGGATATTCATAGGGCGTGTTGAGGATGGGTTTCTCGAAAAACTGATCGGTCATAAGGGGCTCAAGCTCCTGCCGAAGCAAGGTAAACGCTTCACTTAAACAGGTGGCGCTGATTTATTGGCTTATCGTTCTAGGTATAAACATGCCCAAGAATTTACTGACAGGAGAAAACAACCAGAGTTTGTAAGCGTTTTTTTACAATCGCACGCCTGCGGAACCAGGAGTCTGGCTAAACAGCGTAATAAGAGAACTCTAGGGAAATATGGACGTATCCCGACTCGAACGGGAGACCCCCACGATGTCAACGTGGTGCTCTAACCAACTGAGCTATACGTCCGCAGGCTCTTAAACTAGCACAGCTCATAGGGGGATGCAATCACTCTGTAGCGCTTTAGCAACATGAAGCCTCCCAAATGGGCTACGAAGCAATGAGCAGACTTCACGCAACCCATTGTTAAACCAATGTTTCGGGGTATCACTTAAGTCGTTCATACCTTAATCCCACCAACCCCGACCGCCACCGAATGTCCCAATAAATTGTTCAAAAATCCACCCTTCAAATCCTGACTCCGGAAACCGAACCTTAATCCAAGTCCCACACTCAGAGCTAAATGCCTGGCCAATGATATCAATCGCATCTCCCACCAAACCATAGGAAGATACCTCATACTCAGTTCCGGGGCCTGTCCGCACATTGACGCGACTACCAGGTTCTTCACCATCGATATAAGCGGATTCGGGTTCTGGATAAAGAAACGCTTCTCCCACAGGAATATAGTCATCAATCACAAAACAGGTTTCAACGGTCTGAGCTGTCGCAGGACTTGCCAAAGCAATGGTTGTAAGTGCCGAAACTCCTAACCCAATTAGTTTATTTCGCATCATAATTTTCTATTCATACACATTCTATTGATAGCAAACCCAATCGATGCCGCGAACCGTCACACCATCATCCTAGCCACCTCAACAGAACCTCTTTGCGCTTTGCGCCACTTCTTTTTTGCAACTGGTTTACGTCACACTAAGAGAGGACTTATGCAAAAGCCCCCTACGGCCCCCAAATCTGGGGGATGTTGAATCCGATTTCCCCAAAGTTTGGGGTTTAGGGGCCAAAATCGGATTCAACTGCGTAAGTCCTGTAAGAGAAGGATGTGCAGGAGTCATTGTGATGGAGTGGCGAGAGGTAGCGGGTAACTGGCTTTGGGTGCCCCCACAGCCGCGGGCAATCATTCACTTTTTGGGCGGGGCGTTTGTGGCTGCAGCCCCCTACCTGACGTATAAATTGCTGCTGGAAGCGATCGCCCGTCAGGGCTACGTTATTGTCGCTACCCCCTTTGTAAATACCTTTGACCACGAAGCGATCGCCAAAGAAGTGTTGGTCACCTTCGAACAGGCACTGCACTACTTAGAGACACGCATCACGTTGAGACGATTGCCCATCTACGGGCTGGGACATAGTATGGGCTGCAAAATCCATTTGCTGATTAATAGCCTGTATGACGATGTTGAGCGGGCAGGCAATGTACTAATGGCCTTCAATAATTACTCCGCCCGTCGCTCCATTCCCTTACTTGAGCAAGTCCTCAACTTTACGCCCGACCTGACCATAGAATTTACCCCCTCACCCGAAGAAACCCTGCGCCTCGTAGATCGGTACTATGCTGTCGAGCGTAACCTGTTGATCAAGTTTCGCCGTGATGATATTGATCAAACCCGTCCACTGCATGACGTCCTGAACTATCACTTTCCCCAATTGACCAGCGTCCAAATCTTGCCGGGAACCCACACCACTCCCCTAGCTCAGGATATTCCCTGGCAACCGGGGCAGAGCTTTAGCGCCCTGGATGCGATCGGCCAGTTCGTCAGGCAGGAGTTTACACGTGACCTACGCCGACTACAGGACATCATTTTGATGTGGTTAAACCCCCTGTAGCGACGCGATATATCGCGTCGCTACAGGCTATATCGCGTCGCTACAGGGGCATTTGCAAGGCCAAAAAATCATTGAAGACCGCTTCGCCGACTTCATTGAGCTGGCTCTGCAAACCATCAAGAAATTCATGGAGCCCTTGATGCACAATCTCATCGACAGTGAGGTATTCCAACTCAGAGCGGAGTCGTCCCAGAGCCCGATCGCTACTGGTACGCCAGGTATCCAACGCCGTTCCCGAGATTTGGTGCAGCGATCTTTCAGCCCAGGCCAGACTAAAGTGAATTGAGCGCGGGAACTCGCGATCGAGCACCAAAAATTCAATCACCTGATTAGGAGTAATTCGGCGTTGGCACTTGCGATACATCTCATAGGCACTGGCCGATCGCAGCAGCGCAACCCACTGCAAGTCATCTAAAGGCGTTCCCACGGCCTTCACCGAGGGCAGCAGAATGTAGTACTTCACATCCAGAATGCGTGCGGTTTTATCGGCTCGTTCTAATAAGCGTCCCACCTGTCCAAAATGCCACGCCTCATTGTGAGACATCGTGGCATCCATAACGCCCGCAAACAGGTGACTCGCCATCTTAACTTCGGTATAAAACACCTGCAGGTTCGTTTCATTGGCATTACTAGCAGCCTCTTGCACCATTAGATAAAAGGCGTTGACCTGTTCCCACATTTCGGAGGAAATAATTTCCCGCACTGAACGAGCATTTTCGCGGGCAGATGAGACGCAGGAAAGGATGGAGTTGGGATAATCTCTGTCAAAGGTCAGGAAATGTAAGACATTTTCGGCACTGGCCTCGCCATATTTTTGATCAAATAGCTCGGAATCTCCGGTTGTCGTCACGAGGGGTTCCCACTGTTGGGTAACACCAGGAGGACAGTCGAGCAGGAGGTTGAGATTGACATCAACGAAACGGGCGACGTTTTCGGCTCGCTCGACATAGCGAGTCATCCAGTAGATTGAGTCAGCGACACGGCTTAGCATGGCGAATGGTGGGGGTAGAGGGTAAAGGGTGTTAGGTGGGACGAATTTGGAATATCTTGCGGGAAGGGCACTAGACGCGAAGCGGCTTCTCGGAGAGTAGCCCTATGGAGTTTGGAATTCGGAGTTCGGAGTTCGGAGTTCGGAATTCGGAGTTCGGAGTTTGGAATTCGGAGTTCGGAGTTCGGAGTTCGGAGTTCGGAGTTCGGAGTTCGGAATACTCTGCGAGAAGGGCATAGCCCTACGGAATTCGGAAAGATATTACTGAGAGCGGGTTTGGACAACCCAGGTATCTTTGCTGCCGCCGCCTTGGGAGGAATTGACGACGAGCGATCCTTTTTTGAGGGCGACGCGGGTGAGGCCGCCAGGGTTTACGTAGGTATTGTTTGGGCTGTAGAGGATGTAGGGGCGGAGATCGACGTGACAGCCTTCAAAGCGATCGCCCAGCAAAGTCGGCACCCGTGACAGACAAAGTGTTGGTTGGGCAATGTAGCCCCGTGGATTTTGCTGAATCCGACCCGCAAAGTCTTCCCGCTCTTGAGCGCTTGCCTGGGCCCCCATCAGCATGCCATAGCCTCCCGAGGCATTAGTTGCTTTCACTACGAGCTTATCCAGATTGCTAAGTACATGGGATTGCTGCGTTTGTTCTTCACAAATATAGGTAGGAACGTTGGGGATGATTTGGTCTTCATCCAGGTAGTAGCGAATCATCTGCGGCACATAAGCATAGACGAGTTTATCGTCAGCTACACCCGTGCCTAAAGCATTGGCGATCGCGACGCGCCCCTGACGATACACATCCATTAATCCAGGAACACCTAGCAAGGAATCGGGGTTAAACGCCAGCGGATCAATGAAATCATCATCAATTCGTCGATAGAGAACATCAACCCGTTGTAACCCTTTAGTGGTGCGCATTTGCACATAGCCATCAACCACCACAAGGTCACGCCCCTCCACTAGTTCAACCCCCATTTGCTGAGCCAAGAAGGAGTGCTCAAAGTAGGCAGAGTTGTAAATTCCCGGTGTCAGCACAGCTACGCGCGGATCAGACAGTGCTGCCGGAGCCAAGCTCAAAAGGGTTTCCAGGAGCTGCCCCGGATAGTCATCCACGGGTTGGATATCCAGTTCTGCAAAGAG
>JBCBTQ010000289.1:0-6076 GCA_039818605.1 Cyanobacteria bacterium J06639_14 | reverse complement strand
ACCACCCAGAGTGTCATTGCCGTTACCACCCTTCAGGGTATCTTCACCGAGTTTCCCATTTAAGATGTCATTGCCATTGCCACCACTAAGGGTGTCATTCCCCTTGCCGCCGTTGAAGTTATTATTGCCGTTACCGCCATTGATAATTATGGGCGTTTCGTCATCGTCATCCGACGAGTCATCGGGATCGGTGAAGTCTGCAGCCGTGATTTGGCTCGCCTGAATATCGCTGAGTACCATCAAAGTGTCAGACCCATTGCTAATGACCGTGTCTGCACCCTGCTGAGCAATGGTCAGGTCGGAAAACTCAAGTTGAGTTAAAGGCCCAAAGGAGCCAGTACCCCCACCAGAGACCACTTGCCCTATCTGGATACGATCCTGACCATCCTCAAAGTCATTGACGATAACAAACAAATCGCTATCTGAGTCATCTACTCCCCAAGTAAAGGTGTCGCTCCCTGTCCCGCCTGTCAGACGGACATTCGTCCCAATACCAGATAGGAGATCATCCCCAGACCCGCCATTAATGCGGGCACCTGAACCATTGCCTGAAAGCGTGTCATTACCAGCCCCGCCATTGAGGCTACTATTTGCGCCATTGCCTGCAATCCTGTCATCACCTTCGCCACCATTAACGATAGTGTTTGCACCATTGGCTGATATGACATCGTTACCAGCTTCACCATTGACTCTGCTGCCCCTGCCGTTAGACACGATAGTATCGCTACCACCGCCAGCATTAACCGTATTGTCACTACCGTTGATCGTGAAGATGTCGCTATCAGCAGTGCCGTCAATGATTTGGTTATTCTTGTTGATCGTTGAGTTCATGGATGGAGTCTCTACAGTAGGGGAATCTGTTACGGGAGGTTCATTGTCGTCGTCGTCATCTGGGATGACGCCATCTGACGTGTCGGTGAAGTCTTCACGGGTAATTTGGCTGGCCTGAATGTTTTGCAGGACCAGTAATGTGTCAGTTCCGTTACGAATGACCGTGTCGGTACCTTGTTGAGTGATGGTCAGGTCTGAAAACTCAAGCTGAGTTACAGAGTCAAAGAAGTCAGTGTCATCACTCGCGATCGCTTGCCCTAGCCGGATGCGATCCTGACCATCCTCAAAATCAGTGACGGTAGCAAATTCACTCTCACCGTCTGGGTCTATGCCCCAAGAAAAGTTATCGGCTCCAGACCCGCCAGTAAGCAATAAATTGCGCCCAGTGCCGGACAGTAAATCATTGCCTGCACCGCCACGAAGGGTCGTATTCGGGCCACCGCCGGTAAGAATGTCATCACCTGCACCACCATTGACGATGGTGTTTGCACCAGTAGCGGCCACAGCATCGTTGCCAGCTCCGGCATTAACCGTCGTGGTGTGGCCGTTAGACACGATAGTGTCGTCGCCACCGCCCATATTGACCGTGTTGCCGCTACCGTTAACGATTAAGGTATCGTCACCAGGAGTGCCAGTAATAAGCTGATTGTTATCGTTGATGAACAAGTCATCGACTGGGGATTCGCTATCAGAAGGCTCCCCGGTTCCAGGGTCTTCGGTATCCCCCCAAGAGTTATCCGGTCCGGAAGTATCTGTAGTGTCCGTGAAGTCTTCAACGGTAATCTGGCTGGCCTGAATTCCGTTTAATACGACTAAGGTATCATCCCCAACACTGATGACCGTATCTGTGCCCTGTTGAGCGATCGTCAAATCTTCGAACGCTACGGCAGGCAAGAAGAATATCTCGTCGCCAACAATCACAGTCGTTTCCTGTGGTAATTGGAGACGATCTTGACCCTCTTCAAAATCCGTAATCGTGGTAAAGGCATCAAAGTTTGGATCACTATCGCTGGTTCGGCGATCGAGAATAAACTCGTCTGCTCCAGCGTCCCCCGTCACAAAACCCGCACCGCCGATGACATCGTTGCCAACTCCCCCGTCCAATGTGTTGTCGATGCCGCCAATTAGGATGGTGTCATTGCCATTGCCGCCCTTGACAGTTACGTTGCCACCACTGCCTAAAATGCTGTCATTACCGGTTCCCCCATCGATTCGGTTAACATTTCCATTGACGATGAGGCTGTCAGCACCACCATTGCCATTGACCTGATTACCATTGCCATCGATGATGAAGCTGTCACGTCCATCTGTACCATTGATAATTTGGTTGTTGGCGTTAATAGTAGGGTCAAAGTCATTAGAGTCAAAGTCACCATTGATAATGGTGCCGTCACTTCCATGTGTGTCATTGAAAAACTGATCATTAGCGGGGGGACTATCAGCTGCCCTATCTGTATCCATGAATGCTTGAAACCTCACTAATTGACATCCGAAAGCAAACTGCAAGAGCCTCCTACAGTGCGTCCCTGAGCCCAGTTCAGGTTGCTAACTAGTACTTGTGCGATGCCGCTTGAGTAAGACCGCAGCGGCTTCTAAAAACTGATCGCAGTCGTCAACCAGCCATTGACGATGATTTGCAACCTTCCTGGGTAACCTGTAGCTATCAATCGCGGCACTCACACCTCGCAGCTTTGAAACGGCTAGCCCAACGCTTTTCAATCTCTTATCCCGAGAAGAGCAATTGAAAACCGATTAGTCCTAATGCTTAGCCATGTGCCTCAGAGGTATCATTCATGACGCAGTATAAGTTTGCTTACTGACTGTTTTCTAGACCCAGAAGTAAGGCTCAAAGATGACGTTCGTCATGCAAGTTGTAATGACTTCTATCATCACAATCCGGAAAGGAGACACTTTTGAGGCTAGTGTGAGCCACTTCTCCCGGAAATTCACGGTCCACATACCATGAAGAATCAGAACGTTTCTGAAGACACTGTGACAGGTGCACCGAAGTTTCTACGCTACGCAGACTGGATGTACTTAGGGTTCATGGTGCTGCTGATATATCTCAGTATTTTTCATTGGAGTCAGCTGCCGCTGAGAGACTATTGGGATAATCTGATGCTGGGCGATCGCGTTGCGATTATCACTATCGCGCTTATGATCCTTTTCAGCAGTTTCCTCCCAGTGCATCGTCCCCTGTGGCAGCGGCGTGCTTACGTCATCACCGGGCTTGTGCTATTGACACCCACCTACATCATTGCAGCGACTGTACTTCCACGCAGTAACTTTGCTGGACTCTGTAGTCTCTACACGTACTTGTTTTTAGCCAAAGGGTGCTTCTTATTACCTCGCCGTGAAGCTCTCACAGCAATTTTTGTAACCGGCTTAGGATGGCAAATCGGCGTAGCTTTGGCGCACGTCATGTTCATTGAGCAACTGCAAGAAGCCCTACGCCAAGCCCAAGCGTTTCGTCAATACGCTAGCCCAGCAGTTACCAAACCTATTTCATGGCAATGGCTGTTGGGTCTATTGCTACGCCAATCTTTTTTTCTCCTCGTCGTCTACCTTCCCTTCGGTCTCCTGCTAGTTCCGCTGGGATTAAGCATCGTTTCTGAATATAAAAACCGTCAGCAGATTTTAGCGATGACAGCAGAGGCAGAGAGATTATCTATTGACCTAGAGCGTACTCGGATCGCCCGCGATGTTCACGATTCTTTGGGCCACACCCTAACGGGGTTGGATATGCAGCTAAAATTAGCGCAGTCGCTTTACCCAACCCAACCAGAGCGAGCCTCGCAAGCGTTGAGTCGGGCTCAAGACTTAAGCAGACAATCACTGCAAGAAACTCGGCGAACCGCATCAAAGATTCATCCGGAGGTGTTTAACCTCAATGCAGCTTTAAAGACCTTGATTGAACAAATGAAGCAGACCCAGACCTGCTTCATTGACCATCACTTAGAGACACCACCGTTGCCAGTTCGCCTGAGTGAGCAGCTATATATGGTGATCAAAGAAGGACTTGTTAACGTTCAAAAGCATAGTCAGGCTTCACACGTTAGCCTACATGTGCAAAAGAATTCAAATATCATCTACGTGCAGCTCTCAGATAACGGTATTGGTTTTGAGCCCCAGACTCCTAAGGCAGGCTTTGGTCTCCAGGGAATGCGAGAGCGTGTGGAGTCTTTAAAAGGACAGATAACGCTGCAAAGTACTCCGGGCGAAGGAACAACCATTCAGATTACCCTCCCATACGCCCCAGATTCCCCAATTGAAAACCCTGCTTACGAGGTCTGATTAAATCAATGGCTGCTCAGGTAACTCCTGCAAGTTCTGTGGTTCCCTCCTACGTGCCCAGGTTTCTGCGTTACACAGAGTGGACATTGTTTATCTTGGCTGACTTTAGTATGGTGCATGCTGCCCTTAGCGGCATTCAACCCAGAGCAGACAGTAATTATTACCTGGGCCTATTTTTCTTCGTCTTGATGATAGTTCTAAGCTGCTTTTTTCCCATCCGTCGTCCACTTTGGCAGCGGCGATCTTATATTCTGGCTACGTTGGTTTGTCTCACAGCTACCATGTGGCTTACGGGTTGGGAAATCGGTGTTTTCTATCTCATCTTCTTGATGAAAAGCTGTTTCTTGCTTCCGCGGCGCGACATTATTTTTATAGCAGGGTTAGTCTTTGCCATAGTACTTTTGAAGGCGACCTTATCACAGGTCTTTTTTGTCGAAAGCATCCAAAAAAGCAGAGAAGATTTTGAAGTTTTCCTCTTAGAAAGACCTGGGTTTATGGTAGTAAAGCGCGTTACCAACAGTCTTGTTAACTATGTTCCCTACAGCGCTTTACTTGCACTGACGTGCTTGATACTCACGTCTGAACGCCAGAGTCGCCAAAAAGCGGCGGCGGCCACAGAGCAAGTTACTACCCTCGCAGCAGAATTGGAGCGCACCCGTATTGCGCAAGAAATTCATGATGGCCTGCAGCAAACGCTCACCCAGTTAGAGACTGAAATAGAGCTGGCTCAGCATCTCCATAAAACTGGCTCAGAGCAGGTGCTAGATACTGTTAATCGAGCTGAGAAGTTATCCGGTCAATCGCTCCAAAAGGTGCGCAAAACGATCGCTACCATGCGACAAGAAACGTTTGATCTCAGCAAGGCTCTAAGTGATTTAATCGAAGAGATCAATCAATTTCAGTCTCTTCATGTTGAGGTTAAAATCGATTTGCCCCAACTCCCACCACAGATCGGCCGTCAGCTCTACTCGATTGTGAAAGAGCTACTCACAAACACGCAAAAACATAGCCGGTCTTCAACCGTCAATTTCTGGGCAACCACGACCTTAGAACAGATTATTGTCGGCATCGAAGACGATGGCACTGGTTTTACCCATCACGCTGTGAGTTCAGCGCCTAGCCTGAAACAGATACAGGGGCGGGTACATTTGCTGAAAGGTCAAATGAGGATTCATAGTACTCTTGGCGAAGGAACGTTGATTCAGCTCACTATTCCAAGATGATTCGGATTTTGCTTGCAGATGATCAACTCCTCTTTCGGGAGGGGCTCAAAGCTTTATTAGCCCTGGAAGAGGACTTCGATATTGTCGGTGAGGCCAATCATGGAAACGAGGCGATCGCCTTAGCTGAAGCGTTGCAGCCTGACGTGATTTTGATGGATGTGGGGATGCCTATTTGCAATGGGGTAGAAGCCACCCGCGAAATCCATCGGCGTTTTCCAGATATCAATATTTTAGTTCTTACGACCTTTGATGATGATGAATACGTGCTGGAATGTTTAGAAGTAGGTGCCTTGGGCTATCTCCTGAAAAGTGCACCGGCTAAACAAGTCGCTGGAGCGATTCGCAATGTACACCAAGGTTACAGTCAGCTAGGACCCACGATCGCTCCCAAGGTTTTTTCGACGTTGAAGCCCCCTTCTAAAGGTTCTAAGCAAGGGACTCAAATAGTCTTTAGCCCCCGTGAACTGGAGATTTTACGATTACTGGGACAGGGACATAACAATCGCAAAATTGCTGCCACTCTACACTTAACTGAAGGGACCGTAAAAAACAATATGAGTCGCATCTTTAGTGAGTTAGGGGTGAGCGATCGTACACAAGCCGCTTTGTGGGCCTACGAAAACCTACTTTGAGCAGGTTCGTAGCCTCAGAGCTAGTACTCCCTGGCGGGAATACCCCTACCATTTTCAAGCCTTCAAAGCCTTCCCTTGGTAAGTCCATTTGAACGG
>JBCBTQ010000288.1:0-6103 GCA_039818605.1 Cyanobacteria bacterium J06639_14 | reverse complement strand
CACTTTAACCAAAGCTACCTCATCATCTACAACCCTTGTCTGATATCGACTAGAGGACTTAGCAGGAAAAGTCAGGTCTCAAATAAGGCTTGGATTTGAGCCGCTTTGAGGGCCGTGACCCACAGCCAGCCGGATAACGGTTTCAACTCTGATGCAATCCGACAATCGGGCAAGGTTCCCCGGTCGCCGACAATAATCCCGGTGGTCAGATTAAATCGCTCGGTCAGCTTTTGCAGATGATGACTCAAGGTCGTTGGATCCGTCGTGTTGCCTTCAAATACCTCAACGGCAACGGGACAACCTTGGGCATTGCACAACAAACTGAAGGTGATTTGTACCACCCCTTTCTTACGGTCTCTGCTGTAACCCCGTTTCGCTAACTCACAGGTTTCTCCTTCCAGATACGTTGACGTTAAATCCACCAGCACAATGGAACCGCTTTGGAGATGACGACTCGCTAAGGTTTGTTCAATTTTGACTTGACGCTTGAGCAGCCAATCTAAGGCACGATACAGGCTATCTTTATGCACACTGGGTAAGCTGAGTTCTGCGGCCAAGGTACTGGTACAGGTGTCAGGGTTGAGTTGCCGAGCCGTTGAGAGTTTGGAGGCCGGTTCGAGAATGCGCGCCACAATCATTGCTAGCACAAACTGCCGGTGGTCACTGCGACGTTGAGCAATGGCTTTATCGAGTTGGATACCCTTGAGGGTGCCCAATACCGCTAAGACATGGCCATGAGGGCGCGAACGGACAATCTCAAAACTCGTTTCCAAAGCTTGAAACCCTTGCCCTCCTTTAAGGCTGGCTTCTAGTTGTTGGATGGATTCGGGAGACCACTGCGACAAGTTAGCAAGAGTGCGTTTGCAAACTTTGCCGTTTTTTCGGTAGGACTCACGCAGCAGTAAGGTGGGCGCTGAGTTGCGATTGGGCACACGTTCAATATACATGGCTACAATTTTAGCCTGCATGCCGCGCCAGTCAATACTTTTGCGTCAAATTACATGGGTACAGATTGACTTAGAAAATTGACCTCTAAGCCTTATTGTACACTGCTTAGACCCTGATTTCACTTGCGCAAGTTCCGTCTAGCTGCAAGTGAGTAGGCTATTTTCTCCATAGCCAGTTGGCTAGCCAGGACTTTTGCTATGTTCGCGCGATCGCCCTCAACCGTTTTTGGGAGCTGCTTTACTCAACATCCTCGATAACTTGAGCAACCGTTACAGGATGCTGCTTGGGGCCATCATTTCAGATCAGGTAGGTTTCAGACGCGTTGAATCACAGCAAAGTGCCCACAGGTTCGCCAGTCCTCCATTGCTGCCTTTGCTTGGCGGGCGATTGCTGGCGTCACCCCCACAATGGCATCGGATTTAAGGACTCTCAATGCAAAGGCTGGGAACGGAATGCCAGCAGTTGCTGTTGTGACCGGTGTTTCTACGGGCCATTGGCGATCGCGAACAAAGCGGCGGTAGTTGAGATCCCCTTTCGAGATGACTGCGATCGCGTTGCCAAGCGTTGTCGCAAGATTGCTATCTAAGGCATCAAAGTGTCGAGGTTCGCCCCAATCCTTTTCATTTTGAATCTGTAATCGACCATATTTGATGGCATTTTGAAGTCGCGTTCCGACTAAAGCCATGGCCTCAGAAGACTGACTCTGACTATTTATAAAACTATCGAGCGTTGCTTGTATGTCCATAGGAAGCGCATCAGAAACGAACATCGGCCATGGCTTCACATGAATAAAAACAGTGAGACTGGGAAATAACTCAAGCATGGCATCAATCATGACAAGATCCCAGCAGAGTTCATGCCCAGCATTATCGGCGATGAGATGGATCGCTGTTGCTTGATCGGTGATTTGCTGTAAGCCAGCAATCAATGCGTTGGCTTCATCAATTAAGATGCGATCGCTCCAAAGCTGAGAGTCACTTCGTGACGTCATTAACTGACTATAGTCAGCCTCGTTCGCAAATAAGGCGCAGCGGATTACCGCATGCAGTAAATCGATGCCCGTCAGTTCTGAGATTTTCACTAAACCAGACGCCACTGCTGGCAAGGCTTCGATCAAAGCTGCTTGTCGCGTTTGCTGAAAGACATCCACGCCCCTGTCGAAGTATCCAGCGATGGAATTAACCCCATGATAAAAAAGAAATTCCAGATCAAAGAACGATAGATCGTTCCACGTTAAGCCGTTTAATTGATGAAGATACGCTTCCCAATAAGCTGTCGGACACGCAAAGATTTCTGTATCAATCAGACTGCCTGTGGTTAGCGATCGCAGCATGGCTTGCGCAGTTGCCAACTTTCCGGAAGCAGCGATTTGCGCCTCAATATCGGCCAGGATTTTCGGTAAACGCCGGGTAATTGTATAGTCGACAAACCCTTGCCCATGGATACGACGGATGGCGTTGGGTAGGCGTCTCTCACTCACCATGGCACTTACCAAGAACGTGTAGCCCTAAGCGTTGCGAAAGTTCTTCACAAACTTTGATGCCTCGAATACTATTCCCGCGTTCATCCAAAGGGGGCGAAAAGACCGCAATCCCCATCTGATTCGGGACAACGCCGAGAATGCCTCCACCCACGCCACTTTTAGCCGGAAACCCCACCTGATACACCCAACTACCTGCAAAGTCATACATACCGCAGGTATACATAATACTCAGAAGATCGCGTACATAGTTCGGCTGAATGGCCCTTTCATGGGTTACAGGATTGATGCCCTGATTGGCTAAAGTTGCCCCCATCAAAGCCAAATCACGACAGTCTAGGAGAACCGAGCACTGCTGTAGATAGAGGTCGAGCGTTTGACTGATGTCGCCAGAAATCATGCCAAAACTCCGCAACAAATAAGCGATCGCCCAATTATGGTCGCCATTCATCCTTTCTGAGATAAACGTTGGCGTATCCACAAAAACGCGATGGCCAATGTAGCGCCGATACATATCCAGCAAACGATTCAGCCGGTGAGCCGGGCTTTGGCCTTTAATCAAACTCGTCGTCGCGATCGCCCCTGCATTCACCATCGGGTTATAAGGGCGCTTCGACTTGCTTTCCACCTTAATGATGGAATCATAAGCGTCCCCTGTCGGCTCGACATCCACCTTCGCTAACACGTCCTGGCGGCCCCAATCCTCTAGCGCGAGGCCATAGGCAAACACTTTGGAAATTGACTGCAGCAGAAAGGGCATCTGCCAGTCGCCCACTGAATAGAACTGACCAGACACCGTCGCGATACTGATGCCAAAGGAGTCGGGGCGAATATCGCCTAAGTTTGGTTCACTCGCATAAATCTTGCCTTCGTCTTGCGATCGATACTTACGATGTAGTTCGTGCAGGCAAGCCATCCAAGATTCACGCTCAAGTTGGTCGGCGGCAGGCGGATTGGCAGGCGATAGCCTAGCTTCCTTGGTCGCCGGAGCGGTTGTGGGTGTGGCCTGAGCGCCAGGTGTAAACAGATGGAGCTGAAATTTTTGCGAAAGTTCTTCAAAGACACGGACACCCCGCCAGCTTTTATGGTGATCGCCTAACGGGGGTGAAAAAACAGCGATTCCCATCTGCTGCGGAATGACGCCGATGATCGCGCCCGCCAGGCCACTTTTAGCGGGAATCCCAACTTTGTAGGCCCATTGTCCTGAGAATTCATAGAGCCCACAGGTATAGAGAATGCTCAAAAGATTTTTGACGTAGTGAGGCGCGATCGCACGTTCCCCAGTCAAGGGATTACGACCGCCATTAGCTAGCGTCGCAGCCATGACCGCTAAGTCACGACCGGTCACCAGCAATGAACACTGCTGCCAGTAAAGCTGCAGAATCGCCGCGAGATCACCCTCAATCCACCGACAGTTCAATAACATATGAGCGATCGCTCGATTGAGATGATCGCTCATACGTTTGGAGTGGAGAGCCGCAGCATCGATGCTCAACGGGTGCCCCGTATAGGCTTGAAAGAGCCGCAGTAGACGGTCTGACCGTTCAGCCAAACCGTGACCGTCAATCAAGCTAGTGGTGACAAGTGCCCCCGCATTGACTAAGGGATTATATTGTCGGCGCGCAATATCTTCGGAGCCAATCAGCGAGTTAAACGGATCGCCCGTTGGTTCAACGCCAATCCGACTCAGAACATAGTCCTCCCCCCAACGTTCGAGCGCCAATCCATACACAAACGGTTTGGCAATGGATTGCATCGTAAAGGGTTGAGACGTCTGCCCGACATGGAACTGCTGCCCATCGGCAGTGACCACACTGATGCCAAACCAATCAGGGTTTGCCTGGGCCAGTTCGGGAATATACGACGCTACATGCCCTTGTCGTAAGGGTTGGTACCGATGGTGTAACTGTTCTAGAAAAGCTGTGAGCCCTGCGAAGTTCACTCACCAATTAATCCTTGCTGCTCAAGAAACTCCCGCGCCACCTCATCGGCTTCACGGCCATTCCCCGCCACTTCCCAATTGAGTGTTTGCATCGTGTCGGCATCAATGACAGCAGAAAGCTCATTTAAGCGATCGGCAATCTCAGGATATTGGTCAAGAATTTCTTGCCGAACGACGGGTATCGATGGATACGGGGGCCAGAAGCTTTTGTCATCTTCCAGGACCAAAAGGTCATAAGCCACAATTTGGCCATCGGTACCAAATCCAGTCGTCACATCAACTTCACCTTCTTCGATACCGGCGTAAAGCAGTCCTGGGTCAAGCGCAACGATATCTTTGAAATTAAAACCACCGTAGGTCTCTTTCAGACCAGGTAAACCATCATCCCGATCCGCAAATTCCTGCGTGGTACCAAACACTAAGTCACCCGCCTTCGCCGAAATATCGCTGACGGTTTTAATGCCGAGTTCGCTGGCTCGGGTTTTGGTCATCACCAAGGCCCAGGTGTTATTGAAGTCGGTTGGATCGAGCACAGCCAGCCCAAGATCTTGGGCATAGGTATCTTTCACAGTAGAGTAGACAACTTCCGCACTCATGCTGGAATCAAATGGCATACCCAGGTGAGTGGTCAGAGCCGTGCCGGTGTATTCAGGGTAGATGTCAATTTCACCGTTCACGATGGCCTGATGATTTTCGCTCGTGCCACCGGCTGGTTTGTATTCAGCATTAAACCCGGACTCGTCCAGCAAAATTTCGTAGAGGTTGCCGAGAACATACTGCTCAGTAAACTCTTTGGAACTGATTCTAATCTTGGGTGCATCCGAGCTACCGCCGCCGCTACAGGCCGTAGTGACAACGATTGAGGCACCGACTAAAACACCGATCAGATGGCGTCGTTTCAACATGAGGATTCTCCCAAAAAGGTATGTAATGGACAAGGTTGTCGTAACAGGACGGGATGAAAGATAGCGGCGACAGGGGAGGTAGGGGCGAGCCAGAAAGTTCGTCACGGCGGGGTCGCCACTCACGCAGCTTGTTGACCCCAATACCTGGCTCGGCCCACGGTTAAGAAGTGGCTGTAGCAGTCGTTTTTAAGGACTGAGGGTTGGCTTGGCGGGCGCGGTAACTCATGACAAATTCGTAGCCCGTAATGAGCGCGATCGCGAATACCGAACCGAGTAGCAGCACGAGTCCCGTTTGCCATTGCTCGATACGGGTGATAATACCGACGGCTAACCCCAGCAGAGAGAGGATGGCCAAACCGCTAGCCACAGCACTCATCATGAATGCGCCGCGCTGAGGACGAGGCAGCATCGCAGCAAGTAGGCTGAGTAATAGAACCGGCAAACCAATGAGGCGGTATTCACTATGGAGTCCAGTCAGCACGGTGGGTGTCCCCGCAGCATCCACCGAAACGTCCCAGGGCAGCAGCACACCAAAGATCAGCGGCATGATAGCGACGGCCAGCATCACGGCTATCAGCCCCACGGTAGCTCGGTTGTCTTCTTTCAGTCCTTTGGGGGTAGCCCAGCGCTCCAAGCGACCAAACGCCTCTTCAAAGTAGAACGCTAACAGCGTAGCCGGTAGCGCACCTGCCAGCATGACATGATCACGATTGAGGGCGTGACCTCGCAAAATCAGATCGCCCAGCCCGCCGCCGCCGATAAATGCCGCTAACGTGGCACTCGCAACGACCACAACTGCAGACGTCCGATTGCCATTCCGATCATCAT
>JBCBTQ010000287.1:0-6110 GCA_039818605.1 Cyanobacteria bacterium J06639_14 | reverse complement strand
GCCGCAGAGTACTAGATCATTACTGCAGGGAGAATGTTGTAGCACTATTCTGCGGAAGATCGAAAATCATCTTGCGGCTCAGGATAAGAAACTTCAATGTGAGTTAAGAGTTTTTGGGTGAGCTTCGGAAGAAATTATGAGGCTTTTAGGCCGCAGAAAATTAGGGTTTCCGCTGATCCTGTGCTGGTGATCAGCAGGTTTTCGGTGTGTTACACGGCTGAAGCATATCAATTTTTTTGAATAAGAGGTAGATTCTAAGGGGGACGGTGAATCCTAAGTGCATGTACCTGTTTCCTTTGCAAGGACATTGAAAGAAGAAGTCAAGCGATAGAAGCTCCAATGCCTCAGCACTTACGCTCCTAATTCAGCAATGCCAAATTAGGAAGCTGTGCAGGTCGAGCTCAATGTGTAATTTCAGTAAATTTCTGTAGACTCATAACGCATGGCTAAGGTCCGAATGGTCAAGCCCCATCCTACTTCCCCGCAGCAGTCACCTCAACAGATGAACTGGGTGCAGTATCTAGCGGGAGCTGCCATTGTTGTTGTGACGTTAGCCGCTTGCTATAGCTATGGCGTAATTCGACGTTCGGCATTAGAGAGCCTGAAGCAAAATGCTTTTCTAGAGGTGCAAAATGGTGCGAATGAAATCGATCGCTGGCTGGCTACGCTGAAGTCTCAAACTGAGGCGATCGCCAATACTCCAACAGTTCAAACGCTAGATTGGTCGACTATAGAACCCTACTTCAAGGCTGAACTGAACCGGACTCAAGACCCATTCAAGCTTTCATTAATTGGGAAAGATGGCTATTTGATTGCCAACACATCGGCAGGACTTAGCCGCAAAGACTTACGCCACCGTGCCTATCTTCAAGAAGTCCTGCAGGGTAAGACATTTGTGAGTGATGCTGTTGTTTCTCCGACCACTGGCATTACTCAAATTTTGATATCAACGCCAATTTGGATTCGCCCATTGCCATCTTCTTCTCCAATCGACGAGCCTGATAGTGTTCAGCAAAATCCAACTATCTTAGGTGTGGTCAACAATGCCGTTACCATTGATCTGGTGTCTGAGGTCGTCTCAAGGCTGAATTATGGCACTAAAAGCTATGCGTTTGTTCTTAACTCTGATGGCCGGGCGATGGTTCATCCAGATACCCAACGGATGTCAACTCAGGAAGAACCCGCAGCCAGTTTACTCGATGACGCGAATGCTGATTTGGCTGCGGTAGCGCAACAAATGATGGATCGACAATCAGGCATTGAACTACGAACTATTGATGAACAGCTTCAATATGTTGCTTATCTTCCCATGCAAAATGCAAATTGGTCGATCGCTCTTGTTATTCCTAAAGCGAATATTGAAGATCAATTGCGGCCTTTAGATCTCATTGCATTTGCCCTCGGAACACTGTCTCTGAGCTTGGCGATTGTGGTCTGGCGCGTCCAGGCAGCTCGACAGCGACGAATTCGTCATAGTCAAGAGTCTGCCGAAGCTGCCAATCGAGAGCTGGAAAAACGAGTACAAGAGCGCACATTGGAACTCGCTCAAGCTAAGGAGCAGTTAGAGGTGCGGGTGCAGGAGCGGACAAGTGAGTTGGCTCAGGCTGTAGAGAATCTCCAGCAAGCTCAGTTGCAAATGGTGCAGTCGGAAAAGATGTCTGCATTGGGGCAATTGGTGGCTGGGGTCGCACACGAAATCAACAATCCGGTGAGTTTTATTCACGGTAATCTTGAGCCAGCTAAGGAATATATCCAAAACTTATTAGGTTTACTGGGACAATATCAGCAGCATTATCCCCAGCCTCATCCAGACATTCAAGAAACAATTGAGGTGATTGATTTAGACTTTTTGCAAGTTGACTTTCTCAAGCTTCTCAAATCGATACAAGAGGGCACTCATCGCATTCAAGCTATTGTTAACTCATTGCGTAACTTCTCGCGATTGGATGAATCAAGCGTTAAAGCTGTAGACGTACATGAAGGTTTAGATAGCACCCTCACTATTTTGAAGACGCGTCTGCGGGCGCAAGACTGGCGACCCGAAATTGAAATTATTAAAGAGTATGGTGAGCTGCCATTGATTGAATGTTACGCGGGGCAACTCAACCAAGTTTTTATGAATATTATTAGTAATAGTATTGACGCACTAGAAGAGCAGACGTCTAACAAGTGCCCACGTTGCATCACCATTCGGACAACAGCAGAGGAGCAGTCAGTGGTGATCAAAATTCAGGATAATGGCCCTGGCATGTGCGCGACAACTCGCGATCGCCTCTTTGACCCCTTCTTCACGACCAAGCCTGTGGGCCAAGGGACGGGGCTGGGGCTCTCGATTAGTTACCAAATTATTACTAAAAAACATAGTGGCGTCTTAACCTGCAATTCTTTTTTAGGGGGAGGTGCATTGTTCACCATCACACTCCCGACCACGCTGTAAAGTTAATGAGTTTTCTGAATTCTTCCATAGCCTCTGGGAGGTTTAACTCTTATGCTGATCCCATTCCCTTCTCACTGGGCTGGCCGTATTCATTCCTGGTTGGGAAAGCGATCGCCATCCTGGTTAGGGGTTGCTTTGGGACTGTGGCTAATCTGGAGCTGGGCGCTTCCGGCCTCAGCTCTTCCGACTTCAGCCCTCACCGTGCAAGATATCCCCAACCCACGCATGCAGGGTGGCTGGGTCAGCGATACAGCGGCACAAATTTCTGCCCCCATGGAGCAGCGACTGAATGGGCTAATCTCGTTTTTGGAAGCGGAAACGGCTACGGAAATGGCCGTGGTAACGATTTCTGGTACACCACCAGAGGTATCTCCCAAAGACTTTGCCACAGAATTATTCAATACCTGGGGAGTGGGGAAAGCGGCGAAAAACAATGGGGTGCTGCTGCTGTTGTCGATGGACGATCGCCGTATCGAGATCGAATTGGGGCGCGGCATGGACGAGGTGCTATCGGGCGATCGCCTTACCCGTTTGCTTCAAGACACCCTGCGTCCCTTGATTCAGCGTGGGGATGTGGATCAAGCTTTGTGGGCTGGAGTGGGGGCGATCGTTGCTGACCTTACAGGAATTGACCCCAATGCCCCGGTAATTTTGCCCTGGGCACGTCCCATTTACACGACTTTCCTGATTCTGGGCATGGTCTTTCTAGTCGGCGGTATTCTCAGGTTGCGCTGGCAGTACCAGCAACGGGCTCCGCTCCCCCCCACGGGGCGCCAGTCATTCCGTTACCACCACTACCTCGCTCATCTCATCGATATCGACTTTGATCGCTTGGTCAAAACCACTGCCCATTGCCCCAAACGCCCCTTTCTGCTGCTGCTGATCCTCGCCGGTAGTTTCCCCCTGATAGTCTCTGCACTGGTCTTCTGGATTGCGTCCCTTTGGGGTGTCCCTTTTGATCCGCGCACCGACATCTTCCTGGGTTTAACGGTACTTGTGGCCAGCGCCTTTGGTTTGCTCCTGCCGCTCTATCTAGACCCCTGGCTGCATCCTGTTGCCGGTAATGCTCCCTTCAACCCGTTGCAATCTTTGGCCGATGCCATAAACTCGCCGATGCCCTGGACCGATCGCCTCACACAGGGGGCGATCGCGCTTGGAACATTCAGTTACTTGGCCACCCTTATGGGTGGAGGCGTGTTTGTTCTGTGGCTTCTTTATCGACAGCTCTGGACTTTGACAACCTCATTCATTCCTAGTTTGCAGATTTCGGTAGCGGCTCCTCTGTTTGTAGCCCTAGTGAATGCTGCGATCGCGGTCTATTACCTCCGTGAAGCCCGCTGGCGCAGCCGCCCTACTCCTGGCTATTGTTGCGCAACTTGTCAGGAAGGCATTATCGATTTAGCCAGTCACTCATCTGAACTGCGTGAGTTACTCCCCTATCGCCCCCATACGACCTATCGAGCGTGGCGCTGCCCCACCTGTTATCCCACCCTTAGTCAAGACGGTATCTTCCTCTTCACTGAAGTGAAAAAAACATCGATCCCTTTCAGTTCGCCACCAAAGTCCCAACGTATTTTCAGAAAATCTCGTCAATCCACCACTACCGACGATGACCCTAACGGCTCAATCCCGTCCTCTAGTAGCAGTGACTTTGGCGGCGGTAGCAGCGATGGGGGTGGCGTCGGCGATGACTGGTAAGGGGGAACTTTGAATTTTAAATTCCTCCATGAATCATGGCTACACATCACGGAATCTGTAGGACTGACGGCTGTGAGCCCTGGCTAAAATGTGTAGCGGCTACTTGCCGCATCGGTATGAGGCGATAATTTGCAGTTGACTTGCAGTTGAATAGATAACGAAACCTAAGCTATCAATTGAACTCACGGTAGGTCAGATTTAACTTTGAATCCGAAGTTAGGAGTATACAAGTTGTATGAGCACACTCATACACAGACGTGTTGAATCGGCCCGACTAGGCACAAATCCTCATGTCATCTGTCAGATGCCTTCTGGCTGGGCTGTCCTCGGTGACTATCAATTCATCCCCGGCTATTGCCTGTTGCTTCCTGACCCAGTTGTCCCGGACCTGAACCATCTTTCAACTGCAGCTAGAACTCAATACCTCCTCGATATGACACTGATCGGTGATGCCCTCCTGGTTAACACGGATTCCCACAGAATCAACTATGAAATCCTCGGCAATACAGAGGCAGCCCTCCATGCCCACCTCTTTCCCCGCTACATGACTGAACCAGAGCATTACCGCAAGGGACCCGTCTGGCACTATCCTGCTGAAACGCGAAAATCAATCCGCTTCAACCCCAAACAGCATGGTCCGCTGCAGCAATTACTTCGATCATTCATTCAGTCCGAAAGAGCATCAACTTAAGGCCGAAAATTTTGTCTTCCCCAACCAGAACTTCCTGACCTAAACAAGAACCATACTTTTGTTACTTGCGGTAAGAGAATGTCTCATTGAACCGACTGAGGATGTAGTCTCCCGATGTGATGGGTTGATATTTAGGGGGGTTTTGGGGTGTGACGCAGTTGGGAAGGGTTTCGAGCAAGGTATCGTAGTGAGGGCCAAAAAAGTAAGCCGTAGCATAGCGTTCTTGGCCAGAACGGTTGATGGCACGATGAACTGTTGATGAGAATAAATCGTTGGTCCAGCGAGCCATCTGATCCCCAACATTGACAATAAAGGTGCCTGGAATGGGGACGGCTGAAATCCACTTACCTTCGCTATTTAATACCTGCAAGGCTGGGACATCTTCCTGACGCAAAATCGTGAAGCACTCGTAATCGGAATGGGCCCCGATGCCAATTTGTTTTTCGTCAATAGGACCTTCCTGGGGAGGATAGTATAGCAGCCGTAGTTGAGCTAATGGTTTCTGAATTTTGGCTTCAAAAAAGTCTTCAGGGAGTTCTAAAGCCAGCGCAAATGCCTGGAAAATTTTGCGGCCTAGTTCGTAAAGTTCCCAATAGTAGCGATCCATGGCTGCCTGAAATCCTGGCAGATTTTCAGGCCAAACGTTGGGACCATAGAGCGATTTTCCAGCCACGACGTCTGGATCATCCGCAGGCACATCGAGCGCAAAATCGAGTGCTTCATGCAAATCCCCTCGAGCGGTCGGATCCGTATTTTCTTCTAGCAGCGGGACATAACCTCGATGGTGAGATGATTTAGAAATGTGAATGCGCATTTTCTCTTCAAAGGGCCGTCTAAAAAAATGACGAGACTGAGAAAATACATCCTCAACTAAAGATTGATCAATGCCATGATTTTTAATGTAGAAAAAACCTACTTGAATACAGGCCTTACAGAGGTCATTGGCTACCCTTTGGCGCGCGATCGCATCAGTGCCCTGCATCGGAGCAAAGTCGATAATTGGAATCGCTTCAAATGGAATCTGGGTCGCTTCAGTGCCACTACTTAAAATATGACGAATACCATTTCCCGTTTGAACATTTCCCATCATGTTTTCTCCTCAGAATGTGCTCCCTGCCTGTCATGATCCTGTTTAGATTGTGAAAAAGTTTTCCATGTAGACCCTCTTTCACAAAGCCTTCTCCTCCCACATCATTTATGCGATGGCTGTGATCTCGTTTTGAGATTGGCGAGGCTGACAATTGCTCATTGCATTATTTCCTTAATTAAGTCGTATAAAGTGTT
>JBCBTQ010000286.1:0-6141 GCA_039818605.1 Cyanobacteria bacterium J06639_14 | reverse complement strand
CGACTGGATGCCTCTCGTCGGGCGCGCATCATCTTGTCGTAAAACTCAGAGTCTTCAAAGTGGCTGAGGCTGAGGGTCAGGGCTTTTTTTAGAATCAATACGTTCACTGCTTGCCCCAGCAGCACCCTGAGCAAAGACTGGTTTAGCCGTAGTCCTTGACGGCTACCTGCCAGCACGGCAACCAAAATAGCTTCTACACCCAGGTAGGTAAAGGCCGTCATGCGATCGCTGGCATTGCCTGATTGTGACGCCAGCACCACGCTATCCACGATCAGTTTGCCGACATACGCGATCGCCCCCGGCAATAAGCCCCCCACAATCGTCAGCCCAGCCAAGATTAGCGTCAACCGCCAGTCTGTTGACCAAACTAGGGATATGGCCCGCCGACCGTAGCGATAAATCTCCAGCGATCGCCAAAGCTGGGCAACGGATTGAGACAAGCCGTGTCGAAAATATCTCATACCCGATCAATCCTAATACAGAGTCGCTTAGCGGAGCAGGCAGGCGTTTAAGGTTGACGCTATTCAGGCAGTGCACATTAGCGATCGGTGGTGGGAGTAACAATCTTTTATTTCAGGGACAGGCGGATTTAGAGCAGTTATCTTGGACTCAGTGAATACCGCTATCCAAATTCAGCCATGACTCAAACGTTTGCCCATGGATATGCCCTCTTAATTGGTGTTGGGCAGTGTGCTGACTCGCAGCTTTCTTTACCTGCCACCGTCAAGGATATGCAGGCATTGCGGCAAATTTTGGTTAACCCCAACCTTTGTGCCTATCCGGATAATGACCAGCATTTGCGTTTGCTCCACGATCAAGAGGCAACTCAGCAAGGGATTTTAGCGGGATTGGCTTGGTTGAAGACTCAGGTCAAGTCTGATCCGCAGGCTACTGCAATTGTTTACTACTCGGGGCATGGGTGGTTGGAGCCGGACAGCGATCGCTACTACCTGATTCCCCACGATTTTGATGCCTATGACTGGCGTGACACTGCCTTATCAGCCGATGCCTTTAATGAAGCTCTGCGCCAAATTTCGGCTAAGCGGCTGTTGGTGATTTTAGATTGTTGCCATGCGGCGGGAATGGCGTCGGCTAAAGGGGAAATCGTAGAACCGCGACGACCCAAGGGGGTAATTCCCACAGCGGATCCGAAGGGGCTGATTGATGCCTTGAGCCAGGGTGAGGGGCGCGTGGTGTTTACCTCTTGCCGAGGGCAACAAAGTTCTTGGGTGCGGGATGACCAAACTTTGAGCATTTACACCCACCATTTGATTGAGGCGTTGCAGGGGGCCGCGAGTCAATCGGGTGCTACTGAAGTTACGGTGTTTGATCTGGCAAACCATTTGGGGAAAGCGGTGCCCGAGAGTGCGGCGGCGATGGGGCATGAGCAAAATCCCCGATTTGAAATGGCGGATACGGAACGATTCGCGATCGCGTTGTTGCAAGGCGGTAAGGGGCTGCCTAAAGGGGGTTGGGAGGAAGTCAAGGCGCAATCTCAATCCCAAATTCAAATCACCATTGACAATTCAGTGACGCAAACGGGCGATCGCGCAGTTGCAGCTCAAAATGCCCAGGGTGCAACGATTAACACAGGGGATGGCAATATTTTTGGGAATGACAATGTTGTCCAGAATGTGAATCAGCAAGGAAAGTACAGTATTAGCATTGGCAATGCTCAAAATTTGAAAATTGGCGACACGTATAACACTGATCAAGATGATGATTAGCTCTCAACAGCCGTCAATTGGCCAGTTATGTGCCTGCAAAAACTTCAGCAGCAGCCACATTGAGCAATCCCAACTGAGCAGAGCGGATGGCTGCATCTCCGCTAAAAGTCTCAAATTCGGTGTACACACCATCGACCAACACTAGCGTCAAAATTGTCTTCGCTTGCGGATCAATAATCCAATATTCCGGCACGCCTAGATCCTGATACTGCGTTCGCTTGGCGACATAATCGCGGTTACGCTGTAATTCCCCTGGACTCACTACTTCAATCACCAATACAGGCGGCCCCATCGACAATCGAATCGTATTGCGCTGCTTCAAAAGTTCAACATGTTCCTCTCGGATCACGGTTAAGTCTGGAAAACGATTCCTCGGTTCACCGCGTACTTCCAGTTCTAGGCCATGCCCTCTGATACGGCGGTAGCTCACGATGGGCAATAAGGCTGCAAATAGGCAATTGGCAATCTCAACGTTGAAGCCAGGTTCGGGGAGCACGGCAATCAATTCTCCATTGAAAAGCTCATAGAGGTTGTCTGTCCCGTCGTCATAGGCCAGATACTCTTCAAAGCTTTGAAACCGTTGCTTAAGCTGAACCATTGGGAGCAGAAGAAGACGAGAGTACTTGAGCGTCAGAGGAGAAGTTATATCAGTATAGGCAAGCTGCTTTTATTCTAGGCTCCAAATCCATAAAGGGAGAAATAGGCGGCTACCAAGGGATTGAACGCCAGAATTCGCCAGAAAGTTTGCAAATTATTGTCCCAGGTCTCGGTGAAGTGGGCTTTAGGCCAGTACCTGGGTTATGCTCGTGTCAACTCTCAGGTTCTGATACCCGTATCTGCAATGCCTGAAGATCAGGGTGACATCGTAGAGCGTCTCCGGCGCGCCGGGACACTCACTGACAACGAAATTCAACACCTCAGCCGACTGCTAAAGCAAAGCGCAAGTCAAGACGCTTCGCAGCCTGGCAAGTTTAATATTTCTGTTAGTGAAGGAACTGATATTCGTATTGGAGATCTCTACAACGGTACGACTGTCAAAGAGATTCGTGCCATTATTCAAGAATTGCTTAAGCTCCAATCATCCCAGGCTCATCCAACACTTGATAGCACTAACATTACCGACCCTGACAAATTACCCCTTGCTAGGATTGTTTTAGATCCGATTACCCTAGAAACGATCAACGCCAGATTAGACATCATCCAAGAAATCTTTGAAGCTGGATGTTTTTCTGAAACCCAGCAAAAAGAGCTAAACCAACTCAAACGACAACTCCACACTTTCTACACTCTCAATCAAGATTTACGGGGCATTGCAGCCCAGGGTGATCGCCTTATTCAATCCGCTGTTGCAGACATGCGTCAACAGCTTGCAGACCTTCAGCTTAGATCTGAAGACCTAACAGCAGAAGTCCAGGCTGAACTTTCGCCTAAAGAGCTAGAATGCCGCCAAGCGGAAAATCAAATCTTAGAAAACTTCGTCAGTCGCTTAGAAGACAGCCGCCTTGGAGCAGACTGGATTAATCAAAATATGAAGTCAATCATCGACTACGCTTGTAAACAAGTCTTCAAGCAGTTTTCCGATTCAAACATCTCTAATAAGCAAATTGAAGACTTTCAATTCTCGCTCAGGCAGTTCTTAGAACAAGTTAGCTTTTGTCTATATTGGGGAAATTACAGCATTTTGGATTCCCCTGAGATTCCTTTTGAGTTAGATAGTGAGCACTATGAAGCTGCATTCCAAGCCATGAAAAAGACTGTCTCGCCACAACTCCGCAGCGAGACAACCTATGAAATCGAAGCATGCCTTGATTATTTAATCAAACGCTTGCCTTTTATTAATGCTGGCTAAATTAGGCCCACTAACCTCTCACTTCCCGCTCAATTTTTTGAATACGTTTAAGTATTTGAGCAGCCTGATTCACTAATTGTGGATACTGAGCGGTTAACCTCTGTAAAGCCTCGTTCTGAGAGCACCCTTGACGTATCAACTTTCGGATTTCTCCGTCAAACTGATCGTAAGGTGACATAGCAATCATTCATATTTTGAACGACGCTAACGTTTACCTAAGTGAATTCCCCTAACCGGAACATTTTCGTGAGATTTCCGTCTCACCCTATTGCCGTTCTCGACGCTCTTGCGCCTGACGT
The DNA here is from genome assembly GCA_039818605.1 of Cyanobacteria bacterium J06639_14. Lineage (GTDB taxonomy): Bacteria > Cyanobacteriota > Cyanobacteriia > Phormidesmidales > Phormidesmidaceae > SIO1E4. Next base: position 2,266 of record JBCBTQ010000286.1, on the reverse strand, counting down.
TCTTTCAATGCTTGTTTTTCAGCTTCAACGCGATCGCTGTAATCTTTCACAAATTTCTTAGCATTGGGCGATGGTTCGCATCCCTGTTCCCTCTGCCTATCGAAATCTTCTTGAAGCTGATCGGATGCTCCCATGATGGTGTGGTTGTTACAGGAAACTACACATCTTCCTTCGGAGCGCCACTATCGTTTCAGGACAGAGTGCTACATCTGGCTTAAATTAATACGCATGAACTATGATAGCGCAGCCGAATTCGACTTGAGTGCTATTTCCTAACCGCCATCCCCGCAAAATGCTCCATCAGCGATCGATGGATGAAAATATAGCCCCCACCCACCTTCTGCAAAAAGATCCGATCCACCCCATAATCCAAAAACCGCGCATAGTTCCAAGGCATCGCATTGCCCAGATAAAACACCGTCCGCACGCTGAAATGCACAATGCAAGCCGAAGCGCCCATCAACAAGCCAACAAACAAACCAAAAAATAATCCCCAATCCGGCGACATCAGCAACCATTGATCCAGCAGATGAATCACCAGCGCAAAGCTCACCGAAATCGTTAACGCTACGGTCACCGACGTCTTAGCCGAGCGCCAAATCGCCTGATTTGGCATTGTGCGAGTCTCAATTTCAGTCCCCGACCGCAACCCAGTCAACACCCCAAAAATTGCCCCACCCAGCATGGCAAACAGCATCCCTTCTATCCGGCTTTGCCCCAAAACTTGAGCCCCGCCCAACAGCACCCCCATGGGCGCAGCCCCAACCATGCCAAAGATCATGTATTTTTTGACGTTCGTCCAAGACCACTTCAGCGCCTCGATCGGTTCGAGAAAACTTAGGCCCACAATGCCCTCCAGTTGCCAATCCAAAATGCAAACAACTGGTGCAGTCACAACCGCCACCATCAGGCCAACCTGAAGCGTTCTGGCCACACCCGCAACAATGCCAAACATTAGTCCTGTCAGTATCCCAGTCCAAAGGGCACCCATTACCCGATGCAGAAATACCTGTCTAGGACTGGGCGGCATCCGCTCAATCCTCAGCGTGATCCACACCATCAACGCATTCGGAATACTGTAAAGCACCCAGACCAAGAGGCAAGTCGAGAGCCACTGCTGACCCAGCCCGATACTGAGGGCAACCACCAACCCAAAAGCCAGTCCCACCAGCAGCGAACTCAACATGATGTACTGCCAACGCTGCCAAGCCGTTTGGAGCCAACGCCGATCCAGCCACTCAATCAAAAAAATTGTTTGCGAAGAGGTCACTAACTGCTGAGCCAGCCAGCCCAACCAGCGCACCGTTCGTTCAGGCGAGTATTGTCTATCTTTCCCCCGTCGCCTTAGCATCCGGTCGATGTAGGTATTGAAGACCCGCTGCCGATGGGCCTCCACCCCCATTTGCGGCAAATCCTCAGGAGAAATCCCCTCATAAGCCAACACCATAATGTTCAGCATTAGGGGCGATCGCGCTAGTTCTTGCAAAGCCCCGTCTGCCTCCAACAGTTGCCTAAGGCCAGCCAGATCCCCATTCAGATCGCTTAGATACTGATCGATTTGGGCCGGTTGCAGCGATCGCACATAGACCGCCTGTTGCAGCGCCAACCGTTGTGACAGCGCCTCATAGTCTTTGATGCGGCTGCACACCACCATCTCTGTACCGTGGGTTTGCTGAAACTGATTCAGCGCAATCACACAGGCCTCCCGGTAGTCAGCCCGCACTTCATCCAAACCATCTAGGAGGAGTAGAAGCTGTTGCTGTTGTACCCACGGTTGGGCGATCGCCTTGGGCACCTGATATTTCGTGTTCAGCTCTGCCACTAGCCAGTCGGCAATGCTGAGTTGGCTGCGCCAAGTGGATAGATTAAACACCACCGGAATCAGGCGAGCCACGTCTTGCTCAGCTCGGGCCACTAACTCGCGGGCCACTTGCAGTAGCGTGATGGTTTTACCCGCCCCTGGTTCACCCAAAATCAGCAGTGTTCGTCCGATTCCCAGTTGATCAAATAGGTCAATTACACGGGTCTTTTCAGGCAGTGCGGTTTGAGTCTGTTCCACCGCGGCCAACCCCAAATTCCAGGGAGCCGCTACCCCGTTTGATCGATCTTCCAGGCCCAGTTGCATCACCACCTGATGATGCAACGACGTTTCCAGTACCCCCTTGACCCAGAAGTTTTTAACCTTACTGAGCAACGCTTGCCGATTTCGGTATTCCTGGGGGGTTAGGGTTGTTTTAGGCGTAGACTGCGCCTGGAGCAAGGCTTG
>JBCBTQ010000285.1:0-6152 GCA_039818605.1 Cyanobacteria bacterium J06639_14 | reverse complement strand
AGTTGCGTTACCGGAAAGCGAACGGTATTTTTTGCTGTTTGCATATCCATTGCCTCAAGCAGACTGTTACAGATCGTAAAGTTCCTCTACCGAGCCTAACGTGAGTCAGCCCCAATCCGCACGGCTAATCGCCATGATTGGCAACCGGTAATTGCAGAAATTTTCCCACCGATCAGTTAATCTCCCTGGATGGTCTGGCATACTTTGTCGACTGAAAACCCTAACCCTTGCACCTCCGCTAGGCATCGGTGTTGAATGCAAGCTAAGGATTGAGTCGACTTCTTTGAGACGAGGGGAGGCATGGAATTCAACGACTGTATCTTGCTCTATGGGCCAGATTTAGAACCTTTTTGGTGCGATCGCGTACGCATCCAGGGGGATACCATCCAGGCCATTGATCGGCGCGAACCCTGCCAGAGCATTGACCATGGGGCACTCGTCATTATGCCGGGACTCTACAACAGCCATACTCATATGGGGGATGCGTGTCTCCCGGATGGAGCAACCGGCCTAACGCTAGAGGAAGGTTTTTTTCGGCCCGATGGCTACAAATATCGCGAACTTGCTAAGCGCTCTGAAGCTGAACATTACCAACATATTGCCAATCACCTCCGCTACATGGCACGGACTGGCACGCTGTGCCACATCGACTTTCGGGAGCAAGGCGAATATGGCAGTCGCCTGTTACGTCGAGCTTCCGAAGAAACTGGCGTCCGCTCTGTGATTTTGGGGCAGTTCAATACTCTGCCCTTTACCGATGCGCAACTCCAATTGAATCAGGAGAGTTTAAGCGAGGGGGCGATCGCTGAACTCGAAGGGATCCTAACCGTTGCTGACGGCTTCTCCGAAAGCACCATGAATGACCTAACCGACCCTGCCTGGCAACAGATTCGGGAATTGACGCAAAAGGCTGGCAAGTGGCGAGCCATCCACTGCCTGGAAAATGACGGTTACCGAGACACGAGTCTACACATCACCGGTCGAGGCGATTTGATCCGGGCGATCGAACTGTATCAACCTGATTTGGTCATTCATGCCACCGTTGCTAACGATGCCGAAATCGCCCTGCTGTCTGAGCATCGTGTCAATGTCGTGTTGAATCCCCGCGCGAATACCAACTTAGGTTTGCCCTTGGCTCCTTTAGCGAAACTCATGGACAGCCAGACTAATCTGCTCCTCGGAACGGATAACGGCTTGCTCAACAGTCCCAATCTATTTGCCGAATTGGACTTCACTTACAAAGCTGCCAAGAGCCAATTTGGCGACGCTGTACGCCCGGACCCTGCAGCAATTCTCAAAATGGCCACCAGCAATATTCGAGGTGTGTTGGATGAGGATACCTATGGGTACCTGGAACCTGGATTACCAGCTGATTTTGTAGTTTTGGATTGCACTCAGCCTCACCTCTCTGCTAGTCGCCATCTCCTAGCTTCAATCATTACCCGCGTCACGCCTGCTGACATCCTCAAAACCGTACACCAAGGCCATACGCTGTATAAAAATAAACTTTATGAAATTTAAAAATAAGAGTTTTCCCCTAGGCAAAGCCCAGAGATCTGCATGTGGTCAAGGTATAAGTGCCTTGTGATACCGCTTGTGCCCTAGAGAAGGCTTATCAGTGGATTAGTGTTCTCTAGAAGCCAAACAAAGGACTGTGCATTTATGAGTTTATCAACAGAGCCCCGGGTTGCTGATGCCGCCCAGGCCAACGAAGATTTTCCTTTAAGTGCAGTACCCACGACAGCCCGCAAACCATTTTGGTCTTTGGCGCTTCTGTTGATGGGCTTTGCACTCACCTCGACGACGCTCTTTGCTGGCGGAGCGATCGGACCTTCTTTCAGCTTCCCAGCCTTGTTGACCGTGATTGTCATCGGCAACGTAATTCTAGGTGCTTACTGTGCAACCTTAGGCTACATTGCCGCCAAGAGTGGCCTTTCAACCGTCTTAATGGCTCGCTTTAGCTTTGGCAATGTGGGGTCACGCTGGGTCGATTTCATCCTAGGATTCACCCAAATTGGTTGGTATGCCTTCACCACAGCCATTATTGTACAGGTACTGGTTTCACTACTGGGGATGCCTGACAACGCCTTTGTATATGGCGTGTTGGTCCTTTTCTTTAACTATGCTTTTTGCGCTACTGCCTACATTGGTTACCGAGCAATTGACTGGCTGAGTCGGTTGGCTGTTCCCGCTATGCTGATTCTGGTAGCCATTAGTCTAGGCCTGGCGGCTGGCGATTATGGTAGTGCTGAAATTCCCGTCCCCACTGGCGAATTAAGCATGGGAGCGGCGCTTGCGGTTGTGATTGGCAGCTTTATCTCAGGTGGAACCCAATCCACTAACTGGAGCCGCTTTGCGGACTCGGGTAAAAATGCCATTATCAGTACCCTGAGCGCCTTTACCCTGGTCAATGCCATTCTGGTATTTGCCGGTGCGTTTTGTACGCTGGTCTACGGTTCCCAGGATCTGATTGCGGCGATGGCGACGCAGGGGATCCTGGCCGCGGGCGTTGTTTTGCTGATCCTGAATGTTTGGACAACCCAAGATAATACGATCTATGCCTTTTCCGTGGCTGGAGCCAACATGTTCCGCACCTCCAAGCGCCATGGTTTTGTCTTAGGGGGAGCCACTTTTGCGCTAGTGCTGACGCTTTCTGGAATTTACGACTTGTTGCCCGTCTACCTCATTTTTCTGGGAACGGTCATTCCACCCGTTGGCGGCATTATTATGGTGGACTTTTGGTTACAGCATCAGGGACAGTTTCCATCCTTGGAGGCTCGTGTTCCTGCCTTTAATTGGGCAGGGGTGATTGCGTACGTTGTAGCCTCCGCGATCGCTTACGTCACTGGCAATGCGGGCATCGGCATCGGTCCTGTCAATGGCATTCTGTCAGCAGCCATTCTCTATGCTGTGTTGACAAGGGTTATACCTCAGCCTATTCGCTAGCTCCGGGAGGCGATCGCTTCTGTACGATCGCCCAAGGAAAAACCTTCTGGCAGATTGCATGAGTTGAGATCCGAGGGTTCTATCGGTTTTGTGACTTGTCATTCTGGCGCGATACAAAACCCTTGGATCTGCGGCCACAGATAACCCCAATGCTTAGATCCGAGGGTTTTATCGGTTTTGTGGCTTACCATTCCTGGCAAGATGGAAAACCCTCGGATCGATTGTCACGGATGACGCCTGAATGCGATTACCGCATTTTGGCCCCCAAAGCCAAAACTAAAACAGAGCGCATTGGCTAAGTTGACGGCCTGAGCCTGTCGCACTAAATTTAGGTCAAAGGCAGGCGTTTGTAAGCCAACACAGGGCGGCAGGATTTGATGGTGCAGGGCCAAGAGGGTCACAACTGCCCCGATCGCCCCTGACGCGCCCAGTGTATGGCCGGTTGCCCCCTTGGTGGACGTCACCCAAACCTGGGGCGGCAAAACTTCCTGAATTAAAGTGGTTTCGTAGGCATCGTTCAGCCTGGTTCCGGTGCCATGGGCATGGATAAAGTCAATGTCTTCGGGGAACAAGCTGCTGCGGTGCAGACAGGTCGTGATTGCGTCACGTCCCCCTTGATGACTAGCAGCGTCAGGGGCTGTGACATGGTTGGCATCCGCTGTTAAGCCTGCCCCTAATACCTCACCATAAATTCGGGCTGAGCGTGCTCTGGCGGTAGATGCGGTCTCTAGGACCAGCACGGCGGCTCCTTCTCCCAGCACCAATCCCTCGCGTTGCTGATCAAAGGGATAGCACCCTGTTTGGGCCAGGGCGCGCATTTGCTGAAAACCAGTTAAAGCCAGCGGCGTAATCGCGGCTTCACCGGCTCCAACCAGCACCCGATCGCATTGCCCAGTCCGAATTAAGTCTGCCCCTTGAGCAATGGCCCAGAGCCCTGTTGCACAAGCTGCCATAGGAGCGAGAACGGGTCCACGGCAACCCATCTTCCGAGCCACCGCGATCGCCCCCATATGGGGCAAACTACTGATCCAGTCATCGATTTCCTGATGACTGAGAAATTGCTCCCATAGCGCTTGATGACCACGACTGCTGCCAACTACAACGCCACAGTCAGGCAGCATTGAGGGCAGTTCCGCATCGCTAAGGGCCATCTCAGTTGCTTGCCAAAGCAACGCATCCAAACGACTCGGGCGCTTACCCAGCATCGCGAGCGGACAGGGAGGGATTTCAGGAAAAGGTTGACGCAGGGCAATCGCACAATTGCTACTCAGCAGCTGTTGCCAAGTGTTGACGGTACTTTGCCCCAGAGCTGATATCAGACCTAGACCTGTCACCACGACTGTCATGGCAAGTCTCTATTCAGGTTGCTGTAGGTTATCAATCCCCGCAGTAACGGTCGCCGACTCAATGACATCACCTTGAGCAATGCCATCCACCACATCCATGCCCTCCGTCACATAACCAAAGACCGCATAGCTACCGTCGAGAAAGGGTAAATCAGCCAAAGCGATATAAAACTGTGAAGACGCTGAATCGGGCAACTGCGATCGCGCCATCGCCACTGCACCGCGAGTGTGCGGTAATGCCGGTGCTTCCGCCACCCCTGCTGCTTCAAAGGTCTGACTATAAAGAGGCGTAGCAGCGCTCTCAGGCTGAATTTCTAAAGGAATCAGACGCGGCTGCTGCGTATCGGGATCGATAAAGCTACCTGTCCCCAAACTCTGAGGTGAGGCTGCAGGATCGGCACTCTGAGGATCGCCCCCTTGAGCAACAAACGGCTCCGGAGAATTCACGACCCGATGGAAGACCAATCCGTTATAAACACCGCGCTGCACCAAGTCGACAAAATTACCAGCAGTTACAGGGGCTAGATCGCCATCAAGCTCCATCACAACCCGACCACCATTAATCTGCATCTCAACCGTGGCCTGTCCCTGAAGCATCGGCAAGCCTGCGCCTGGATTTCCTTCCAAAGCAACCTCAGTAGAGGCATCAACCGTTTCTTCTACGAGGGCTGCTTCCTCGGTATCCAGCTCTGGCGTTTCGCTCGTAACACCACTCGCACAAGCACTCATCCCAAGCACAAGGAGCAGTAAGCAGAACATCCAGCTCCACCGTCGAAGATGCATCATCATAGACCTCCTGGTCATTTCATGGGTGTAAGCGACCCTTATTGTGGCACGTCATTTAGCCGATGTGGGGATGGGAGGATGAGGTTAGAACACGACATATCGCATTTTTACAGCGGGGTTGTTATCGTCTCCTCTCTCACCTTCGACGCCCCTCATCTCCTACGCCTTCACACCATCCCTTCTCCAATCACAGCCCTTCCAACGGAACCTGCAAAAATCGTGCCAACTCCGCGCCTTGGTTCTCCAACGCCGCCAGCGGGAGAGGCTGTCCCACTCGGGTCAGGGGAATATCGGGACGTCCTTTGATGCGTAAGTAAAGTGCTCTTTTAGGATTCAGTCCTTCGCGAATATCAACTCGAATCGCAAGAATCTTATCTAAAGGATGTTCAATTTCAATGGTGCGATTTTTACCCAAGAAGCCCGATCGCTTAATGCGGACCTTGCCGGTATCACGATTAAACTCGTTGTAACCACCCCCAACATCCAGCGTGATGATGAGCCAGAGATAGCTTGCCAGCAAGATGCCAGCAACGCCGTAGAAGCTCATAGCCACTCCCTGCGGGATGAAGATAAGAGACATGGGATCGGCAAAGGGCAATAAGTTGACCTGTAGATAACTGGATAATCCAGCCAGCAAAAAGCCCATTGCACCCAGCGATATCACAGAAGCCCACCAATAGTTACTAAACCGCCGTGCCCCGAGGACGGAATATTTTAAAATCGTCTCTGTTTCTAATTGTGTAGAGGTTGTCATCATCTGAAAGAATTAGGTATCAGATTGTAAAAAAATGGATCACTCCTTATCATAATTAGAAACCTGCATCCTCAATACAGAGCCACTTGGCACTGTATCGGGCTCAGAGATTAAGGAGTCTCCCTCTAGTTAAGCAGAGGATTGCCCTTCTGATCTCCTGAGAATCAGCTTTGTGGTTATTAAGCGCACAAAGTTCCGTATGCTGGATGTAATGGATTCCTTGCTATAGATAAGAGGATTTGACATGACCATTGCAATGGGACGTGCGCAAGCCAATCGAGGATGGTTCGATGTCCTCGATGACTGGCTCAAGCGCGACC
>JBCBTQ010000284.1:0-6153 GCA_039818605.1 Cyanobacteria bacterium J06639_14 | reverse complement strand
AGCGAACGATTTCAGATCCAATTCCTTTGCGCCTGTGCTCTGGATGGATGTACAGCATGGCCATGAAGCCTTGCGCAAAGAACGAGTATTCAAGCACAGCGTATCCGACAACTTGGCCATCTAAAACCGCAACGGATGCGGTTCCCGACCGAACTGAGTTCTGAATGAATCTCCTTCGTTCCACTATTTGGGCAAGGTGGTCGAAAGAACAGATGGCAGTGATATGCTTCTCTTCTGCTTGTCTAATTTCCACCCTATCAGCTCCGTTCTTCTATTCAGATAATGGTTTTGGTTTCAGTGCACGACAATAATGTTTGCCTTATGTCAATCGTCTATATTTCCGTTTCGTTGCCAGTGCTTGTTAGCCCTGTTCGGAGAATGCGCGTATTTGTTCTTCTGAGCGAGGCCATATATAGGCTGAGCGCTGTTTATGCCAACCTAGTTTTTCATAAAAGCTGCTTTTCCCTGGTGCGGCTGTCAACATCGTAGTGAGAAAAGGCTTGAGGTCGTTTTCAAGTTCACCAAGGATTTTAGAGCCAATCCCATTCCTTTGATATTTAGGCAACACCGCCAAATCAACTATCCATGCATAGTAATAGCCATCGTCAACTGTTCTACCTACACCCACCAATTCATCACTGATATAAGCAAAGCGTTTAAAGGAGCTTCTTTCGAATGAAAGTTTAACTTGTTCCGAAAGCCTTTCTCCCCATCCGACAGCTTTGAATATATCGGACACTTCCTTCCAGTTTATAGTTTCTATTGAAGTTGTATATCTGACATGCATGTCACTACTTTTTGCTAGCTAACTCTTATTAGATCGACAGTTTCAGCATATCTGCGTCGAATAGGGTGACTATACTGATTGTTCGCAGTGTATCTCGCTAAGTTGGGTAGATAGGCGGCGAACTGTCCCTATAGTACGCTTGCAATCCCCACCGCCGCTAGCCGATCGCGAATATCATCTGCCGTGGCAAAGTCGCGCTGTTGTCGAGTCGTCTGACGCTGCTGGATCCGGTCAGCGATCGCTGCTCTAAATCTATTGTGAGCGATCGCCACAGCCGTGCAAGACATATCGATGGCCGTAACGTTGGGTGATTTCTCAGTTTTGAACAAGCGATCAATCAGGTCGCCTCCACCCAAGCCAATTTCCTGAATGTGTTGCTCCGCCTACACATTCAGAGCATTGAGGCCGATGACATTCATCATGGCATGACAACACGCTGTCTATCTGGCTAATTTCGATCCTCAACGATATCGAGAATCAATCCTGCGGGATCCCTGACCATAAAGTGAGTCTGCTGCCAGGGTTCCTCCTTAAGCGCAAAGTGAATATCAAGTTTCCGTTTCTGTGCCTCGACGTAGGTATTTTTGGCATCCGCGACTTCAAACGACAGAACCATACCATCAGTGACTGCTTTGGCATGCAAAAATGGCGGTTGCGTTGCCAAGTTAGGCAACATGAATCCCAATTGAGCACCATTGTTTGTATTAACCAAATGCAAATAAAAGTCTGGATCGAAAAATGCTACTTGAAATCCGAAATTTTCTGTGTAGAAGGTCTGTTGGGCCTCTAGATTTTCACAGACATACAGCGGGTACATCAATTTGACCTGAATCATGTCACACCTCTATTGCTTGAAGATGTGATTACTTTAGCCAGGGCCTACGGCAATAAATTGTAGATTTCGGCCATGCGTCTAATTTGCCCTGGTGTCAACCCAGTCAGATTGCGTATCTCCTTGATTCTATGGGCTTCATCGTAAAATCCATCGTCAATTGCCAATGTATCGGGATTGAGTAACTCTCGCAGCGAGGCTTGTAAGCGCATGATGCGTTGAATTTTCTTCGGGCCAAATCCGAATAAGGACTGCATGATGCGTCTGAATTGCCTGTCACTCAGGCCAAAATGTCTGGCAATCGCATTGACACCGGCTTCACCAACAGATGTTTGCATGGCAGTCAAAACATTGCTGATATCCAATGTCTTAATTGGAGCGCGATCGTTGGGTGATTGCGCCAAGCGATCGGTTAGAAGTTGGTCTAGTTTGTTCGCTAATTCATTGTGGTGTTGCAGATTTTGAATTTCGCTTACTAGTTTTTGAATGCCGAGACTTTGGGTTGTGTGTTCACCTGGAGATAAGGACTGTATGAACGATAAATCTAGGCCAAAAAAGGTTGGCATCTGCTCAGTTCTAAAACTGACTCCGATATAGCTGATAGGGCCTGTCAGTGGAATGCTGAATTTTTCAGGAGTGGGTAAATACACAATTGAAAATGCATTGATGACGGGTGACATCACCAAGTCGGCTGCATTGTCTGGAATCACTTCCAGTAAGGTCTCGCCATCCGCTACATCAAGCCACCAATAATAATGAATAAAGGTGCTTAAACGCTGCGATGGCAACGCACAGTGGCAGGTTAATTTGTCCGTACCAAGTTGATAGAGTTGTAGGGGAAGTGGTTTTTGGCTATCGATAAACATGCCATTTACCTTACAACAGGTAACAATATCGATCTATTTGCTGATTGGCTAAAGAGATTGATGTTGTTTGAGGAGTATCTAATCAGGTGCCATCGCCGCAGATGGCTGCAGCGGTCTTTCATCGTAGGAAACCTCAGTATCCCAGTGATGAACAGTAGCCTCGCTGCGGGTCTGGAAATTTGCCGATGCCACACCCCTTTCGGTACGACACACATGGCTCCGGCCGAGACGATACTCGTTTCTGGATCTGTCTCGTGCCATAGCGTGACTTCAACCGAACCATCTAGCACGTACAGGAGTTCGTCTTGCGGATGGCATTCCCAAGGGGGCCGACCGGAAAAGTGGGTCACGCCAGCCATGAGTCCTTCGAATTGGTCGAGGATGCGCAATGCAGCCATCGCCTCCGCTTCGGTGGTGGCGTTGGAAAGCTCCAGAAGCGGTAATTCACTTGCTACAGTTTTCGGAGCGTGGATTTTCATGTCTTCCTCTCTTATGACTTCAGGACTGTCTGGGTTCACCGCTTGGGTAACGTGATGTTGGTCTGCGCTGCGATGGTTTGGTAGAACTGAGCGATGTCACGGCGCGATCGCAAATGGTAAACCTGTTTTGTCGCCTTTGCGTGCTCCACATAGTCCTGGTATCTGGATGTCAGTTTGGTATGGCATAGCCAGACGGTGTAATAACTGTTCAGCGTGCCTCGCAACAGTGGGCTGTTCTCCGGCCAGCCAGCAGGCGGCACCCAGCCCCCTTGCAGAAATCGTTTCGTGACCCACCAGTAGTGCAGCAACACGGGCATATCGAGATACACCAAAGTATCGGCCACTTCTAGTCGTTCCCATACGGTATCCAGGGAACCAAAACCATCCATAACCCACTGGTTTTGTTGCAGTAGCGCAGTGTGGGCAGCTTTGAACTCGGTATGGGGCAATTCGTCACCACCGATTTTGTATTTCATAGCATCGATCGGCATCCAGGGTAGCCCGGTCATATCCGCTAGACGTTGGCTGAGGGTGGATTTTCCCCCGCCCGCATTACCAAAGACAGCCACTTTTTTCATGGGTCGTTTCTCCCTATATCTACTTTCCTTCTAATGCTCTTGAGACTGGACACCCAACCAGTTCTTCTGAAACTCTCCTGACAGCACAAACTTCGGAAATGTATAGAACTGCTCGGTGTACAGACGAGTCGTAAAATTCCAGCCACTGCTGAAGGGTTCTGGAGCCTGCATTTCTAGAGCATGTCCTTGGCGCTGCAACCCCAGTGATGCCACGGCTACGCCAACGCACGTCAAAGCTGGCAAGGGCTTGCGATAGGCGATCGCAGTGACTAACCCGACATGAGCCAGGATAAACAAGGGAACGGCAACCAAGTGGATTAGCAAGTTAGTTCGGTGGGCGTGGACTTGAGAATAGGGGCTCATAGCTCATTCCTTCCATATGTTAACGCTGACAACATAAGGCTAATGTATTAAGTTAACGCTGTCAACTTTTCGTGATACGGTGTTCGTAGTTAGTTGGTTAAGTCACTTCACTAATGCCTAAAGTGCGTTCCAGGGCTACGTATCACCATGGCGATTTACGACAAGCGTTGATTGATGCAGCCTTGGCAATCATTGTGGAAAACCGGGATGCTGCTAATGTTTCGCTGCGAGAAGCTGCCCGCCGAGTGGGAGTTTCTCAAGCGGCTCCCTATCGCCACTTTGCTGACAAGGACGCTTTGTTGGCGGCTGTTGCAGAAGAGGGATTTCAGCGGTTGTTAAAGGCTTTGGACATCGATACTGGCTCCGCCCCTAATCCACTGGCAAGGTTGCAGTCCAGCGGGGTAGCCTATGTCAAATTCGCGATCGCCCATCCTGCCCACTACCGGGTGATGTTTAGCACCTTCCGCATCGAGCAAGGGAATGATTCAACGCTGAACGCAGCGGCGGGGGAGGCGTTTGCCGTGATGGTGGATGCTATCGTCGCAGGGCAAGCAATGGGAGCAATACAACCTGGCCCCCCCCGCCAGTTAGCCTGGATCACCTGGTCATTAGTTCACGGTCTGGCGCTTCTACTGATCGATCGTCAACTGCCGGTCGTCGATGAGCAGGACATGTTATCCCTGGTCACCCTGGCAACCCAGAGCTTGGTTTATGGTCTTCAGAAACCAAGCTCTGGGTTGCATTATTCATGACGATTTCAGGAAGTCTATAAAAGGCTTGCAGAGAAGCTAATTGGACGATCTGCCTAAGGGGCACCTCAAAAATTCGGATTTCTCTTGGGTTGACAACCGTATTTCAAGGGGGCAGGCTCTTAGAATCTGCTAAGTGGCAATTAATCGAAGTGGCCTAGAAAATAGTCTGTTTTTGAGATGTTTTTGCCACAAAAGCTCCAGCGGTTGGTGAACCGTTGTCTCTGCTGCCTAGCGGTGAAGTTGTGCGGCGTTAGATGTCCGCAAATACCCACTGATAGCTTCTGTTCTGTTAGCACCAATGTAGGGTGGGCTGCTAGTCGCTAGCCCAGCCTATGAATGCTACATGAGCATAAGCCATAATTGAGGTGCAATTACCTTAGACTTTGCATCTTGCACTTTAAAGTCCATCAATGCGTTGGTTATAGTGAAGCAGTTATCTGATAGACCCCAAAATCTACCGACTCGCTGCGCTTCGACGATAGATTTCACTCAAGATCGTGAAGTGGTGCAAGTCTTGCCCTCAGGGGCGCTGCTTTCAAGCCAGCCAGGACAATGGAGTGGGGTTCATCTGAGCTATTATCACCATTCTGCTCACACAGTTCCGGCGATCGCTTCTCGACACCACTTAGTCTTGGTTCATTTGGAAGGACCGACTCAAGTTGAGCAATGGATAGAAGCCCGATATCAAAAGGAACAATTTCGGGCTGGCAGCGTTTTGGTTGTGCCAGCAGATACGCCTCACCATGCAAATTGGGATGCCGAAAATCGCTACTTGATTCTTAGTCTTGAGCCAAGTGCATTGCTCCACGCCGCACGAGCTGCTAATGACCATCAGGCCGCCGACCTAGTTCCGCGTTTCACAGAGGCAGATCCGTTAGTCCACGGGATTGGGTTGTCACTCAAAGCTGAACTTGAGTCAGGCAATTTGGGAGGGCGGTTATATGCTGACACTCTTTGCTGCACGCTTTTTGCTCACTTGTTTCGCCACTACACGACCCAAGAAACCATTTTGCCGACTCAAGCAGGAGGACTGCCACGTTATCGACTACGACAAGTCATTGAGTATGTAGATACCTATCTTGAACAAGATCTGACTCTGGCTGACCTTGCCGCGATCGCCCGACTCAGCCCTAATCACTTCACGCGCTTGTTTAAGCAATCGACTGGACTAACACCCCATCAGTATTTGATTCAGCAGCGGGTTGAAAGAGCGAAACGCCTTTTAATTGAAGGAAAACTAGCGATCGCCGATGTTGCGCTAGAGGTTGGATTTACCCATCAAAGCCATTTGAATCGCCACTTTAAGCGATGGGTGGGGATAACGCCCAAAGCCTTTATCAATAATCAGTGAGAATGTGCAAAAAATCGGAAGAAGCTGCAAGATTCTAAAAACTCATTAGCTGGATACTTCAGTTATCCAACTAATGATTGAGGAAACGTCTGCAAATGTCGCATATTTTACATCTAGACTCTAGTCCAAGAGGACGTCGTTCAAT
>JBCBTQ010000283.1:0-6232 GCA_039818605.1 Cyanobacteria bacterium J06639_14 | reverse complement strand
ATTCGCAGAGGATTACGGAGGTGGTCATTTCGACGCCCTCGACGGATACTCACGGAGTATTGGCGTTGGCCTCAAGGTGCGATCGCCTATCCATACAATCCGCGAGTGAACATCTGATAGAAATCACGTTGGATCATGGCGCTCTGGGACAGACCCAAGACTTTCGACCGGCAATGCCAGTCATTTTGCACTGGTAGCGACAGACGGCTACGCCCCCAACCAACTGGAGGCGTTCCTGGAAATGGCAGGACTGGAAGCCGTGAAGTCGTTTAACTATGGCACTGGCTGGTCGAAATGGATGTGCTTAGCCGCGATCGGTGTTAAACCCAAGACCGCGATCGCAGCCTTATGAGAGCTACTGGATTAATACGAGCCTAAAGCATCTTTACCTTGCGAAAAGAAAACTTCAACATCTTGCGTCGATAGGGGTGGGGAAAACAGATAGCCTTGGCCAAATTGACAGCCTAGTTTTTGCACCAGGGATAACTGCTGGGGGGCTTCAATTCCTTCTGCAATGGTCGTTAATCCCAATTGCTGACCTAAACCCACAATAGTACTGACAACCTTGTAATTGCGAGTTTTCGACTCCATTTGACTAACAAAAGAGCGATCAACTTTAAGACTATGGACTGGCAGACGGTGAAGATAGCTGAGCGAGGAATAACCTGTGCCAAAATCATCAATGCTAATCTGAATTTTCCTCTGGGTGAGCTGCATGAATAGGTCAATGATTTTATCAATATCTTGAATTAAGAGACTCTCAGTGATTTCCAGCGTAATAGACTCACCCCTTAGTCCAGTATTAGCCAGAACTCGATCAATTTCTTCGATTAAGTTGGCTTTGCCTAAATCTTGAGCCGAAAGATTAATACTGATTTTGAGCGCAGCGAATTCAGGAAATCGATTTTGCCAATCGACAATTTGCTGGCAGGCTTGCTGCAGCACCCAGCTATCAATTAGTTGAATAAATCCAGTTTCTTCGGCAACTGGGATAAATTCATCCGGAGCAATTAAGTCTCGTGTTGGATGCCGCCAACGGACTAAGGCTTCAAACCCGATGAGTTGACGATTTGATAACTCAATAATGGGTTGATAGTAAATCTCGAATTCTTGTTGATCGACGGCCTTGCGCAAATCAGTTTCTAGAATAAGGCGCTTGAGCACTTCGGTATGCATTTCAGTATCAAAAAACCGATAGGAATTCCGTCCGTCTGTCTTCGCTTGATACATGGCAATGTCAGCATCCCGAATTAAGTCCGTGGCCTGCTGATAGTCTTTTTCACTGAGAACAATACCGATGCTAGTACTGATGAAAATTTGATGTCCATTGATGTTCAGCGGTGTTTGACAATCGTCTAGAATGCGTCCAGCAATTTGAGCAACTTCTTCCGTATTGCTAATATCCTCTAACAGAATTAAAAACTCATCGCCTCCCAATCGGGCTACGAGATCGGTCTGCCGCAAATGAGTTTTTAATCGCTGAGCGATCGCGACCAAGAGTTGGTCACCCACGACATGCCCCAGACTGTCATTAATGACTTTGAATCGATCCAGATCCAAAAATAAAACGGCATAACGGTAGTTCTCATAGCGCTGAGCACGCTGTATGGCCAGTGCGAGACGCTCTAACAACAAGGTACGATTCGGTAAACCTGTCAGCGGATCATGCAGTGCATTGTGGGTAATGAGGGATTGCGCCTGTTTGAGATCGCTGATGTCGCGACAAACACTAATCAATAATCCGTCCTCTGTCAGCGTCAAGGAAACTCCCTGAGCAAAGGTCGATCCATCTTGGCGCGTCGCGATCGCCTCTCCCTGCCAGCCTTGCCCGTAGGCCAAAATGGGTAAGATGTCTTGTTCAAATCGCCTGACCTCATCTGGAGAATATAGCCGTTTCCAGCTTTGGCCCACCAGTTCATCGGCATGCTGATAGCCAAATAAATTGAGGTGAGCCTGATTCACATAACGGTAAACACCATTTTGCAGAATACTAATGCCATCAATTGCGGCTTCTATCGCTGCAAATTGCTGATTAATCACCATCTCAGCCTGTTGGCGTTCGAGTTCAGCTGCGGCACGAGCCGCAAACACCCGCAAGATTTCCTGTGAGTGCTCTGGGTTGGCTATGAGCTGGCGGGAAAAAATGCAGAGTGTTCCAAGCGATTGCCCTTGACGGTTTTGTAACGCCACCCCCATGTAGCTTTCGACGCCCATTGGAGCCAGTCTAGGATTTTGAGGAAAACCCGCTATAACATTACGCTCACAGTGATAGGCACCCTCCTGAAGCGCGATCGCACAGGTGGTGCCCTCAATATCAACGACATCAGTCGGTAGATGCTGACCATCACCCCAAGCGGCTAAAAAGCGCAATTGATCTGCCTCAACAACTTCGGTAACAAAAGCATGGGAAGCATTGAGGGCTTCAGCAATATGACACACCAGGGCATTGAAAAAGTCGGGACCGGTTAAAGCCGCTGTCCCTGCAATCAGGTTTTGTAAGGCATTCGCGGCCCGTTGACGCTCTAGCTCGGCGGCAGCGCGAGCCGCAAATACGCGCAGGATCTGTTCCGAACGATCAGGATCGATCATGGGCTGACGGGCAAGGACACAGAGCATCCCAATGGTTCGGCCTTGGCGATCGGGCAGTACAATCCCCTGATAGCTTTCGACCCCCATGCTTGCGATGAGGGGATGATGCGGGAATTGGGCCATCAAATTGCGACCACAGTAGTAGCTTCCTTCTTGAAGGACGATCGCACAGGGCGTATCCCTAGCCTCAACAATTTCATTCGACAAATACTCGCCATCAGTCCAAGCAGCCAAAATACGCGTGTGATCGCTGTCGATAACTTCGTTGACAAAGGCGTAAGAAGCATTGAGGGCTTCAGCAATATGGCGCACCAGGGCATTGAAAAAGTCAGGTCCCGTAAAAGCTGCGGTGCCTGCAATCAAGTTTTGGAGGGCGTTTTCCGCTCGTTGGCGCTCTAGTTCAGCCGCCGCGCGGGCCGCAAATATCCGCAGAATTTGTTCAGCATGTATTGGGTCAGTCAGAATTCGACGATGAAAAATAGACAGAAGGCCGATTGCTTTACCTTGACGGTCCTTTAAGGCGACGCCAAGATAGCTTCGTGCCCCCATCTTGGCGAGTTCGGCACATGTTTGGCATGGCTCCAACTCGCAGTAGTAGGTTCCATGCTTATACACTTCCTCGCAGGGTGTATTGAGCATGGGCAATGATTGCACGGGCAGGAGTTGACCCTCACCAAAATAAGCGAGGGTAACTTCCTCCTCGCCGATTCGTTCGGCGATCAGAGCATGGGAAACCCCTAAAGCTTGGGTCAGGTAGCGCACCAGTACAGGGAAGAAATCGGCTCTTGTATTGATGGCCGTACCCGCAACCAGATTTTGTAGCGCCTTTTCGGTTCGCTGGCGTTCTAGTTCAGCTGCCGCCCGGTTGCCGAAGACATCCAGAATCTGCCTGGCTTTTTCAGGATCTCGCAAAGATTGCCGATCGAAGATACACAAACTTCCAAGTACCTGACCCTGGCGATCGCGTAGAGCTACCCCCAGATAGCTATCGACGCCCCTGGCTCGATGAGGGTGATTGGGGAAATGTTCGGAGAGGTTACTAGGGCAGTGGTAGCTGTAATCTACAACCAGATCGCGACAAGGGGTTTCCGGGAGATTGTAAGTGAAATTAGGTTGCAATTCGCCATCAACCACAAAGGCTAAGCTTTGCAGCTCTTGATCGACAAATTGAGTAACCAGGGTAATGGGAACTTCGAGGGCCGCACTAATATGACAAACAAGGGCTGGAAAGAAATCTTCCCCTGTCGTAGCAGCCGTTCCCGCAACCAGATCGTTGAGGGCTGTTTCAGCAGCCTTGCGCTCTGTAATATCGGTGGTGAAGCAGCGGGTGTGAACAAATTCTCCGTCTCGATAAAAGACGTTGGAATTGATTTGCACGTAGCGAATAGAACCATCTTTACAGCGTAAACGCGCTTCATAATTGGTGAGAGTTTCGTTGTTCGAGAGACGCGTAAGAATATCGGCAATCACCTCATCATCTGCATGAAAGTTTGCAATAGGTTGTCCGATATATTCCTCACGGCTATAGCCTAAGAAATCTAATTCCGTCTGATTGGCCCAAAGAATAATGCCATTAGCATCAACCCAATGGAGTGACGTCGCAGCATTCTCAATATAGTCGGTTAGTTCATGTTGGCTTTCTTGAAGGGCTCGGGTGCGCTCTTCAACTTGCCTTTCTAGTTCGTAATTGTAATCGGCGAGTAATCGTTCAGCCTGTTTGCGATCGCTGATATCACGAATTCGCACGAATTCATATTCAATTCCATCTAATTCAAAATAATTACCCACGATTTCGACTGGACAGAGGCGGCCATCTTTGGTTCGATGACGAGACTCAAGTATGCAGCCGTCTTGACCTGCTTTGGTCGCTTGCCACGCTGATTCCCAATTTTCAGGAGGAAAGTCGGGGTCAATATCAAAAATGGATAAGGCTGTTAGCTCTTCTTCGGAGTAACCCAACAGTTTACAAATAGCTGGATTTGCATAAATAATCCGTGCGTTTGCTGTCACCCACATGATGCCATCGGATGAGTTATGGACACCATACTGGGTCATTTTCAACAGTTTTTCGGCGGCTTTACGATCGCTGATATCGGCTGCGATCCCAACCGTGCCAGCAAGTCGTCCTTGAGCATCACGGAAGGGCGTTTTTGTAGTCTCTAACCATCCCCAACTGCCATCGCCTCGCCGCGTTCTTTCTTCAACAATTTTGCGCTGCCCCGAAGTTAAAACCTGGAAATCATCTTGTTGATAACCGCGAGCAATCGCAGCCGGTGAAAAGTCATAGTCGGTCTTGCCAATCATGTCGGCAGGGGAACAGTTCAGCATTTGAGCTAGCGGCTGATTCACAGCAATAAATCGGCTTTCTGCATCTTTGATCCAGGCAATATGAGGAATATTATTCAATAAGGCTTCTAGGTGATTCTGCTTTAAGGTGAGTTCCTGCTCAGCAGCTTTGCGATCGCGGATATCGCGCATAATGGTGGAGAAATTCACCACTTCGCCGGATGCAGACTTGTGCGCGATAATCACCTGCGAGACTGGAATTTCATTCCCTGCTCCGTCCAATAATGCTAATTCGCCTGACCAACTGCCGTGCTGAATTGCCGTTGGTAATGCTTCCTCACGAATAATTTTATTGGCCCAGTCTGGATGACAACTAGCAATGGAGCTATGGTCTTTAGGGTTGCCTAAATCCTGACGGAGCTCCCGTAGGGGTTTGTTGTGCCATATAATTTCACCTTGCGTATTGGCAACTCCAATAAAGTCAGGTGTGGCTTCTAGGACAGCAGTCAATTGGGCTTGCTCTTGTTCTAGCTGTTTGCGATCGCTAATATCGCGAAAATACCAAATTCGACCGCTGTATTCTCCCCAGGGTAATCTTACAGGTGAAGAATATCGTTCGAGAAATCGTTGATTCTTAAGCGTAATTTCATCACAGCTACATTCTTTGGGATGATTATAGAGATATTCAACTCTTTCCAGAAATTCAGTTGGGTTTTCTAGCTGATCTAAGATATAGGCTAATAGTTGCTGATCATCTTGGGTCTCAAGAACAGCCTTGGGAATATTCCAAATGGATACAAAACGTTGGTTATAGGCACTGACTTGGCGGTTTGCATCAATCACGAGCATGCCGTCAAGCGATGATTCTTGCTGGGCTTTCAGAAAATTATTTTTAATCTGAATCTCAACAGCTGAGCGTTGCTGCTCTTTGAAGAGTCGAGCATTTTCTAGCGCGATCGCAGCTTGGGTACAGAGAAAGTTGAGCACGAGGATGCGATCGCGACTAAAGACACCTGCGATCGCTTGATTCTGCAAATACAGCAGGCCGGTCAGATCGCCTTGATACAGGATGGGTAAGCATAAAATGCTGCGAGGTTGATGTTCTTGAAGATAAGCGTCAATGATCGATAAATCAGTATCCAGATCATCAATGGCGATGATTTCCCGAGTATTTTTAGCGTACTGAATCAGCTGAATGGGTAAATGCGGATAGTCGGTAAAAGATTCGTCCAAAAGTTTTGTTATTTCAGGGGTGGCAATCGCCCGAATCTGCCACGTGTTGTCACCGTCTGGAAGCATAACAGCCAGCTTGTCCGCCCCTGAGTTTTGCAACATTAATTGGACAAGCTGAGTCAAT
>JBCBTQ010000282.1:0-6321 GCA_039818605.1 Cyanobacteria bacterium J06639_14 | reverse complement strand
CTTGTTGACGGCAGCAGCCACCTTCGCATTGCCAACCGCTGTCACCTGGAATTCCTATGGCCGAGTGCGACTAGGGATTGGAGCCGATCCTGAGCATTTGGCCCATTTGCACAATGAAGCGGCGGATCATGAAACCGTGGCTATCGTTTCGCCAGGCACGCTGGCCGACGACTGGGCTGAGGCTGTCGTTGCCTCCGTGCTCGATCCCAATGCTGTACCGGAACCGCCGGATACGATTCAACTAATCCAGGCAACTTCGCGGGGCGAGTTACTGCGCCAAACGGCTGAAGCGATCGCGCAAGCCATTCATACAGGCAAGGTATCGCCGGGAGACATTGCGGTCATTGGCCCTGGATTTGATGCGATCGCCCGCTACACCCTGGCAGCTATTTTGCAAAAGCAGCAGATTCCGGTTGCCTCCCTAAATGATCAGCGCCCCTTGGTGAGTACACCATTAGTGCGATCGGTACTCACGCTCATTCCATTCATCTATCCAGGTTTGGGGCGATTGCTCGATCGCGATGCCGTGGCCGAAATGCTCGTGGTCTTCAGCCAATCCGCACAGGGAAATCCCGACAGTCCGTGGTTTGAGCGGGTCCAAATTGATCCCGTACGGGCTGAACTGATTGCTGACCATTGTTTCCAACCAGATCCAGACCAGCCTGAGCTTTTGGAAGTGACCGAATTTCCCCGCTGGGATCGGCTCGGGTATCAGGCTACAGATGCCTATAACACCTTGCGTGAGTGGATTCTCCGCCAACGACAAGACCGCCAACAGCGATTAATTACCAGCCCTGTCAACTTGATGGACCGGGCAATTCAGGCATTTCTGTGGCGCGGTAACTACTTGCCCTATGACCAACTCGCAGCCCTGCGAGAACTCATGGAAACGGCGCAACATTTCTGGGAAGTAGAGGGACGCCTGCGACAGCAAAGTTTTGTCGGACAAACACTAGAGACAGAGCTGAGTGCGGAAGGTCGATTTTTACGGTTGCTTCAACAGGGCATTGTCACCGCCAACCCATTTCCGGTGAAGCCTTTGGAACATGGCCAGCAGGGCGTGACGCTATCGACCGTATTTCAATATCGATCGCAGCGCCTCACCCATCGTTGGCAGTTCTGGCTCGATGCCGGTTCTCCTCGCTGGCTTACAGGGACTGATGAACTGTTTGGTTATCCCATCTTTTTGCGCAACTGGTCGGGACGTCCTTGGACGATAGAGTTCATCGAAACTAGCCATGAAGTACGGCTAGAGCGCATCTTGCGCGATCTTTTAGGTCGGGCCACGGAACGTGTGATCCTATGCCACAGCGATCTGGCGGTCAATGGACAGGAACAAACAGGACCGCTACTAACGTTGGTGAACATTACCGAAGAGTATGCCTCTGCTCAAGATGAGCTTTAAGAGATGGGTGCGAAAATAAAAGACCTGTACAAGGTTACTTAACATGAAGCTAGTCTTTGTAGGCACATCGCTTGCATCCGTAATTTTTAGCTCCTGCACAAGTACACCAGCCAACTTCCAGACAAGCTTGCCTGGGATATCTGAGCAAGGAGCCAAGTTACAGCAAATTGGCTTTGATGAAACCAGTCATGAAACCAGTCATGCGCTGAGCCCCAAAAGCGAGTTTGAAGCGGTTCTGGCGGGACTGCAGCCTCAAACAGGTAACGCAGGATTATTGATCAGCTTTGATACCGATACGGGCCAGAATAGCCAGGGGTACGATCAATTTTATGATTTTACGCAACCAGCCCAAGCAGTAAACACGAACAAAACGCTTTATCTCACGCGCGTTGATGACACGATCCACTTAGCCGCCGAACTTGAATATATTGCATCACCTCAAACAGAGCGTTTTATTTATGCGGGACAAGTCAGATATCTAGAAGCACCTAGAACTGAAGATTGCTTTGCCATGCCATGTATCGTTGGCTTCGATTATTCCAGAATATGGACAGCAGATTCTAAGTTGGCAATTCAAGCTGCCAAAGATGAGGCGATCGCTCAAATCAAAGACAGTGTGGATGCCGATTTTGCGGCAAGAGGAGCTGATGCCCAAAATGTTACCGATTATGAGAAAGTCAGCTTCATAACCGATGGATTTTATGTGACAGAGGGGTTTTGGTCACAGACTACAGGGGGCGCTGCCTGGTTTCAGGCCTACGAAAAAAGCAGCGTGGTGGCTTTATCAAACAGAGAAGTTCCAACGCATCTGAGGGAACTTTATTCTCCTGAACAGATTGCAAGTGGGTTTCAACCCGTTCGCGACATGTTTGGCGATCGCCGGTGGCTGGGAGAGGTTATTGATTATGTCAACAATTCCCTTTACACCCTGGCGAGAATCCGCGGGAACACTCATGTGCTCGGCTTGATTGAAGTTGATGGTAATGCTCATCGACGCTTTCATGCATCAGCCAACATGGGAATTGCTCCAGAAAGCATCATTGCCTATGACAATCCCCCGCTAGATTTTGACCAGTTCCAAAATCTCTATCCAGCAATGATTGATCTCTTTGTATCACCGAATGAAAACACCGTTTTTGTTCTCACGGATGAAGCTATTGTGGGAATTGACGCGTTTTCAAAACAAGAGATTTTCAGAGAAAACCATAACCTCAGCTTCAACAAAGTCGTTATGGTTGAGTGGGCCACTGGCGAGTTTGTTACCCGTTGGCAGCAAGAGTTGACCCAGTAAATAGCACCTGTCTCTGTATGGGGTTCCGGCCTGTAATTTAAGCCGGAAAACTCGAGCGCAGTCGGGATTTCGGAGCTAGAATCCAGTACCCTCCTGCCTCCTGATTCCTAGCTCCTGAATGCTTTCGCACACAAATTTCCTGCGTTAAGCAAGCGACAACACGGTCAAGGAAGAAAAAGGCACGTTCTATGTGGACCTCACAAACTGAGCAATTAGCGAATGGTCACGGACTCAAGATAACCCTGGCATCTGGCGGAGTTGCCCTCCCCTATGCCGAAGCTTTGCAACGATGGCAGTCGGACCCAACCTTCCGCACATTCTTCATTCAACTGCTAGCGAATTCCCCCTATACGGCCTTTCGGTGGGAAACCCCTCCGTTAACGACCGCTACTGCCAAACGCCCCTTCGAATTTGTCTTACTCAATAGCCCCAGCCTTGCCCGCAATCCCGAACCAGACGTATTCGCCGCCTACTTTGATGAAACAGCGCCAGGCGGAGTCGTGGAATTCACCAATCTGGGGGGCGACGCAATTCTCGTCGTACCCTGTCCTCAGGCTCCCAACGCTGCCTATGGCCACATCGGAGCCTTTATCCGACAGGCCCCGGAACCCCAAAAACACGCCCTCTGGCAACAAGTAGGTCATGCCATGCAGCATCGCCTCGGCAACAAACCCGTTTGGCTCAGTACCGCTGGCGGTGGCGTGTCATGGTTACATGTGCGCCTGGACGATCGCCCCAAGTACTATGGCTATGCACCGTATTGTTCGCAGTAGAGGTGAGTGGGAGAGTAGAAGGGTGGAAGGGTAGAGGGGTGGTTGGGTAGAAGGGTAGAGGGGTGGTTGGGTAGAAACCGTAGGGGCAGGTTCAGCAAAGCACTCTGTGGGTTAATGCGATCGCTGCCAAGCAAAACCTGCCCCGGCTATTCCCCACCAAAAATCCACCATTAGCCACCCAAAACCCATCATTCACCACCCAAAACCCACCATTGACCACCCAAAACCCACCATTGACCATCTACTATCAACACATCCTGTGTTCTATGCACTAATACTCTGTCAATTAAATTTATTTTCGCATCTCAGCCGTAGCAGCTTGATCCCCCGCTGTCGCCGCCCCCTTAAAAAAGGGGCTATGAAAACCTCGGCAATGTATTGCCCCACTTCTCAAGTGGGGTTGGGGGATCAAGCCACTGTCGCCAACGGTTTAAAACTTAATTTACAAATTACTAAGTCCCCAATATGGATCTATTCGATCACAACCGCGATACTCAACTTGAGGCAGAAGCGCCTTTGGCGGCTCGCATGCGTCCGCGGACGCTGGATGCTTTTATTGGGCAGGATGCAGTGGTAGGGCCGGGGCGATTGTTGCGGCGGGCAATCCAGGCGGATCAGTTATCATCGCTAATTTTTTATGGGCCACCAGGAACAGGAAAAACGACGCTGGCTCAGATCATCGCCAATACAACCAGTGCTCACTTCATTACGTTGAATGCGGTCTTGGCAGGGGTGAAAGATATTCGCGAGGCGATCGCGCAGGCCCAAGACTTACGGGGTCAGTTTGGTCGTCGCACGATTCTGTTTATTGACGAAGTGCATCGCTTTAACAAAGCACAGCAGGATGCGCTGCTGCCGTGGGTGGAAAACGGCACGGTGATTTTGATTGGCGCAACAACAGAGAATCCTTTTTTTGAAGTCAATAAGGCTCTGGTGAGTCGATCGCGGGTGTTTCAGCTCAAATCGTTGATTGAGGAGGATTTATATCGGGTAGTGGAGCAGGCGCTGCAAGATCCACAGCACGGGTATGGACAGCGATCGGTGCGAGTCGATGAGGAAGCCCTGATGCATTTGGTAAAGGTCGCGAACGGTGATGCCCGGGCTCTACTCAACGCCCTGGAACTCGCCGTCGAAACAACCACTCCAGACGTAGACAAGATTGTTCACATCACGCTGGCAGTGGCCGAGGAATCGATTCAACAGCGGGCCGTTCTCTATGACAAGGAAGGGGATGCCCACTTCGACACCATCAGTGCCTTCATCAAAAGCGTGCGGGGTTCGGATCCGGACGCCGCGTTGTATTGGTTAGCCCGAATGGTCTATGCCGGTGAAGATCCTCGCTATATTTTTCGACGGCTGGTGATTTTAGCGAGTGAAGATGTAGGGTTGGCCGATCCGCAAGCCGTGACGGTGGTAACCAGTTGCGCCACAGCGTTTGACCGGGTGGGGATGCCGGAGGGTCGCTATCCCTTAGCCCAGGCCACGTTATATCTCGCCACCACAGCCAAATCGAACAGCACGATGGCCTTTTTCGATGCGCTCAGTACCGTGGAGAAAGAACAGCAGCAGGATGTTCCCCTGGCTATACGGGATGCCAATCGGGACAAGCACGGCTTTGGGCATGGCCAAGGGTATCTCTATCCCCATGCCTATCGTGATCACTGGGTAGAGCAACAGTATCTTCCGGATGGCTTGCAGGGCCAGGTGTTTTATCAACCGTCGGATCAGGGGTATGAAGCGCAGATTCAGATCCAGGTAACGCAGCGGCGGGAGGCTCAGCTAGCCGCGTTGGTCGAAGCTGGCACGGGGGCACTGCCAGAGGCTCTGACGTATAGTCCTGCGGATCCAGGACGCGATCGCTGGCTGCAACGCACACTGGGACAGGCTGGAGAACGCTTAGGCCAGGTCCGCGATCGCTTGTTTGCAACCCTGTCTCCCCAACGGCACCATACGATTCTGGATCTCAATGCCCGCAGCGGTTTGCTGACCTGGGAAGCCATCCGCCGAGTGCCGGAAGGGGGTGTATACAGTCGTGTTGACACCCCCAAAGATTTAGCCGCGCTGACGGAGCAAGCGGCAATGCTACCGGAACTTAACCGTCCTATTGTGTTCCAGGCAGCAATCGATGGGCTCAGTGCAAAACTGCCGACCATTGCGCCAGGCGTACAGTTTGACCGTGTAGTGGGCCGTAATGTGTTTGCCACGATCGCCCCGAGTTCGGCCATCATCCAATCCCTGACAAATTGTCTCGCGCCCGGTGGCCAGTTGGCTTTAGCCGAAACCATCCCCCGCGAAACCCAGCGACTTGCAGCCTTAGTCTCAACCAAACGTCTGGGTACAGACCTGAGCGATCGCTGGCAAAAAGCAGAAAATGACCTTTACACGGATTCTGTCGATCCTCGCTTTGGATGGGATGGGGCCAGTTTGGCCTCTCTTTTAGAGGCGGTTGGATTGGAGGTGGACTGGTCCCAGGAAGTTGTGCAGAGCGATCTGTTTGTCAGTGAGAAATTATGCGATCGCTGGTTTGATACGCCCAACCCTACCAGCTACCGATCGCAGTTAGCCAAAACATTGGAGGAACCAGATCTCATCGCGATCGAGAAACAGCTACGCCGCGAGCTACAACATCAGACGGTGACTTGGCAGACAACATTGGTGTTGCTTGCCGCTTGGCATCTGTAGCTATCCATCTGAGCTAGGCCAAATTTCTGGCTTCTTCCCTATCTTGCAAGGATTTCAACACACGCAGCACATCATATAAATCGTTGCCTCGATGGCATGTAATTTAAGCCGGGAAACTTTGGTCAGGAAGGGAATTTAGGAGCTAGGAGCTAGAATCCAGTGTTCTCCTG
>JBCBTQ010000281.1:0-6402 GCA_039818605.1 Cyanobacteria bacterium J06639_14 | reverse complement strand
CTTAGGCTTTTCAGATTCTCAAAACGCAAGGACTTGCAAGGGTACAAGAGAAAGGAAGGCGTCTGACTCTCGTGAAGGTAGTGCTGGACTGACACTAGGTAGTGCTGGACTGACACCACCTAAAAATGAGGGAGGTGGTGCTGGGCTGACACTAGGTAGTGCTGGGCTGACACCAGGTGGTGCTGGGCTGACACCAGGTGGTGCTGGGCCAGCACCCAAAGGATATCCAGAAGAAGGTATTCCAGAAAAAGGTATTCCAGAAGAAGGTATTCCAGAAAGAACCCCCTTATATCCCCCAAAGGGGGAAACACAAAATTTTGGCTCAAATGGTTTTGTCTTTGATGACGATGAAGATTGCAATCTGGAAGAATTCAGCACACCAGTCTCTGATGAGCAGCAACAGCCAGAAATACCTCTGACCACAAATCAGGCTGTTGCAGATGACAAATGTTCCGCCGCTCGGCCAAAGCCTAAAAAAATTACAAAGCCAATCTTTGAGCGACTTGCAGCGACCTACAACGACACGAAGGCAGAGCGCTGGGCAGAATGTAGGGCCTGCAATGACACTCGGCTAAAGCTAGCTCAGCGGCTTTGGGATGACGTCAACGGCACGTTGGATGAGGCGATCGCGGAGGCACAGCGAATCATCACCCTTACCAACGCAGTGGTGAAAGTAGACCTGTTCTGGGGTCAGAAGGTGGAGGGGACGATAGAGACATTGTTCCGCGATCGCAGGTATCAACAACTTGTTGAGAAGGGTGAGGCAAAGGGCATTAATGCAAGCGCTGTTCATGAGTCAGGGCTAACAGCGGAGGAGATTGAGCAGGGCCGCAAACAAGCTGAATTCATGCGTGCCCTCAGGAAGCTTGAGCAAGACGAAGAACGGAGGTTTCCAGCATGATCTCCACAACTTGCTTTCAGGAAAATTTGGAATACTTGGCCCAAATGCGTGGGTGGTGCATTGACCCAGGTAATCAGGTGAAGATGTACCAGCATGTTCGCACCCTCTCCAGCGATCGCGAGTTTGAGGTGCTCTGCAAAACCCTTGCCGCAAGCGACCTACCGCTAAAACCGGGTGACCTGATTAAAGAGCTGAAGCTTAACCAGAGAAGCTTGGCCCAGAATCAACCTGCCCCTGCCCCCCCGAGTGGCGACCAATTTGGCCCCTGCAATGAGCAGATTAGGTTTTTCAAGTATGTCCACCTGATGCGCCAAATTGCCCAGTCCGATGTGAAGGGCGATCGCGCTGAGCGGCGTAAACGGGCAGCGCAACGGTTGGCTTGGAAGTGGCCTCTGACTGAGGGCGATCGCGATCGCTGGGGAAATGCGTCGGTTCAAAACGCTGTTGCTTCGCTGGGGAGGTCGTCATGAATGTGAATCCAGGCGATCGCATTTGCCAGCTGTATCACTCAGACGGCGTGCCGTTCTGGGTGAAGGGTTATGAGGTGGCCGAAGTATCCCCCTATTCGGTTTACATCCGTAGGCCAAGCGAACGCCGCTCAAAACCCCTCAGGCTTGACAAGTCGCTGGTTGCGCCCGAGTCACTTATCGTTTTCCCGTTTGATTTTCAAGCGGTCTACGGCATTCCCTATGTCTGCCGTAACGGGGTTGAGGTTTTGAATCTGAGAGGCGATCGCCGCCTCGCCGACAGACCTGAAGTGACCTACATCGGCAGGAAGTGCAGTGGACTGCCAGAAAGTCCACTGCATAACCCCTTCAAAATGGCCCATGAAGGGCAGCGAAATTGTGTTTGCGACTCCTTCGTCGCGAAAGTTCTTAGACCCGCGCTGGTGAAGCAAAGCTGCGCCGTCTGGGAAGCATTCATTGAGTTGGTTTACCAGTTCATTCGTTCGGGGTGTCTCAAATTGGCTTGTTGGTGTGCCCCAAGCCGATGCCATGGTCACGCGATCGCCCACTTCGTCGAGCGATACGCCTACTCACTAAGTCACTACGGAGGATGTGATGAAAGATCTGCAGCCGTTGGATGATCACTACAGGGTGCTGAGCCATCTGACATCTCACGAATCGATATCGATTCCTCAATGCCAGGAATTTCTAGAGCTTAAGTACAACCAATACGCCAGGAATATTCTCCTGGCTCTGGAGAGGACAGGATGCGTGACCAGCAGTCAAGCAAGGTATCCCAGGAGATTTTCACTACTGCCATTTGGCTACAGGTTGAACCTTGTGCCTGAGCATGGTTACTGCCTTTCCACGGTTGACCTAAGGCTTTTGGATGCCTTGGAGGAACCCCCCCTCACTACCCGCAAGCTTGCGTCACTTATGGGGTATACCGAGGTTTGGATTCACAAGCGGGTCAATAAGCTTAGCGATCTGGGACTTGTCCTTTACGACTCACCTCTATTCAGGCTCTCTCCGAACGCAAAGGGTCTGATGGAGGCGATATCGGCTAGTGCAGATTTTGGAGCAAGAGTATCTGAGCTGGTTAAGAGCAATCCAGGTGAAATTTTCTTCGCCGCCGATCTTGCGCTTGAGCTAGGCGTCTCCACCAGCTTTGCTGAAGCGTCCATGTCGAAACTTTCTGGCTTGTCTGGTGTCGTTTTCGATGCCGCCAACTTCACAGAAGCCGCTGTCTACGCTGATGTTGATCTTCATGAGGTTGCTGCATGACCGCTCAATTGTTCCCCCAGGGGTCTTTATCAAAAGCTTTTAGTGTCGGCGATGTAGAGATTTCAAGCATTATCATCGACGATGAAATTGTTGGCCGCGCTGGTGGCCTCTCCCACCAGTACATTGCCGAACTGGAAACCTGCCTGGAGGAATTGCCTCCCGTAGATGTTTTCTATGACGGCGATCGCTACTGGCTCGCCGACGGCAATCACCGCATCAACGCCTTCATGAATGCAGGTGAAAATGCCATCGCATGCCATATTCACAAAGGCGATCGCGACGATGCCCTCCTGTTCTCCGCTGGGACAAATGCAGAGCACGGTCTACGCAGAACGACGGCAGACAAACAGGCCCAGGTTGGCAAGTTGCTAAGGGATGAAAAATGGGCACAGTGGAGCGATCGCGAAATTGCTAGGCAGTGCAAGGTGTCGGCCCCCTTCGTCGCCAAAATGCGCAGAACTGTAAACGTTTACAGTGGTGATGGCGATGGTGATGTGAGACTTTCCCAGAGGGACGGAAAGGTTGTACCCATACGAACCGGCAATATCGGCAAAAAGCCTGATATTGACCCTGCTGAAATTCGTGCCCGCTATGAACGCGTGGGGCGTGTTTTACCCAAAAGGAATGGGGACGGCTTCGCCGTTGAAAATGCGTTTGTGGGTGCACCCTTCCCATTGGCATTTAGGTCGGCAGCGGCAGCGGCGGATTATTGGGAGCATCACGCCGACGCATTGGAGAGGGTCGCCGGTGACCTAGCCAAGATGCGATCGCAGGTATCTGAAGAATCTCGAAATCCTGAATACATGCCCGGTGATGACGACTGGAGCGGTGCACACTCAGACGGCAATGTTTTTTTTGCTGAAGAGAGGGTGATAAATCAATCTGAAGGGTTTCATTTCAGTGAGGGTGATCGTGTCATTGTCATCAATCCAGACAGTGAAGACTTTGAGCGACTTGGGACGGTTGGTGAGCCCTGGGATAGTAACAGCGATCGTCAACTGTATGCCAAAGTCATGTTGAACGGCGACTCTCTGTATTCACGCATTGCCTACAAAGACCTTGGGCCTGCCGCAAATGATGGGAATGAGGTTGAGCGTCAAAAGCTTGAGCGAGTTGAAAACGATTACTACCGCACCTATCCCGAGTTAGTTCAGGTGCTGCTAGATGAACTAGCCGGAACACCGCACGAAATCACCGGGCAGGTTCTGGAGCCCACGGTGGGCGATGGCGTAATAGCTAACTTTTTCAACGGCTGCATCACTAACGATCTACATCCTCATCCGGATTGGTCGCCAGACTTTCAAATGGATGCAACGGACCCGCTGTTTTGGCAAGTTCTTCAAGAGCAAGGGGGATACGACTGGGGCGTTGGTAATCCTCCTTGGCTCAAAGATGTTGTTAGCAAAATCGTTCAACAGGCTTATGCCAATGCGGGTCGGGGTGTAGCTTTCTTGCTCAGACTTTCTTATCTCGAACCTACAGAAGATCGGGGTGAGTGGCACCAACAAAACGACGACCATCTCAGATTTGTTATCCCGGTCAATCCCCGCCCCCTTTGGCGAATAGACACGTCCAACAGTGAGGCTGTTACTTGTTGCTGGTTTCTTTGGGACAAAAAGTTTTCTTGGAAAGCCCTTGGCATCAAACCACCGTTCCGTTTCGCACGCAATTGGAGGGAAAAATGATTGGAGATCAGATTGTTTCACTAGAGACTGTCGCAAATCGTCAGGCCGAATCTAGATTTGCCCGGGCTTACCGTCGGTTTCTTGAAAATATCCATGACCCCAACACTGACCCTAAAGCAAAGCGCACAATCGAATTGTCTTTCAAGCTAACGCCTGATAAAGAACGCGAAATTGCTGCCTGCATCATTGACGTTAAGACTAAGCTCGTTAGTTCTCCGATAAGAACTAATTTCTTCATTGGCGAAGAACGGGCCGGAATGATTGTTGCTACTGAGCGCGATCGCTCTGATGATGAAGACTTTTCGGCTGAACTAGAGCCGATGCCAGAAGGCATCAAGTTTGAGAATTACATGGTCGCCTTGGTTGATGTTGGCAATGGTGCTGTTGTTGAGTTTTTCCAGTATCGGCGAGACCAGGTGCTGCGCAATATCAAAGACCCGATGTTCAAGCCTAAGGCCACTCGAACTATCACGCTGAAAATTGTGGGTTGGACTGATAGCGATCGCGAGATTGCTCACTTCAGTATTGACTGTCCCGTCAAGTTGGCCCCTCTCATTCCATTTGAGTGGAACCACAGGATTGGCCCACCTCAAAATGTCATTCACTTGCCCTTTTCCGGCGCGATCGCTAGAGACGGCGATCGCAACTAATACCGACCACTGACCACTTTGGAAACACTACAAATTTTTGCCATGTTTGAATCGTTAATTACAGCCGTTCAAGGCGCAGTCAAGCCTTCCTCCATTGAATTTGGAGGAAAATCTTATTCCTCTCATCATTTGCATCTCCCTCCAGAAGAGAAAAGCATTAATCCGCTTAATGTTTCAACTTTACAAAGCTTGGTTGACTACCTTGCGACTGATTTTGATGAAGACTTGCCCTCTCTAGCGATCCATGTTGTATCCCCTAAAAGGGTTGATTTGATCACTAAATTAGATGGCCAAAGAACCCCTCGAAGAGATGTTGTCGTTCGCGTTGAATTGCCATCCTCGCAAACTTTCCCATTCGAGAGATTCATGGAGCAAGATGAATTTGTGATTTTTCTGATGTCACGCTTTGAAGATTCAGGCGATCGCGCAGAATTGCTCAAAATAATTGGTTGTCTCTCTCAAGATAGTTCGGTTAAAAACATGGACGATGGGGTGACGACTAAGACGACTGTCCAAAGCGGTGTAGCGCTTCGCGAAGATGTCACTATCAACCCGATTCAAAAACTTGCGCCTTACCGAACGTTCTCAGACATATCTCAGCCGATACTGAACTTCCTTGTCAGAATCCGACAAGGCAAATCAGGCCCCGAAATTGCTTTGTTTGAGGCAGATGGTGGTGCATGGGAAGTGCAAGCCGTTGATAGTATTGCCCGCTGGTTGGGTGATCAACTAAACGAATTTGACTTACCAATTTTAGGCTGATGACCGATGACCAGAACGTATTCATTCGGCAATCAATTTTCGGTTGGTCAGCAAGGTGAGCGATTGATTGCTGAATGGATACAAGCGCGATCGCAGATGGCTGGTAAATGCCAGGTCATTCCGTTGCCAGTAGAACGCCAAAGTGAAGGCGATTTGTTAGTGCAAATGCACTCAGGTGAACGATTGACGATAGAGGTAAAAACCGACGATATAGCCCACAAGACGGGCAATATTTTTGTTGAAACTATTGGTGATGGCGGATGGCCTCCGCGTCCTGGGTGGGCCTACTCATGTGACTCCAGTTGGCTTTTCTACCTAATTCTGAAGACAGGCGAGCTTCTCTGTTTTGACCCAAAAAATATTCGCGCCAATCTCAATGACTGGTCGGTGCAGTATGAGTATCGAGCTGTCAAAAACAAAACTCATACGACCCTAGGGCTTTTGGTTCCAATCGATATCGCTCGCGCAGTTGCGAGCAAGGTTTTCAAGTTATGAATTCTCCAACCCCTGACGACAATTTGCAACCTCGTTTCTCTCCAGACTCTGTTTCTTTAAGCGTTCAAGAAGCACTTGTTAGAACGGCTAAGAACACAACTGAATGCGCCATCATGTCAACCGAGCTTTATGTTTCTCACGTTACTCTTTCGAGGTCATTGGGCTTTTATCAAGGGCGT
>JBCBTQ010000280.1:0-6428 GCA_039818605.1 Cyanobacteria bacterium J06639_14 | reverse complement strand
CTGTAGGAAGATTTATCCGCAATTGTGCCGCGAAACCCGATATTGCTGTTGCGTATGAAATCACTCAACCATATTGAATCCAGATTTCTCAAAGATTTCTGCCGCCGCCTCACTGGCCAAAAAATCCACAAATGCCTGAGCGGCTTCTGCATTGGGACTCTCTCTGACCACTGCCACGGGATAAACAATTGCACCATAACTATCCGCAGGCGCAGGCGCAACGACCTGTACCCGGTCAGATACTAGAGCATCGGTCGCATAAACCAGCCCGGCATCCACATTGCCCGTTTCCACATAGGACAGCACTTGCCGCACGTCTTTGCCAAACACGAGCTTCGATTGCAGTAACCCAAACAGGTTAAAAGTTGTTAGCACCTCTTTGGCATAGCTGCCAGCCGGGACGCTCTCCGGTTCCCCGATCGCAACTTTGCCAATGGCGTCCGCCTCAAGGTCGGCAAAATCACGAATATGGGCGTTGTCCTTGGGGGCAATCAACACCATCGTGTTCTGCAGCAGGTTGCTGCGAGACCCCTCGGCCAGTTGTCCCGTGCTTTCCAACTCATCCATCCACTGCTCTGAGGCCGAGAGAAAGACATCAACGGGGGCTCCCTGAGCAACCTGTTGCGCCAGCGACCCCGAAGAGCCGAAATTGTAGATCACAGTGACGTTGGGCGCTTCAGCCTGATAAGCCACCTGCACCTCTTGCATCGCATCCTGCACACTGGCAGCAACCGAAACGGTCAGGGCGATCGACTCGCCAGACGGTACTCGGTTGGAGGAATCGCCCATCTCTGCCATTGAGACTGGTGATGTCGCCTGACTGTATCCCATGACACCCAGGTAGGTTGTCAAGGCCAGCGTCGATAGGGTGAAGAAGTGTCGTCGGTTCATGATGATTTACGGGAGAGGAGGGGCGACAGGGGAGAGTGATGGAGTAATGGGGCTACGGTGTACACACAAGTACTGAAAACTAGCGTTCGCGGTTGCCTGCCCCCCTCTAGCTCCCCCTTCGTAAGGGGGAGAACTGGATCTTCCCCCCTTACGAAGGGGGGATTGAGGGGGGTAATGCAGGATTTCGAGCTGCAATCCGAGATGTGTGCACATGGTAGAGTCATTGAGTAATGGCGCAATGAGAAATTTTGAATTGCCTTCAGCTCACTATTCGCTGGTTTTCTCTCCCTCAGCTTCAGGATAAAGCCCTAACTGCCGGGATAATTCGCGGGCGATAAAAATGAGGAACTTGGCGGCATCGGGGTTGTCGTGATGGGCGAAGTGACTGGCCGCTTGCATCAAGACGCTGACAAACTCGGCATCCAGCAAGTCGGCTTCGGCATTGAGGATGTCGGGTTCTTCGCCATTGGGACAGGCTAGGAGGCGATCAATGAGGGCCAGGTAGCGTTCTTGGCGTGGCGTGGGCGTGGGGGCGGTGGTGGTGGTCATGGAGTTTCCGTATTAATTGAAGGAGAAGAGGGGAAAGAGACGCAATATCTTGCGTCTGTACAGGTTTTATTGCGTCTGTATGCAAGGGGTTGGGGTTGGGAAAGTAGGAGGGGAGGGTGGGGAAGAATTTTGAATTTTCTTCTGCCTTCCGTCTTCAAGTAGTCGATGCTGCTTGATACTCCGACGGCAGCGTATCAGGAACGAGTGGCGGATAGGCAGGTTGGAGATCTTTGAAGAGGACGGTGCTGAGGTAGCGTTCGCCAAAGCTGGGCTGAATCATGACGATAAGTTTGTCGGCATTTTCGGGGCGCTGGCCGACTTGAATGGCAGCAGCTAAAGCGGCTCCAGTCGAGATGCCAGAGAGCAGACCTTCTTCGCGCGCCAGACGACGACTATAGGCGATCGCCGTCTCATCTTCCACAGCCACAACTTCATCCAGCAAATCCGTCTGCAATACCCCAGGCACAAAGCCCGCGCCGATTCCTTGAATTTTGTGAGGCCCAGGACTCCCCCCCGAAAGGACAGGGCTGCTGGTAGGTTCAACCGCGATCGCCTGAAAACTCTCCTTACGAGCTTTGAGCGTCTCGGCCACACCAGTAATCGTCCCACCTGTACCCACGCCAGCGATCAGAATATCGACCTGGCCATCCGTATCCGCCCAGATTTCTTCAGCGGTGGTTTCACGGTGGATTTGCGGATTGGCAGGATTATCAAACTGCTGAGGCATAAAGGCATTGGGCAATTGGGCCGCAATTTCTTGGGCTTTCGCGATCGCCCCCTTCATGCCCAGATTCCCAGGCGTTAATACCAACTCAGCGCCATAAGCATTGAGCATTACCCGCCGCTCTAGACTCATGGTCTCTGGCATCGTCAGGATCAATCGGTACCCCTTAGCGGCTGCCACCATTGCTAGACCAATGCCGGTATTACCGGACGTCGGCTCTACCAGTACGGTTGTGTCGGGTGTAATGTCACCAGCCATTTCAGCCGCATTAATCATATTGGCCCCAATCCGGTCTTTCACAGAAGCTGCTGGGTTCATGCCTTCCAGCTTAATCAAAATTTGAGCCACACACCCCTCGGATTGGGGAATTCGGTTCAGCTGCACCAGGGGTGTACGACCGATGAGTTGAGTAACGTCATGGGCGACCTTCATGGATGCTTATCCTCCAAAAAATCAGATGCCGACTAATGCACTAAAAGCGCCAGACTTGACAGATGTTTTCAGGCAAAGTTTTCACCAACTTGCCGAACCAAACAATCTGAATAAACCAGCAATAATGCATGACAAAGAATGTTTATTTTAACGCAAAATTCCTGAATTTAGGATAGGCAACTTCCGGCCAAAAAACTGTGTCAATTGATTCAAATTTTGATTTTCAGGTCTTTCTAAGATTCTATTTTTTATTGGAGGGCTTATTCTATAGATTAAGTATTGATATATTCAAAAATTCCTTTTACAGGTATAGACTGGCACGACCGTCAAGGCTATATCAACAGGTATATTCTCCGTATGGAAAGGCTTAAACCAATTCTCCAGGTAACAGCTCTAGATTCTTGCTAGGGCACACAGTTGTGCGCCCCTATAGCTTCCGTGATGGGTAACTATGATTCATGAAAATGGTGTAACTCAAATTAGGTTTTGCGGGCCACGATGTGAAATAAATGCCAATGCCTTTCCTCGCCTAAAGGAGTTTTACCAGGATGCTCTTCTTCCTCCAAAAGTTCTATTTCAAAGGGAGCAAAAAAGTCTTTAACTTGAGCCAGCGTATGATGCGTAATATCAGGATGAACGGCCCAAGAATCGCGATCGCCAAACAGTTGACCGCAGAAGCGACCACCTGGTCGAATCGCAGTGACAATTTCTTCCCACATATCAGCGAAATAGCTGGCCGGACAGAAAGGTAGGCAGAAGCTGGCATTGATTAGATCGACGCTCGGGGGCAAGGTGAGGGACTCAAAGCGTTGAACGCGCGTTTCCAGATAAGTGCGGTTGATGTCCTGGCGTTGGCGAAGTTGGTTAATGGCCTCAGTTTGACCATCAATTGCGAGGACACGCCAGTTGCGTCGTAGTAACTCAACTGTGTCACGTCCGTTGCCACAGCCCAAATCAACAGCAAAGCCCACTCTATATTTAGGGTTTCTAGGAGGATTAGGTGGGGCTTCAGTGGCAAAGCTGTTTAAAGCTTGGATCAGAGTTGATCGAGGCGGACGGTCAATAACGGCTTCGTAATAGTCAGACCATCGTTGTTGAAAGTGCGGTGAGTCGATAACAGGGAGATCAGTGGGGCTCGTTTGCCATCGTTTCCAGAAGTCGCAACACATGGTTACTCGTTGGGATGCGGCTTATTACTCCGTTTCCCAAAATTGTGGTTACTTGTCAGAAGTGGGTAGGGGTGCGCAGCTACACACCCAGGGCAAAATGGTTAACCCTCACACCAAGCATTGGTTTTAAGCAGGGGCAGGAGCGTAGGAGTGGCAGCCCTTGGGACAGACGCGATCGCAGGCTTGACAGCCAATACAGTTTTCCGGTGACACGAGAGACATGACTTTACGCTCAATCTCATCATCGTCGTCGTCCTCGTCCACCACCTCACCCTCTTCATTGAGAGCGATCAGGGCCATCACACCGCGACCACAGGCTTTGAAACAACGTCCACAGCCCAAGCACTTCGCCCAGTCAATGTTGTCTAGGAACTGAGGTATCCAAGGCTTTCGTCCCAAGGTGAGACCCGTTACATAGCTCATGATGTGTTCTCCTATGTGGTGGGCATGGTAGAGGCGCAAAGCCTTGCGCCCTCATCGCGATCGGCAAGATTTGTCTAAGCAGCCAGCGCCGGAAAATCAGGCTTTAAGGATTCCAACCAAGCAGCAATACGCTCGTCGGTTTTTTCACTTTCATTGACCTCATCCAGCGGCAATCCAACAAATTGACCATCCCGAATCGCGGTGGACTTTTCAAAGGAATAGTCTTCTGCCGAAACTGCACCCACGATTTTGGCTCCCAGTACTTTGAACTGGTCATAGAGAATGCCTAAGGCACCAACAAAATGCTTACTGTGTCCCTGACAATCACCGGGGCCAAACAGTGCAATGGTTTTGCCTGAGAAATTAGGTTTGTCAACCTCCATATCGAACAGGGGTTCACGCCAGTCGTTCTGGACTTCGCCAGCGCCCCAAGTCGAACAACCCAGGAGTAAATAGTCATATTTCAAGAGGTCCTCGACATCGTCAAAGTCCTCCTCCATGCTGTAAAGATCACAGTTGTCTTCACCAATTTCATCCCGAATCTTTTCTGCGATTTCTTCTGTAACACCGGAGGTGCTGCCGTAAAAGAGGCCAATTTTGGTCATGGGGTTAGCTCCTGTCGCGATCGACCTATAGGGGTGGGAGAGTGGATGGGTAGATGGGTGGATGGGTGGATGGGTGGATGGGTGGATGGGTGAGAGGGTATAGAGGGTTAGTGGCAGCCCACCGAAACCAGAGATAGGGTAAATAATTAGGACAGTCGAAGGCATGTAGAGACGCGTTAGCGCAGCCATGCCCGGAGGGCTATTACATCGTGTTGGGGTAATGGCGGAATTGTAGAGGTAGGTTTAGCCAGAACCAGACAGATTGCCATAGTCACGAAATGAAAAACCTACCCCATATACACCTGGCCAATGAGTCATGAACAAACAACAAATGTCACCAATTGTCTAAACAAGATACGGTTCCATATGCGTCTTAATTGTGCAATCTGCACGGGGATAAGCAGAACACAGCACAACAAAGCCTTTAGCAATTTGCTCATCTTCTAGGAATGACTGGTCCTCTTGATCAATTTCTCCTTCAACCAACTTGCCAACACAGCTAGAGCAAGCACCTGAACGACAAGAAAAAGGTAGTTCAATGTCATTCTCTTCAGCGGCATCAATGATATACATATCTTCTTCTACAGGAATCGTGATATCAATTTTGCGCTTTTTATTGAGTAGTCGAACTTGGTAAGTAGTCATGATGTTCTCCTCTTGAAAGAATGGGTGATGACAAGCGTAAAAGGGTGTGGTTTATAGCCGACAGATCAGGAAGTTTGATAACCCATGATCGATGGCCAACCAATAACCAATAGCAAGGAACGAAGAACGAAAAGGCAACCAGAAAACACGAACAACAAGCGATCAACAATAAACAGCCGAAAACCAGGAAAAAGCTACGAACAATAAACAACAAGGAACGAACGACCCATAAAAGCCTTCTTCTAACTTCATCCT
Source organism: Cyanobacteria bacterium J06639_14 (assembly GCA_039818605.1). Taxonomy (GTDB): domain Bacteria; phylum Cyanobacteriota; class Cyanobacteriia; order Phormidesmidales; family Phormidesmidaceae; genus SIO1E4. The sequence goes on along the minus strand of JBCBTQ010000280.1, from coordinate 735 downwards.
CCCTACTTCCTAAGAACATGGCACCCCGGCTGGGCCACAGTCTTCTGCTTGGAAGGATTTACCGCAGCCACAGGTGTCAGTGGCGTTGGGATTGGTGAATTTGAAGCCACTTTCGAGAAGGCTGTCGATGTAGTCAACAACAACGCCATCGAGGAGGGGCGCACTTTGGGGATCAACAAAGACGCGAAGGGTGCCGGATTCGCTGACTTCGTCTTCGGGATTGGGGGCTTCGGCAATTTTAATGTCGTATTCGTAGCCGTTGCAGCCACCATCTTTGACCGCGAGGCGGACGCCGCGGGTGGGGGTGTAGTTGGGGGTACCACGGATGAAGGTGCGGAGGCGGAGTTCGGCAAGTTCAGTCAGGGTAACGGTCATGGGGGAATCTCCTGGGGAATAGGGTGAATGGTGGAGGGGGAATTGTAGAGACGCGTTATATCGCGTCTCCACATATCGATAAGGGGGTCAAAAACGATCGCGAGTCTGGTGGTGGGCGGATGTATTACAAGCAGTCCGAAAGAGGCAGAAGTGTGGACACTTAGGTCGCTGACCGAGCGACAGTTGGGCCGAGCAGTTGGGATAAACGAGTAGCCCTAAGAGGACAACTCCTCGCAGTAACAACGGAGCGGTGGCCAATCCAGCAATTAAAAACGTGAGGGCAGCAAGGCTACCTAGAAAGCGGCCGACATCATCAACATGGATTTGGGTGAATCGCCAAGCGACGATCGCTAGACCCAA
>JBCBTQ010000279.1:0-6433 GCA_039818605.1 Cyanobacteria bacterium J06639_14 | reverse complement strand
CACGCTTAACTTATTCAGAATCATCCGCACATAAGACTTTACCGTTCCCAACGAAAGGTATAGCTGTGTTGCAATTTCCTGATTTGAAAGTCCTTCACTAATTAACTGAATCACTTCTCGTTCTCGATCGGTAAGCACAGAAACCATCGTCTCTTTGGGTAACGGAGGTGCAGTAGGTGAGGTCGTCGATTTCAGCATCAAGGCAAGTCTATGGGCAATTTGAGGATCTAAGTATGTGCCGCCGCCTTGAATTAATCGAATCACGGCTAGCAGTTGAGGCCATTCGATACTTTTGAGGCAATAACCATCGGCGCCAGCCGCCAACATTCCCACAACTTGGTTATCTTTGCCAAAAGCACTCAAGGCTAAGACCCGAATTTCTGGGTGGCTTTCTTTGAGCTGTTGGGTAGCAGAAATCCCGTCCATGATGGGTAAGTCAATGTCCATCAGAACAATGTCGGGTTTGAGCTGAATTGCCAAATCTAGTGCCTGTTGGCCATTGTCAGCATCCCCGACCACTGCAAAATCCGGCTCCAGACTAAACTGCCCCTGTAGGCCCCGGCGCATGAGGGCATGATCTTCTACTAAAAGGACGCGAATGGGGGATGATGCGGCTTGCTCAGACATGCTGACCTCAATAATTTGAGCGGCTTACTCTACAGAGCAAGTCTTGCATGTCTAGGATAGAGGATTGTCAATGTTATTTTGCAAAAATCGAGAATAGATCTTAGAGGAAGCAGAACATTCTAGACCTCGAGATCATCAACTAGACGCGATTATAGGGGCTGTATCGCTTATTGTGCAAAGCTCGGTTGGCAGCATAAACCAGAATGTGGCACCTTGCCCCAGACTGCTATCCACCCAAATTCTGCCTCCATGGGCTTCAATGATTTGGCGGCAGAGATAAAGCCCTAGCCCTACCCTACCGCGACGCCCAGTCCCCTGTGAAAATCGATAAAATAATCGGCTGGCTTCCTGCTCTGCCAACCCCGGCCCCTGATCGCAAACACCGACTTGAATATGCCCTGAATCAGCTGGGATGACTTCAATCAGAACGCGCTTACCTGGCTCGCTTAAACGCACAGCATTGTCAACTAAGTTTTGCAACACCCGCTGAATCTCAATTGGATCACCGTAAACCTTGGCTAATCCAGGCTTAATGCAGAGGTGTAATGAGCATTTATGTTGAGAACTGCTCTGAATCCAGGCGATGACACGATTGCAGAGTTTATCCCAATCTAGTGGCTCTCGGTTTAAGATCTGACTCCCCCCAGCTTCATAGCGGCTGATATCAAGGAGAGTTTCTACGAGCTTAATGAGATTATCATTGGCCTCGCGATATTCTGTCAAAAGCGTTTTGAGTGCATCGTTTACGGGGCCAAACGCGCCGCCAAGGATAGCACTTAAGGTGCTTCGATTAGCCAGTAACGGCGTTCGTAAATCGTGTGAGAGCGTGCTGATCAAGTCTTCTAGTTGTTGGTTCCGCTGTTGAATCTTCTCCTGCCGCAGCCTAATATCGCTAGCCATGCCGTTGAGGGTTTCTGCCAAACGTCCAACTTCATCTTCTGAAACATGATCAATTTGGACGGTTAGTTGCCCAGTTTTCCAGGCATGTCCCACCTTGATGAGTTGCTGAGTAGGCGAGATGACGCGACGACGCAACAATGCAAAATTTAATCCGCTCCCGACAATAATGATGCCGATACTCAGACCACTCAAACTAAAACTCAGTTGATTTAACCCCTCTAAACGGGCAAGCCTGCTATTTTGTGCATCTAGGAGTGATTGTTCATATTCAAGAATGCGATTTACTGTTTCTCTCAAAGTATCTAAGGAGCCTTGTTCAGATAAGGTTTCGATTTCAAAAGATCCTTGAATCACGGGTTGAGCAAATTGCGATTCCCATTCACTATGAAAAGCTTTAATAACCGTCAAGTTTTCTTGCTGACGGGGATTATTTCCTAAGAGTTGAGAGAGTCTTTCAAGACTACTCGAAAAGGTGTCTTGCCCAGCTTGGTACTGCTCCAAAAATTCATCATTCGGATCCAGTAAATAACCCCTCAGAGCAACTTTTTCTTCTAGCGCTGCCCTCAGGAGCCTTTCACTTTCGCGCTTGATCTGAAAGGTTTGATTAATGCTGTCAACGGTTTGCTGCTTAAGAATACTGACGACAAGGCTGAGACCCTCCTGAGCTAATAAAAGGAATATCAGCACCGCCAAACTGGCATATAACGGTGCGAATAAACGCTTGCTCAGGAAAGACAACTTCAACGGTTTGAGTACTGGATTACAATTAGGCCTACCCACCTTAACCCAAGTCCAGCCTGGAATATGGAATTTCCCCACAAACAACATGCCAAGTTTGGACTTGGACAGAGCTTATATCTCAATGGTATAGCGTTCCAAAAGATCCCTAAGCGGCAATGGGCTCCTCATAGGGGAGCAAGGTCGCTTTTTAGCCACGATGTCTAGGTATGAGTGCTGTTCAAATCTCATTCAAGCTTTGAGGGTCAACGCTGCGATCGCCAGACAGCTCCATCCCACTAAAAACCCTAGCCCTCCCAATGGAGCCAATGCTCCCATCCATTTCACCCCTGCCAGACTCAGGATATACAAACTGCCAGAAAACAGAACAATTCCAGCAATATAGGCCCAGCCTGCACTGATTAAGAATACTGGCGAAACCTCTGTGGTGAGCAGCAACAGGGCAATCAACAGCAGTGCTAGCGCATGATACATCTGATAGCGGATTCCAGTCTCAAAAGTCGCCAAAGCTTTTTCAGTCAGCATGTTTTTCAGACTATGGGTCGCAAACGCGCCACCCGCAACAGACAAGCCACCAAGAATAGCCGCGATCGCCAAGAAGAATTTTGCAAACGTCATAAAACTCCTTAGATTCGTCTAAGACCTGAGTACTAGTGCAACCTGAGCGCCCACACTTTCCAACTGCCGCTTATAGTCTTCCGCAACCTTTTGCGAAGCATTACGCTGAACGGGTTGAGGCACAGTCTTCACCAAAGTTTTTACCTCTTTCCAACCCAAGCCCGTAATGTGCTGTACGACTTTCACCACCTCACGCCGTTTATACACCGGCACTGCTTCTAAAACCACATCGAAATATTGTTCTGGGGAAGGATTCAGTAGTTGAGTGTTGACCTTACCCAGGTTGAAGTAATAAGTGATGCCACCCGTATCGTCTACCTGAAAATCTGCGTTGTAAACGCGAGCGCGCTGATTCAGGTAGTCAATAGCAGCTTCTCCGGTTAGTCCTGTTTCCATCGAGAAGCGAATCGGGGCAATATAACCCTTGCCTGCTTTAACCAGTTGAAAAAAAATACCCTGCAAGCGTTCACGTTCTTCTCGCTTACGCTGCAAATGGGTGTCCAACCCTAACCAAACCCCGAATCCAGCAGCCGGAATGCCTAACAAAATACCAGCGGTGACGGTTTCTCGCTTGTCTAGTCGGCTTGGATTATTGTCTAGCCCCGTTTCCACCGCCCGGGCCAAACACCAAAACCCAATCACCAGCAAAACTGCCGCTGATATTTGCTTAACGATTCTCATAACGGAAATACATAGGTAATATCGCCGCGATCGCTCACGTTAAAGTCAGCCCCAAATTCCGTAGCCCGAGCATCAAGGTATTCTCGGGCAGCCTCGCCTTCAAGATCCGAGGCCATCGCAAACTTCAAGACAGAAACTTCGCCCTGATTCTCTTGAAGTAACGTGAAAAACAGCTCACGCAGTTCTGCTTGGGATTTCGCCTGTTGGATTTTCTTAGCCCTGGCTCCTTGCCGAAAGCCGCTCCACAGTAAAAAACCACCCCCGAGCAGGGGTGGCCCTGCAAAGATAACGCTAGCAGCAATGTAAGCCCCTGGCCCTTCATCCTCGTTGTATTCAGGATCATTCATCACAGCGATCAAGGCTGTCAAGAAGATTAACCCGATCGAAAAGAGAATACCGCCAAAGGTAAATTTTAACGCCCGCATGGATGCTTAAACAGGTCAACTGCTGCGATTTTAGCCTTCCTCACGAACCGCTTCGAGCAACCGAGAAAAATAAAATTGGGTTTTGGTCATTGCAGTCCGCTCGATCTTCCAGCCGTTAGCCTCTAGCACCTGCACCACATCAGCCTCTTTGTGTAAATAAGCACGGGTAGCTTTGCTGGGGCCAGGGAAGAAATCACCTATTTTCTTCAACACGGTATAAACACAAGTTTTCGGAGCAAAGCTCAAAATCAAGCGCGATTCCGCCAAAGCGCTTAAGTGGGTGATCATCTCTGCGGCTTTGTCTTGGGGATAGTGAATCAACACATCCAGACAAATAACGCTGTGATGCTTACCCTCAATCTTTTCTAAGTCTTTGGCTTCAAAGACAGGCACTTGCTCAGCCGACAGCACTGCTTTTGCCCGCTCCTTGGCCTCCCCCACCATCTTCTCAGAGATGTCGGCAGCGTAAATTTTTGCCCCCGCTGCAGCCAACGGAATGCTTAGACTACCGACCCCACACCCCGCATCGCAAATGGTTAGCCCAGCCAAATTACCGTCGCCTTTGAGCCAGCCCATCACAGTATCGACGGTTTGTTGATGCCCCTTACGAATATCAAGCTGTACCTTGTTGACCTCGCCATCGCCATAAATGCGTCGCCAGCGATCGAAGCCAGTCGCGTTGAAATACTCGCGGACAACCGTTTTATCATCAACCTTCTGGTCAAGGGTGTTAGTCATGGAGAGCCTGGGAAACTGGGGTACAACAACTGACAGTGTTAAATCCTATTACGTTTTACAGCCCTAAAGAAATTTTTCGTCATGAAACGAAATACGTTGCCAGACCAGCTTGTCCCCTTCCCCCCGCCAGCGTAGCAGCGTTGCCGGGTGCCCAACGCCAATGCCCGGTAGTCCCAGTGCTTTGCGGGGGGTTTCAGTCGCTAGGGCGATCGCCTCCGGTGCATCACACAAGCCCCACCTCACCAAATTTTTCACCCCATCTAGCAGCGGTAGGGTGGTGCCCGATAAAGTGCCATCAGAGAGTCTTGCAGTGCCTTGCATAACTTTAATCTGGCGGCTATCCCAAGGATAAATACCATCGGGGAGTCCCAGCGGAGCCAAGGCATCACTGACGAGAAATATTCCGCCCCATGGGTTTGCCGCTAAGTAGTTAGCATGACTCCGTTGCCCTCGACTTGCCCTGAGCAAAATATCGAGCATGGTCAGGCAAACATGTTGGCCATCCGCAATTAAACCGCAGGCGACTTGGGGGTGGGCGATCGCGGCCCCGAGTAGCCCTGGTTCACGGTGGTGCAGACCGGGCATGGCGTTGAAGGCATGGGTCACCATTGATGCACCCTGATCAAAAGCCCGCTGAGCCTGAGTTGCCGTTGCTAGGGAATGGCCCAAGCTGACGGTGATGTTTTGCGATCGCAGATAAGGAATCGTTGCTTCGGCCCCATCTAGCTCTGGTGCGAGGGTGATTAAGCGGACAATATCAGCATGATTTCCCAAAACCTGCTTGATCGTTTCAACCGATAGCGGTTGTAAATGTTCCTGCGGGTGCGCTCCCCGCTTAGCAGGATTCAAACACGGGCCTTCTAGATGAGCCCCCAAAGCGATCGCAGCCTCACCATTTTGAGTCAGTCGCTCGAAAGCTTTCAACACCGCTAAAGCCTGATGGAATTTTTCGATTGATGTGGTCACCAGCGTCGGCAAAAAAGCATCAATACCTTGATGCCAAAGAAACTTAGCGATCTGAATCAGGCGCTCTTCATGCCCTGGCAGCAGATCTGGAAAAGCAAGGCCCAAAGCACCATTGATTTGCAAATCCACACCACCCAAAGAAATCCAATCACCTTGCATATCAACAACAGGCAACGAATCTGAAGCCGACGAATCTGGAGCTGAAAAAGCGCTCATCGGCGCGATCGCAGTGATTTTATCAGCTTCGACTCGTAGATATTGCAGCTCGCTCAAACCAACCACATGGGCATGGGTCAACGTGTAAGACGCCATTGTTTCAGCTCAATGATGAGTACTATCAACGCACAACAAGGAACACGGTTTAAGATCACCGTTATCTAAAAATCATCACTCAAAATTGAACCGGCTGAAAGCTTTATGACTACTCCAGAAATCGGCATCATTATGGGCAGCGACTCTGATTTGCCAACCATGCAAGCCGCGATCGCGATTTGCGAGCACTTCGAAGTCCCCCATGAGGTTGCCATCATCTCTGCCCATCGTACCCCTGATAGGATGGTGGATTACGCCAAAACCGCCCATATTCGTGGGCTCAAAGTCATTATTGCTGGGGCTGGGGGGGCTGCCCACCTCCCTGGCATGGTTGCTGCACTTACACCACTGCCTGTAGTCGGTGTACCCGTTCAGACTCGCGCCCTGAGCGGGCTAGATTCGCTCTACTCAATTGTGCAAATGCCAGG
>JBCBTQ010000278.1:0-6452 GCA_039818605.1 Cyanobacteria bacterium J06639_14 | reverse complement strand
AAGCGGGTGGGTGACTTGATTCTGCTGATGGGGGTGTTGGAAGTTTATCCCTTTACGCAAACCTGGGACTTCCGTGAATTGGCTGCTTGGTCTCAAACGGCAGTAGTTGATCCGGCTTGGGTGGCAGCATTAGGGATTGGCCTCCTCGCTGGCCCCATGAGTAAGTGTGCTCAGTTCCCTCTGCACCTGTGGCTCGATGAAGCCATGGAGGGACCTCTACCGAGTACGATTTTGCGAAATGCAGTGGTTGTGGCAACAGGGGCCTGGATTTTGGTGAAGCTGGAACCAGTGCTGGCACTTTCGCCTACGGTGTTGACGGTGACGATCGCGATCGGGGCAATCACTTCCCTCGGGGGCTCGCTCATATCCGTTGCCCAGATCGATTTGAAACGCGTGCTGTCTTACCTCTCCAGCACATATATGGGGTTGGTATTTGTCGCAGTTGGTACTCAGCATCCCGGCGCAGCCCTGCTGTTGGCATTGACTTATGCCTTATCAATGGGAGTTTTAGTGATGGGGGCTGGTTCCATCATTATCAATGTGGTTACACAAGATTTGACACAAATGGGAGGGCTTTGGAGTCGCCGTCCAGTAACGGGTGTCGCCATTCTTGTGGGGGCATTTGGCTTGGTGGCGGTACCTCCTTTGGGTGGATTTTGGGCCATGCTGAGGCTGGTGACTGAGCTTTGGCTCGATGGTCAAGTCTTGATTGTAGGGCTGGTGTTGGCAGTGAACTGGATTACGGCGTTTAGTCTGGCCAGAGTGTTTGGGTTGATTTTTGCGGGTGAGCCGCAGCAAATGACTGTGCGGGCACCAGAGCCAATTTGGTTCATCGTTCTTCCGATGGTGGTTGGGGCCGGATTTACCCTGCACCTACCGCTGATTTTGGAGGCGTTGCATTTGTTGCCCAACTGGGCTGCCATGAATACAGACATGGCTTTGGTCTTGACCTGGGCAAGTACTTTTGGATTTGGGATTGGTGCACTCCTGTTCGTGGGACGTCGCTTTAAAAATCCAGCAGAGGTGGTTCCGGCAAAAATTCGGGATTTATTGGCCTTTGACTTTTACACACCGCGCCTTTATCGCTCCAGTGTGGTACTCGGTGTGGATTTGCTGTCGCGTCTGACCGACTGGCTTGATCGCTACCTGGTCGATGGCATTGTCAATGCTGTGGGGCTCGCTTCTCTGGTAGGTGGTGAAACGCTGAAATACAACAACAGTGGGCGGCTACAGTTTTATGTCCTAACGATTTCAATCGGTGTGGTGCTAATCGGTATTCTGATGAGTTGGCGGTATCTGCCTGATTTGATGATGACGATTTCGATGAATTTTGGGTAAGCCACGACACCCGATTGGGTGGGGGCGACACTTCTGATTGGCAATCGGCATTAGCGGCCTCCATCCATACAGCTTTTACTCACTGAATTTGACCTCACTAAGCTCTGAGTTCCTGCCACGACCTTTGATGTACCCGTAGACCTCATATCAAGCAAAACGATCATGTTGAGTGTTCTAATCTGGCTACCAATTTTGGGTGCTCTGCCCATTGCACTTTTTCCAAAAGTGACAGCCCAGCAAGCGCGATCGCTGGCCCTGGCTATTTCCGGCATTATTGTACTTTGGACAATTTGGCTCTTTACCCAATTTGACTTAAGCAATCCGGGGTTCCAGTTTCGTGAGCTGCTGCCCTGGATTCCGTTGCTGGGGCTCAACTATGACCTGGGTTTAGATGGTCTGTCTTTGTTGATGGTGGCCTTGAATAGCCTGATTACCTGGGTGGCGATCTGGAGTAGTAACCCTGAAATAGAGCGACCGCGTCTATTTTATGCGCTGATGCTATGGGTCAATGGCGGGGTTGCGGGAGCTTTCCTGGCGCAAAACTTGTTGCTATTCTTCTTGCTCTATGAAATTGAGCTGGTGCCCCTTTATCTCCTAGTCGCAATTTGGGGCGGGGAAAAGCGTACCTACGCTGCAACTAAGTTCTTGCTTTACACAGCCGTGTCTGGGGCTTTGATGCTGGCTAGTTTCTTGGCGACAATATGGTTGAGCGGCCATGCCGATTTCACTTACAGTCCAGCCTTGGGTGAAGCACTCCCCTTAGCCGTCCAAGTTGCATTGCTGACGGCCATGTTAGTGGCCTTTGGGATCAAAATTCCTCTGGTTCCTTTCCATACTTGGTTGCCGGATACGTATGTGGCGGCTTCTACTCCGGTGGCGATGCTGCTGGGTGGGGTTTTAGCAAAGCTTGGGACCTATGGCTTGTTCCGTTTTGGTCTGGGGATGTTTCCGGAGGCTTGGTCAGCGCTGTCTTCTTCTTTAGCGGTATGGGGGGCCATTAGCGTACTGTATGGGGCGGTGACGGCGATCGCGCAAAAAGATATCAAACGCATGGTGGCCTACAGCTCAATTGGTCATATGGGGTATGTGCTGCTTGGCGGTGCCGCACTGACGAGCCTGTCATTGACTGGAGCCGTAAGCCAGATGGTTTCTCACGGCATTGTTTTGGCGATTCTATTTCATCTTGTTGGGGTTGTCGAAGCGAAGGTCGGAACTCGTGATTTGGATGTGCTCAATGGGTTGATGAATCCAGTTCGAGGTCTACCGATGATTAGTGGTCTGTTGATTTTGGGAGGAATGGCGAGCGCGGGAATTCCAGGAATGGTCGGGTTTATCACAGAATTTTTGGTTTTCCAAGGCAGCTACGCGGTCTATCCTTTGCCCACACTGCTGTGTGTCGTTGGAACTGGTTTAACAGCGGTCTATTTTGTCATCCTGCTGAATCGAACGTGTTTTGGCAAGTTGGACAATAGCATTGCTTACTTTCCCAAGGTGAATTTTTTCGAGCAGTTTCCAGCTCTCGTGTTGGCGGCTTTGATCTTGTTCTTTGGGATACAGCCAAGTTGGTTAGTTCGCTGGGCTGAGCCAGTCGCTACAGCTATGGTGGCGGTGTCTCCTAAATCGGTTCCTGAGATGCAGCAGGCTCAGCAGGAGGTGCAGGATACGCCGTTGATTGCCGCCATGACTACCGCACCGTTCACGCTCGATTAGGAATGATGGGATGATGCTCCAAATGCCTCTTTGCCGAATTTCGAATTCCTCCCGCAATATCCCGTACGGGCGAGGCATTTGGAGAATAACGTGCGAAACCATTACCGCGATTCAGGCCCAAATGCCTCGCCCCTGCCGATATTGAATGCCTCGCCCCTGCCGATATTGAATGCCTTGCCCTACCGATAATTGATCGACCCATCCATCCAAACCCATGACATCCACCCTGACGTCCCCCAACCCAACGATTCCGCCTTCAACGCATCCTCACGCCGATGTTATCCATCGGCTTGAGGCCGGCGGCTCGATGTTGCCCGATACGCCATCGAACCTGATGCAGATTATCGGCATCTACAAAGCTTATGCGGTGCCGATGGATTTTTACTGGCGGGACCTGCTCTACATTGCTGAACGGGTTTTTCTGGATCCGGTACCGGCGTTCAAATATTTCTTACCTCAGGAGTACCTGGATCTACCGAACCATTATGCGGGCGATACTGCGGACTTACGGATCTGGCGTGGCGAAGCGACGGTTCACCCGGAATTGTTAGCCTTTATGGAAAAAGGCGAATTAAACCGTAAGTTGCCTAAGCTCTGGCATCATCTGTGGCACGATCGCGTCAACATGGAGTTTGCCGAAGCCTGTATGCGAGCCATGTTCTGGCATCAGGATATGGGAGGACGCTTCAATGACTTTCTGTATACGGAAGCCTACACGCAAAATTGCGATCGTGCTATCAAGGCTTACTTCAAACGCAATCCTGTGATGTTGGGGTTATACAAGCTTTTTCCTGATCTGTTTTACGAGAAATGCCGGGAGCTGTCTTACTACGCCAACCTGGGACAGTTTTGGGAAGTAATGGCTCCTGTGTTCTTTGAAATGTCGGACATCTACGATGAAGGTGGATTCCAAGGTGTGCCTGACGCCATGAACTTTTTGGTCAACGGCATTTTTGCAGTCGCTGGTCGGCCTATTTACCATCATGTCTACATTGGCGATGAATGCTATGAGCTGATTCCTAAAGCGCAAGGGTTTACCTGGCTCTATGAAGCTGCGCTTCCCTACGTTGAATCCGTGTTTTACCGGACATCCCCCTTCCGGGGAACCAAATCCTACAACGCTCAAGCCGCTCAAGTTCCCTCCGACCAACGCGATTTTCATTACGGTATCCTCTATGCCGATGTCTTCCCGGTAGGCAGTGCGGGCATTCCCCCTACCTTATTAATGCAAGACATGATGCATTTCTTGCCTGACTATCTACAGGCTCATTATCAAGAGTATTGCCGGGGTGAGGATGACATCCTGATTCAGCTTGGGATTACCTTTCAGCGATCGATGTATAACGTTACGTCAGCTGTTATTCAGGCTTTGCGAACGGCTCTGCTCTATCCCTTGGATGATCCAAATCCTAAGCACCGTTTGGCCAATCGCCAATTCTTTGAAGCGCAGATGGATCGCTTTTTGCGTCCGGAAGCTCGTTTACGAGATATTCAAAGTCAAGACTATCGTTAATCGACTCAGACCTAAAATCATGCCCACCATTGTTGATATTGCAGTTAACACCGAAGGATTCTCTACCCTGGTAGCCGCAGTACAGGCCGCTGGACTGGTCGAAACTCTGCAAGGGGATGGTCCCTTTACTGTCTTTGCTCCTAATGACGATGCCTTCGCAAAGCTACCCCCTGGAACAGTGCAGACCTTAGTGCAAAATCCACCTCAGCTCGCTCGTATTCTCACGTATCACGTAGCTGCAGGCCGATATACCCAAGCTGATTTGGTCAAGCTAGGACAAGTCGACTCGGTTGAAGGGGCCCCTATTCCCATTGATGGTACAGATGGCTTTGAAGTGAAGAACGCCACGGTTTTAGCTGCAGATGTTGAAGCCGATAATGGCATTATTCATGTACTCGACAATGTCATTTTAATGGGCTAGAAATTGCCCTCTTTATATCAAGCGTTGATGTTGTTCGGCACTCCCAGGGATGAAAATCCCGTACCGGGAAACATTTGGGCGTTATTTTTGGGGCGATCGCGCATGCTGCGAGTGCGCTGCTCTGAGGGATTACGGGTGGCTGGTTTTTCGGTTGAGGGTATGGGTCGTATCATTGGCTGTTGGGGCCTTTTGAGGGAAAGGTGAGGGATTGACCTACGTTACGCAGGGTTGATTCTTGGGGCAATACGCGATTTTCGATTTTGGACTGCATCGCGAGCGTAACTGTCGGCCTAACCGTTCCGGAGGAGGCTGCGGTCTGCATTGCAACGTATTCAGCTTCAGCATCGGTAATCGACCAAAAGCGGAGCAGGGGCAGCCTCATCGCGTTGGCGAACTGTCGATATAGCGGTTTGTATTTGAAGCAAGCATAGCCCTCGTCCCTAAACCTTAGCTTCCTGTCTTGATCAAAATGTATTCGACTCACCTGAATAGGGTCCGGTATGAGGGACTTGTCAAAAACAGAGATTTTTGCTCAAATAAGTATAGACTCTGCTTTATTCTGGTTTTTTGAAGCATAGAATCTTGTAAATAGTGTTTCCAGATATTGTTTACAGGGTGCCTTCAACTGGAATTTGGCTGAAGTTGTTATCTCCTGATAACTCCTGTATCTAAGTGGGTAGGTTTCGGCTTACCCACTTTTCTTATATGGGTAGTGATGCTATTACCTATTTCCCCTAATGGGAGTTAGTCATTCGGATTCGGTATGATTTCCGGCTATCAACTTAAGGCGGGAAATTTGGGTGACGAGAGAATCCAGGAGTCAGGAGCCAGGAGTCAGGAGCCAGGAGTCAGGAGGACACTGGATTCTGGCTCTTGACTCCTGACTCCCTACTTGGCCGGTGCTTCCCGGCTTAAACCATACGCCTGACTCCCTATCCATTGCGTGTCAATTTCTTCTACCCTTCGCCCCTTCTACCCTTCTACTCTTCGTCCCTTCTACCCTTCCTAATTCAATTGCATCAACTGCTCTACCAACTGAGCGGTCGCTGGAGCCAACAGAACGCCGTTGCGATAATGTCCTGTCGCCATAATGACGTTGTTATAGCCTTCTAGCATCTGAACTACGGGGGCAGCTTGTCCTTGGGGACGGGGACGAAGGCCGTGCCAGGTGGCGAGGATGTCGGCCTGGGCTAGAACTGGACAATAGGCGATCGCGGTTTGCCACATCTGTTCAAGGGCAGCTTTTCGGGGCAAAGGTTCGCTGTCATTGGCTTCAGGAAACTCGACAGTGGCGGCAACGGCATATTGGCGATCGCCCAGAGGCACCAGGTGAACATCGTCGCCGTTAATGACAGGCCGAAAATCAGAAGATCCCAGTTCTTGCGGTAAACGAACGCGGATGCCCTGACCGAGCACCGGTATCAGAGGGAGCGGCTGCGCCAGTTCATGAGTCAGGGGACTGCTGCCGAG
>JBCBTQ010000277.1:0-6475 GCA_039818605.1 Cyanobacteria bacterium J06639_14 | reverse complement strand
CTGGAGCGGCTTGGCTGGGGCTGGGTCCCAGCCTCCCAGGTCGAACTGCCGTGCCTGAATATATTTGGGACAGTTGCCAAATGTCTGCCGCACCTGCACCTCAAAGCCATCGGGAGATATGGCACTCACAACCCCATTGACGCGATTGCGACGGCGGGTGTGGAGTTCGATTCCGAGAAAGCCAATGTCAGTGCCTGCGGCAAGATTAGCGGCCAGAGGATCGCCAAAGAGGGGCTGGGCCGTAATCTGCAAGGTGCGATCGCTTGGGGTTGCAATGAAGCCCGGTTCACCGACTAAAATCGACGCCCAGGGACGGCCCTCGCCATCGACTGTACCGACCAGAAAATAAGACAGTTGCGCATAAAACTGACGATGTTGTTCGGGCAGAAATTCGCGAATCATGCGCCGCCCCAGGGTGTCCATGCGATCGCGTGCGCCCAACTTGGCTTGGATTGCTTGTTCTCCTGGATGAAAGGGGGATTCCTTTTGTTGCCAGCCGGGAATGGCCATCGTGGCGATCTCCTAAACAGATATGGATGGGGAATGTCAATGAGGCATGAGCGACACGAAATGTCATGCCGGGCATTATTTCGGTGGGTGCTCAGCCAACTGGGCCTCAAGCTCAGCGATCCGCAGGCGTAAGGGCTCAACAACACTCAACACTTCCTGTTCAGAATACTTGTAGGGAATGTGTTGAGGACAGTTCCAATCCCAGGCTTCGATCTGGATGAGGATGGCGCGTTGTGGATCGGCAGGGTAGCCAGGGATGCGGAGTTGTGCGAGTAAGTCGGCGCGATCGTATTCAACTTTGGCGCGGCCCCAAATTTTGAGACGACGACGACGGGCGTAGTCCATCAAAAAGAGGAAAACGCGATCGTCATCCGCTAAGTTACCAATGCTAAGATATTGGCCATTGCCGCCAAAATCGGCAAAGCCCAGGGTTTTGGCGTCGATTACTTGAAGAAAACCGACGGGACCGCCGCGAAACTGGATGTACGGCCAGCCGTTGGAATTGACAGTCCCCATATAAAAGCTGTCGCGTTCTTGGATGAATTCAGCTATCGGGGACGATAACGCATCATTCGTTGGTCCCAGGGCTTCCATACGTTCGTACATTTGTCGCGAGTCATACTGCTCTTGGATGGCTTTGACTGTAGGTGTAAAAGCGATTTCGGTGAATTTGGGTGCCATGGTTCGTGCCGCAAGTAAGTCGGGTCAAATCACTTAACTAGCAGGAGCGGTTAACTCCATGCGAATGCCGCCAGGAATGTAGAACATCATGTGCTGCGTGGGGCCTTGGCCCAGAAATTCGGGCGCAAATTCAATGTCTACACCCTCCGTGTTTTTGAGTTTTTCATAGATGGCCTTGAGGGTTTCAACCCCATCTACCTTGAAGGCAAAGTGATGCAGGCCAATATTGGTTTTCCGATCAAATGGCGTCGCACTTTCAGGGTCGGTGGCTTGCCAGAGCGTGAGTAAAGTCGTGCCATCCGACAGAAAGTAAGCTGGGTAGTCGGGCACAGCCCCAACTTGCTTAAATTCGAACACGTTCAAGAAGAAATCGCGGGTTGCGTCGATGTTGGGAACGGTCAAGCCAAGATGGTGAGCGCCTTGTGTAATAGCCATGGTGAAAAGTCCTCCAGTGAGTCGATTGAATGGTTGTGAAAAAGCGATCGCGGTACACCCTTGCCCCATTCAGACCGCGCGTTTGTTGGCTGGGGCAAAATGTCAGTTGTTAGAGCGGATGCGACTGAACAGAAAACTTGGGTGAAGGGGGCGTTAGCTGGCAACGTGTGCGGCTAAAAATTGGCGAATTAGAAGGGCAATTTTGTCGCCATCTTCTTCGAGAGCAAAGTGTCCAGTATCGAGTAAATGGAAGTCTAGAGTTTGTAAATCGTGCTTGTAAGGATGAGCCCCCGATTCAGGGAAAATAGGGTCATTTTTACCCCAGGTAATCAGAGCCGGTGGTTGATATTCCCGCAGGTAAGCTTGCCATTCGGGGTACAGGGGTAGGTTGGAACCGTAGCTATAAAACAGCGCCAGTTGAATATCTGTATTGCCAGGACGATCCAGGAATCGTTGATCCATATTCCAATTGTCGGGACTGATGGCGGCAGGGTTACGAACACCTGTAACGTATTGCCACATCGTGCCTTCAAGTTCGAGGAAAGCGCGTA
This sequence comes from Cyanobacteria bacterium J06639_14, assembly GCA_039818605.1. Taxonomy (GTDB): domain Bacteria; phylum Cyanobacteriota; class Cyanobacteriia; order Phormidesmidales; family Phormidesmidaceae; genus SIO1E4. Next base: position 4,298 of record JBCBTQ010000277.1, on the reverse strand, counting down.
GCGGCGCAGCATTTTCTTCCGAGCGATCGGCCCAATAAGCCCTGAGGGGATCCCAGAATTCTTCTAATCCTTCCTCATACGCATTCCCGTTTTGGATCAGGAGTGCCTGCACTTGTTCGGGATGTTGGGTAGCTAACCGGAATCCGACCGGTGCACCATAATCCATTAAGTACAGGGAATATTTGGACAGGCCCAGTGTTTGCACAAACTTGTCCATTACCTTGGCTAAATTATCGAAGGTGTAGTCAAATTCAGTGACCAAGGGCATGGAGCTATTACCGTAGCCAGGATAGTCAGGAGCCACCAGATGGTAACTATCGCTTAAGGCCAGCATCAAGTTACGAAACATATGCGAGGATGTCGGAAACCCATGCAGTAAAAGGATTGTAGGATTTTCGGGATTTCCGGCTTCGCGGTAAAAGACATCCAAACCGTCGATGGCAATGGTGTGATAACGAATGCTCTCGATGGAAAACTCTGACAGCGATGTTGCTGAGGAGGATGAGGCTAACTGATTTAGGGCAACAATATCGGCAGCCACAGCCGCAGAGCCTAGCGCTAAAAAATGACGACGATTAAAACGATTGGGAAGAAGCTTCATGGCAGGAAACCTCGTAGATGAGCAGTGGGAATCAGAAAATTTTGTAGAGAGATTAATGGATTTCTTGCTGTGAATCCTTGACCTGCGTCAAGTTGTCAATATTCAGCAACATCTTCTAACCATTCAGGAGAGAAGGTGATCACTCGCCGCTGACGGGCGATCGCACCTTCGGCTTCAAGGCGGCTCAGCAAACGTGACAAAGCTTCGGGGGTCAGGGCCAGTTCACTGGCAACGGCTTGCAACGGTTTATCCAGCGTGATGGTGTATTGACCCGGCGCTAAACGCGGTATTAGGTAACGCATCAGGCGATCGCGCGACGAATGAATGCTGCGTAGCTCGAGCAAAGATTTCACGGCATAAAATCGCTGGGTCAAATGGGCCAAATAACGCTCCGCAAGATCGGGATTGGTTTTCAGCGCATCGGCAAAATCGTCAACGGGAATTACGATGATTTCACTATGGGTTTCAGCGATCGCGGTGCAAGCATAGTTGGGAACGTATAAGGCACTTTCGCCCAACATTTCGCCTGCATTCACAAAGTAATGCGTCACCATTTGCTGATTGACAAAACTCACCAGTCGCATTTGCCCGCTGATGACTAAATAAATAGACCGGGCTACATCCCCTTGTTGCAATAGAATTTCGCCTTTGGTCAGAAACTTGGGCGATGAAATTTGCTGCAGGTTAGTCGGCAGATCCGTGAATGCAATCGACAACATGGGTACACCTCGTCGGGAAACAACTGGCAGAGAAAAAAGACCCGGTTCAGTCGGGGCACGTGTCACGTGCCCCAGACCTGGCTACATTTCCGGTGTCACCAAATCGCCTTTGGCCCAAGCAGCATCGGCGTTTGCTTTCATCGTGGTTTCGTCGGCTTCCCATTGGGGCTTGGTGTTGCCGCCCTCACCGTTGTAGAAGAGGTACAGCTTGCCGTCAGTTACTTTGTAGGTTTCAGGATTGACCGGGACGAGTTTGCCTTCGGAAACCGCAACGGCACAAAAGCCACCGTATTGAGGAATATATGCTTCAGGATCGGCCTCAAATTGGGCTTTGTTGGTAGCTGTCGCGAAGTAATAAGTGGCATCGCCGTAGGTGGCTGTAATGTCGGGATTGCCAAGTACAGGTTGATCCACAAAATAGGAAACCGGGTCATAGCCATTGATGGCAACGTTTTGTTCAGTCAGGTTAAGGGGACGGGACATGATGAACCTCCTGGGCTAACGAGCCCGCTAGTGTGTGGTTGAAGAAATGCGTGATACCGTATTCGCTTTTTAGCGGTTGCCGATGTTGGGGCTGAACACATGGCTTCATGCGTCAATCCAAAATCGTCAATCCAAAATCGCAAATTGCAATTAGCTGGCGATCGCGGCTGGTTGAGCTAGCAATGTATCGAGTTGACCTTGGCGCTCCAGCGAGTACAGGTCATCACTACCGCCAATGTGTTTGTCATTGATGAAAATTTGCGGTACCGAGCGGCGACCATGGGTGCCACGGGCTACCATCGCGTCGCGTGCTGCTTCGTCGCCATCGACTGGGTATTCGGTGTAGGTCACGCCTTTTTGATCTAGCAACTGTTTGGCGCGACGACAAAACGGACAAGTGCTCCAGGTGTAAATTTCAACGTTGGCCATGATTGATACCTCCTTTGGGGGGTGGAAGAGGGGGAAGGTGGAAGCGTAGAGGGGTGGAAGGGTAGAGGGGTGGGAGGGTGAATTCCGAATTCAAGCATCCTGTGGGAAGGGAATGATCCCGCATGGAAATAGGGGATACCTGTAGAGACGCGACATGTCGCGTCTTTGAATTAAATTTGGAATTCGGAATTCGGAAAATTAGAACTGCTGGGATGAGTGGGTTAAGCAGCGATCGCGGCTTGGGGTCGTCGAGTGCCTTCGGCCCGGCGAATGTCGCGCCAGATTTGTGTGGCGACGCTTGCTCCGTCGGCGGCAGCGATGACGACTTGGTTCATACCGACTTTCAGGTCGCCGACGGCAAAGATGCGAGGATGCGATGTGCGATTCATGGTGTCTGTCACCAGGTTGCCGCCTTGGTATTCCAGGTCGATGTCTTGCAGGTAATCGGCGTGGTATTTGGAACCCATGGAAATTAATCCGGCATCCAGGTCCACCACGGAACCGTCGGCGAGTTCGACGCCCGACATTTGATGGTTTTCGCCGCGAAATTGATGGATGGGTTGCTCGTTTAGGGTGTAGCCAGCTTCAGTGAAGCGATCGCGCAAGTCTTGCCCTACTTCAAATGCTCCGTTGGTGAATAGGGTGATGTGCGGGGTAAACCAACCCAAGGGAAACGCAACCTGCAGACTGCCTTCACTGCTGCCGAATACGCCAACCCGTTGATCGCGCATTTCGTAGCCGTCACAAATTAAACAAACGTGTAGGTTATGGCCAGCGTAGTCGAACACGTTTTTCATGTCGGCCAGTTGGGGCAGATGGTCGATGATGCCACTGGCAGCGATCAGATACCGACTGCGAAAGACTTCATAGGTGGGATTTTTGCGACCGATGCGCACTTTCACCGCAAAGGTTTCACCTTCATCGATGACTGCTTCCACATAGGCATTCAGATAGTCACCCTCAAGGGAGAGATAGTGGTCTTTACCTTGTTTGAGTACTTCCCGACCGGGTGTTTCTGGAGGGAGCCCCAAATAATTGTGCAATTCCTGCATCCAGAAGGAGCGGGCTTTGCCTTTATCGATGATGAGTGTAGAGAGCAGATAGCGCTGGAGATAAATGCCTGCGGAAAGACCGGCAGCGCCACCACCGACTACCAGCACATCGTAGATATGGTCAGTGCGTTGTTGAAGAGCTTGTTTGGTCAATTGCATAACAACCTCCAAGGAAGGATGCGAGGGCTGAATGGCTGAACCGATCATTCGGTACAATTTAACTGTACCGAACGTTTGGTATACTGTCAACAGTCGCGTTAAAAATCACTTGAAATGCCCAGGGAGACTTATATTCCAAGTTTGTTTGCGCTGTTTAGGCAGTACGGTTATGACGGTGCAACGCTCTCTAAGATTTCGCAGGCAACTGGCTTGGGGAAGGCGAGTCTTTACCACCACTTTCCGGGTGGGAAAGACGATATGGTGGCATCGGTATTGGGTTATTCCGAAAGCTGGTTGCAAGAAAACGTGCTGCAACTCCTCGCTAGTGAGGGGAGTCCTCAGGAGCGATTGCAGAAGATGTGCGATCACGTTAACGATCTCTATGCGGGGGGTACGCAGCCGTGTTTGCTGGCGATTTTGCAATCTGGCACCGGACGTGACCTATTTCACCCCCAGGTGAAAGCGGCGTTGGCAGCTTGGATTGCGGCGATCACATCTGTCCTGGTCGAAGCTGGTCTGGATGCCTCTTTGGCGCAGCAGCATGGCGAAGATGCCATCATTACTATTCAGGGAGCTCTCATGGTGTCTCAGAGCTTGGACAATCCGGCTCTGTTTCAACGGATGATTCAGGCGCTGCCTCAGCAGTTGTTGAAATCATCTGGATAGGGCAACAAGAGGAGCCGGTGAAGTAGGAATCAGGCGGTATTGCTGTGTGACCATGAAGCGTGTCAGGCAGGGAGTAGGGTAGGGCTGATTCATTCGAGAAAGAAAAATGTGCTGTAACTACTCAGGCTTAACAAAACCCAAATTTTTTCAAGGTTGTTTGAAAGATTCGGTATGGTCAACTTGTTGCGA
>JBCBTQ010000276.1:0-6527 GCA_039818605.1 Cyanobacteria bacterium J06639_14 | reverse complement strand
ATCTCTACATCATCAGCCAGGCTCCTGAGCAGCCAGATTTGAAAATTCATCCTTTCCTCGAGAATCCTCTTGTCGTGCTTGCCCCCAAGGACCATCATTTAGCTGGTAAAGAGAGTATTCCTTTTAAGGCATTAGATGGTGAACAGTTCATCATGCGTGAACCGGGATCAGGCACTCGACAAGCCATTCAGAGCTTATTGGATACTCATGACATAGACGTCAAAGTTCGTCTGGAGTTGGGCAGTAACGAAGCCATCAAACAGGCGATCGCCGGTGGCCTTGGTATTTCTGTCCTCTCGCTGCACACCATTATTTCTGAAGGTACCGCAGGCGAATTTTCAATTCTTGATGTGGAGCATTTTCCCATTGAGCGTCATTGGTATGTAGCTCATCTAGCAGGCAAACAGCTTTCCGTGGTGGCCAACACTTTTCTCCAATACCTGTTGGAAGAGAGTCATCCCATGGCTGAAAAGCTATTGCCTGGTATCCGCTCAGCTGCCTTGAGCTTGGAGAATTCTAAAGAGCCTGCTTTGTCTTAAAATTCCTTGAAAACCAGGCTCTTGTGGCTCCTAACTTACTAACTTAGGGCGTAAAGTCATCCCTAAAGTCGGAATCAGGAGCTAGGAGGCAATTCCCTGCTGAATGCTAACTCCTGGCTCCTGGTTTCTGCTGCTACCTAGCTTTTTAGCTTGAAGTGGATACTCGCGATGAGTGACACAATCTAGCTACAGAGCTGATAGTGTTGCATCGTGAATTGCACCATTACTAACGACAACACCTCGGTTATCCATCATTTTGGCTGCAGAGTAGAAATCGAGCGGCTTGCCATGCATGTCGGTGACACGTCCCCCGGCTTCTTCGACAACGATTGCGCCAGCTGCGTGATCCCAGATCTTTTCGCGATAGTCGGGATACTTGGGAGAGGGGAGCCGCAAGTAAAGGGCTGCCTCGCCAGCGGCGACAGCTCCGTATTTAGCTTGGCTATCCATCCGCACAGACGGCTGGCTAATGCCAGCAGCCTTAGCAACCGCTTGCTGCTGATCCTGATTACCGTGGCTAGCCTCAACACTTTCCACAAAGCGTAATCGCTCAGCATCGCCAGGTTGAACAACCTTCACTAGCTTGGCATCACCCCCAGCTAGCGACTGCATCTTGGTGCCTTCCCCTCGCACAGCCGTGAACAATAGTCCTGGTTCGCCATCGCCAAAGGCCAAAGCAGGGCAGCCAAGAATACCCAACTTCAAATCACCATCTTCAATCAAGGCCAGGGCAATAGCATATTGATCACCACGCAGAAAGCCTTTGGTTCCATCGATCGGATCCAATGTCCAAAACCGTTTGGCTGTAGAACCATTGCCGTGGTCAATCCAATCAATAACCTGTTCCGGCTGAGCATCGGCAATAACCGCCTGAATGAAGCCAGTTGCCTGCTTTAACCGGTCTGCCATTTCTGGTGTACGTAAGTCTGATGCATCCTCTTCGCCAACGACAGGATCCTCAGGAAATGCCATGGCCAAAGCGCGACAGATAATAGCTTGAGAGCCATAATCAGCAACTGTGACAGGGCTTTTGTCTGACTTTTCCATGGCTTCAGGGACCATATCTCGACGGACTGCTTCGCAGACCTTGGCGGCCATCATGACCGCCTCCGTTGCAACAGCAAGTTCCTGTTCATAAGCCATAGGGATACCTCATACTTCTTAATCAAAAAACCAGGTTTAGTCTACCCTTGCCACTTCGCAAAGCGACAAATTTTCCGTATTTTTACCCTCAGTCTTTTCCCTCCTTTAACTGCGATAACTGTTGAATCCACTGCCGTGTACCGAAAGACTGACAAGCCTCAGAAGCGACCTGGGCAGCTTGGGCCAACGATTCGAGGAAATGAGTCCCCGTTGCGTAATTGTGACAAAAGGCCCCATGAAAAATGTCGCCAGCCCCAAGTGTATCCACGGGTTGAATCGCGGGAACCGGAAGTTCGCTGATTTGAGTGTCTGTTTGGTAAAGAATTGGAGAGGCTCCTCGAGTCACAGCAATGTGAGGAATTTTGAGGGTTTTCAGATAGGCGATCGCGTCCTGTTCGGGGCCATATCCTGGAGGCTGAAATGCTGCTGAGGCAATCACCACTGTGGCTAATGGCAACACCTCCTCAAACCCAGACTTCCAGCTACCAGCATCAATGACAACTGGAACACCTGCTTGCTGAGCCTGTTGAGCTAACTGTTTTCCCAAAGACATCTGATGGCCGTCTATGAGGACACAATCGACCTGGGAGAGCAAATCGCCAACTGGAGGATTTGTCGGTCGGGGCCGGTCAGCCGCATTGCGGGAAATCACGGCGCGATCGCCCGTCACCGTGTTCACCACAATGGAAGAAAACGGTGGCGGTATCGTCACCTCTGGCATGAGGTCAATTAACTCGATATTCTGCTGAGTCAAATCGTCTCGGACCACCGCACTCAATGGATGATTGCCGAGTACGCCGATTAGGATGGCCCGATGGCCTAAGGCTCTAAACGCCACTGCCGCATTCGTTGCAGGTCCACCTGCAGCTAGCAACATGGCCTCAGCAACTTGCTTTTCATTGGCCTCCAAGGCTTTGTGAGTCTGATAAATACAATCCAGGGTAATCAATCCAACAAAGACGCCAGTTTTCAAGATTTCCCTCCATCGGCAAGTACCTCAGTTTATTCTGGAGCACAGAGCCTATAACGGAAACGCGGTGATACAGACCGAAATCAGTGGCAAGCTTTATGTGGTAGGAACTCCCATTGGTAACCTGGGAGATATGACCCTACGAGCAATTGAAACCCTTAAACAAGTCGATTTGATCGCAGCCGAAGATACTCGTCACACGGGAAAACTACTGCACCATTTTCAAATTGAGACCCCTCAGACGAGCTACCATGCCCACAACTGGCGCAAGCGTTTGCCAGGGTTAATGGCTCACCTGCAGGCGGGTAAGCAGATTGCCCTGGTAAGCGATGCTGGGATGCCAGGTATTTCTGATCCTGGTTTTGAGCTAGTAGAAGCTTGTGCGCAAGCGGCGGTACCCGTTATCCCGATTCCAGGGGCAACCGCAGCGATAGCGGCTCTCTGCATTTCCGGACTCGTACCCCAGCCTTTTGCCTTCGAAGGGTTTTTGCCGCCCAAGGGACGCGATCGCCGTGATCGTCTGACCCAACTCGCGACAGAATGCCGCACGCTTGTCCTTTACGAAGCGCCCCATCGATTGCTTAACACGCTACAGGACCTACAAGCTGAAATGGGCGCAGCGCGGCGCATTGCGATCGCGCGGGAATTAACCAAACAGTATGAAGAAGTCTGGCGCGGCAGCTTGGCAGGGGCGATCGCCCATTTCACCACGACCCCACCCCGTGGTGAATTCACCCTCGTCGTTGCAGGAAGCGCACCGGAAGTTAGGGAGCCACCCTCAGAAGAAGACCTCAAGCACCGTTTAACAAATCTTCTGCAATCGGGACTCTCTCGTTCACAAGCGAGTCGTCAACTCGCTCAAGAGACGCCTTACTCGAAGCGAGACATCTATCAGATTGCGGTAGATTTGCCAGATATCGAGGAAAAAGCATAAAAGGCTAGTAGTTTCACAAACCGTCCTCAGTCATTTCAATGCTTTGACTGCCACTCAACCAACCCCGCCCCCGTTTTAGCAAGGATTTCTCATGACTCAGCTCGACTTAACACTACCGACTCCCCTTGTCGATATTGACTGGGTACAAGCGCACCTGCATCATCCTGAAATGGTTCTTGTTGATTGTCGCTTTGCGTTGAATGATCCTCAGCAAGGCAGACGGGCCTACGAGCAAGGTCATATTCCAGGGGCTTATTACCTGGATCTCAATGAAGATTTATCAAGCCCAGTACAAACTCATGGCGGACGCCACCCGCTGCCCGATCCTAACCAGTTGGTCGCCAAACTCGAATCACTGGGCATTGCCTCAACGCCAGCGACTGCTGTCGTTGCCTATGATGCGACTAAGGGAGCCTTTGCGAGCCGTTTATGGTGGCTCTTGCGGTATTTGGGCCATGATAATGTGGCTGTTTTGAACGGTGGCTTGCCAGCCTGGCAAGTCGCAGACTATCCCTTAGAGCAAAGCCTTCCTCAATCATCAAAGTCTGGCGAGTTTATTCCCAGCATTCAGGCCAACTGGGTTGTTGATCGCGATTATGTGATTCATCACAAAGACGACCCCGGCACAACTTTGCTTGATTCGCGATCGCCTGAGCGATTTCGAGGTGAGCAGGAACCGATCGACCCTATTGCGGGTTCTATTCCTGGTGCCCTGAATTGTTTCTGGCAATCGAACATGGATGAGCAAGGGCGCTTCAAGTCGATGCCAGATCTACAGCAAAACTGGGCTCCTATCCCTCCCTCAGAGACACTCATCATTCATTGTGGTTCTGGTGTTACGGCATGTGTCAACGCGCTCGCTCAAACGGTGTTGGGTAATCCTATGCCCAAGCTCTATATCGGTGGTTGGAGCGATTGGTGTTCTTATCAGAAATAAACCCGTTGCCGATTACCCATGCCGATTCCTGATTCCGCCTTCAGCCATATCAACTAACACAGGTTGTTCAACGACAGGACTCGATGAAGTCTCTGACGGCTCAATCAGGTCCTCCAGTTGGGCGATCGCATCTCGCATTCTGGCAATTTCCTGGGTGAGCGTTCTCGCAATGGTGGTTCCAGAATTTGCAGTAGTTGTCAGATTTTGGACCCTATCCTTAAACCGCTCAGCAACTAATTCAAGACGTTGGCCAGCTTGATAGGTTTGGCCGACCAAGGTGCCAATTTCTTCCGCAATTTGACTGAATCCCTTCAATTCACCACTCGCGTGGCTGGCAACAATCGCGGCCTTAGTTGCCAAGTGACGAACCTGGTAACTGACCCGCTCCACCATATCAGACGCTTGCTGAATCGTTTTAACTTCGTTAGCAAGCTGTTGGCCGACATCCAACACTATCGTCGTGTTATTGTAAATGCCGTCGACACTTACCGAGGTTGCCCTGAAAGCTTTGCGCCCCTCGGAGGAAAGAAACTGACTAATTTGAACAAAGCGTTCGTTTAGCTGAGCGATTTCATGGTTTTTCTGAACCAACTCTACCTGTTGGCGTTCCAAAATTTGATTGCGATCGCGAATCCAGTCTTGTTGTTTTGCCAGAAGTGCCGCTGACTGTTTAGCACGATGTCTTTCTTCATCAAGCTTCAGCATGTAGTGACGATTTTGCGCCCATTGCCCCTGTAAACTATCGTTCATCCAAGCCAGTACTCGCGATTGAGCCAATAGTAAGGTCTGGAAATCTAGTAGATAGTGCTTGGGACAATTACCCTTGGTTGTCGCCAGTACAACGATAGGCTCATAGACCTTTTCTGAAGAACGACTTAACCCTGAGTTGACAGAGGCTTCGATCTTCTCAGTAGCAGGTAGCACCATGTAGTCGGCCTGCCCTTTTCGTGCACTGACTTCCAAAAAAGCGCTGATAGGCCGATGGAAGAAAATTTCTCGGCCATAAGGTGAACTCACCCGCTCATGGAAGCGTCGACGCGATACTAGCCCTACCATCTGCTCTGCTTGAAGGACTAAAACCCCTGGCAGACTAGAATCAGTATCAAACAGCTCAGCTACTTGCCGACCCAGCACACTGGGGTTGATTTGGCAGTCCACTAGAGGCAAATCGGCTAGCGAGGAGTCCTTCGTGAGCTTAGTAAAGTCAGCCATGATGAAGGAGAAAACTATAGGGAAAACATTTTGTAGGCTTCTACATTTTAATAAGGGAAGATTATAAGAAGGTTATTAAACGCACAATCAACTTTTATCTCCTTGCGTAATGCCTACCCCTAAAGTAATCAGGCGAAAGTAAATATGTAGCAGTTTCCATGTTTTGACCAAAATGCAGGGAAATGACTGGGATAGGGCTATAACTACGAATTACTGAACTCAACATCCAGATGTTCTTACAAACTTTGTCTGGTTTGACGACCTATTTGGCTGCCAGCCAAGTGGGTTGTGCCTCTAGTAGGATATCTGCCTCGTCTGCAGGTAAGGGCTTTGAAAAGTAATACCCTTGACCGAATTGGCAGTTTGCCTCTTTCAATAAGGCTAGTTGCTTGCTACTAGACACTCCTTCTGCAACTAGATTCATGTCGAGTTTATGCCCTAGCTCAATGATCGTATGCACAATTTCTCGATCTTCACTACTGTTTTCCATTCTGCTGACAAACGAACGATCAATTTTAAGGGTGTCTGTAGGAAAACGATGCAAATAGCTTAAGGAAGAATACCCTGTGCCAAAATCGTCGATCGCAAGCTGAATTCCTAACTCCTTTAATCGCATCATCAAAGCGTGAGCAGCTTCAACATCACGCATTATCATGCTCTCAGTAATTTCGAATTGAATCGACGCTCCTGGTAAATCTGACTGCGATAGGATCGAACCAATTTTGTACCATAAGTCTGATTGATCGAATTGCCTCCGGGAAAGGTTTATGCTCATCTTTAAGGATCGTTGTG
>JBCBTQ010000275.1:0-6604 GCA_039818605.1 Cyanobacteria bacterium J06639_14 | reverse complement strand
CTACAGCGTTGATAAAAAGGGTGTTACCTTCACCAGTGGTGAACGTGAAGTCATCAACAAGGACAATGGATCCATCAGTCTCTGCAGTGATATCAGATGCATCTGTTTCAATTTGGACATTACTAGTTTCGAGGGCATTGTTGATGAGATTCAGGTCCAGAGTAGACGTTACTGTAGGGTCGTCTGGAGAAAAAACGCCCTCAGAAATTGCAATATTGTTAGTACCTTCAATAAAATCTACTAGCTCAATACTGGCAGGATCAATGAGCCAAAGACCATCTTGTCCATTGGGAGCACTTACGTCTGGGACAACATGGGTCTCAAGAAACCCATGGCTGCTGGTTTCGACAAAGCCACCATCCCCCCCATTAATGCCACCCCGAGCACTAATATTGCCGTAGCTGCGGGTGGTTTCATCCGACCACACGATAATTCGCCCCCCTTCGCCACTGGCCAAAGCATCGGCAACTAAGGTAGAAGCTTCATCAACAACTGTGACAGCAGCCGTGGGTAGCGGACCTTCGCCCTTGTAATCCCCCCCGACGCGGATGGTACCCCCACCGTTATTTCCTGAAGTTTCTAACGTCGCTGACAGCAGGCCAACGGTTTCCCCCAGGACGGTCACGGTGCCCCCGTTCTCTGCTCCTCAGGTATCTACGGTGCCGCTAGCGATCGCGGTACCGGGCGTTGTCGGTAAGCCCACATCCGATCCGGTTAGGGTAATACTGCCATCGGCATTCACCGTTACCCCTGAGGCCGTTACCAGGTCATTGCTGCTGGTTAATAACTCCGGCAAAGAGAGCGGCGAAAAGGGCAGCAGAGGTGCTTCAGCATCGCTTGAAAGTGCCTCAACTTCCAGACTTAGCAGCAAGCCCTCTTGTTCAATGCGGACCAAATTGCCCCCCTCGACAGCCAGAATCACCACATCGCCGCCAGGGGTGGTAATTGTTCCGGTATTCAAAACCTGACCGCCCGCAAGGACGATAGATTCTCCCGGTAAAACGCTGAGATTGCCTGAATTTACGACACTGCCAGGCACTTCAGTACTAAAGCTGAAACCGGCAGGATTGCCGACTAAGGCAGAGTAGTCGGGAGTGCCCACTGCACCAAAGGCTCCAGTGGCAAAGTTAACCTGGTCGGCAGTGACTGCGGTAAAGCTGCCCTGTAAGTTCAGGGCGGAATTGGGACCAAATAGAATACCGCTGGGGTTGATGAAAAAGAGATTAGCGCTAGAACCGGTGACCTGTAAAAGACCATCAATGGCCGAAGGGTTGCCACCAGTAACCCGCGTCAGGATATTCAGAATAGCGGGGTCGGTGATGAAGGTCGCGCTTTCCCCTGTGAGGAGATTGAATTCAGAGAAGCTATGGAAGAGATTTTCATTGTCGGCAGAGGTGGAGCCGCCTGTGATGGAGTAGTCGGTATCGGACTGGTTGACCTCGGTGCCTGTACCATCGTTGGCAGGGACAATTCCGTCGGCCCACGCGGGTGAAATAATCAGCAATCCGCTGAAGAGGGTAGCTGTACTACCGGCGATCGCAACTAAACCCAGTCTTTTCATCCCTAGCCCTACTCTAGACATCGTGTTATCCCCATCATGAGCGCTCTTCCGACAACCATTGTGAGTGATGCGTTGTCCCTCTGCCCCTGCTGAAATTCAGATGCTACCGAGTGGCATTTTGCCAGGAATTTCTTCCCCTGCCTTTGTAGCACTTCTTCAGATAAAGGTCGCTAACTTTGTGACAGTAGATAGCATCTCACTGCGATCGCTGCCTTTGAGCTACATACTGGCCATGAATGCTTACTGCATAGGGTACGCAGTAGGTAAGCAAACCAGACGCCCAGCGTCCTTGGGTCATTTTTCCCTGTATAACACTGGTGCCATGATTAATGGCAAACAAAATACTGCCGACGACCAAAGCAACCTGTAAAGCTGTCCCTATCATGGCCGGATTTCCGAGGGCTAAAAAATAGCCAACTATAAACGAAGTTTTCATATTCCTTTGCCTACACGATACTGTCTACAATGCGATATCAAGCCAGGGAGTAGGCGACCTGGGCCTATTTTGAGAATCTATGACAAACGGGACGTGGTCAACTCAACAGTTTTCCTTATTCCAGCGCGATCAAATCTTAGTGTGTGGGTTGGGGAGCTTGGGACAGCACTGCGTTGCCAATCTCAAAACGTTTGGCGTTAAGGTCAATGCGATCGAACTGACAACTCCAACACGCTGGGAGATTCCCCATCTCCCCCAGCTGATCGACAATTTGGTATTGGGTGACTGTCGCCAGTCTGACATTCTCGAAAAAGCTGGGGTAAGTCGCTGTCGGGCTGTATTGATTGTGACCACAAACGAACGGGTTAATTTGGAAGCGGCCCTGAGTGCCCGTGTCATGAACCCTCAGATTCGACTCGTTGTGCGATCGGAGAAGCAAAATCTCAATGATCTATTAGAACAACAGCTAGAAAATTTTATAGCCTTTGAACCCACACAACTTGCCGGTCCAGCTTTCGCGCTCGAAGCCTTGGGCAAAGAAATGATTGGGTTCTTTAAGATCGACAACTATCAATTTCGGATTGTTAGGCAAACGATTCACGGTAAGCACCGTTGGTGTAATAGTCGGAAGATTCACGAGATCAATAATCGCGATCGCCAGGTGCTGCGATATTTGAAATCAGAAATTGCTCATCTGAGGCCCAAGGAACAAGTCACACGACTCGATCACCCTTACAGTCCTTCAACACAGTTCTACACATGGCTCCCAGATTCCATCGTTTATCCTGGCGATGTGGTCGTAACGGTTGAGGCTGAATCCGGTGAAGGCACAGGCTTGTCGCAGCCGCCGCCTCGACGACCTCAAGGGCTCTGGCAACAGGGTAAACAGACACTAGCCCGCTGGCGGACATGGGATCTTCGGCAGCTAATCACGAAATTTTGGCGTACCAGCCAGAAAAACCAAATTCGTCGCGTCGCGCTTTTATGTGGTGTAACTGTTGTGGCTCTATGCCTGACCGGCACCATTCTATTGATCCTGACCGACACTGCCCCTAATCTGGCGGATGCTTTTTACGCAACGATTGTTTTGCTACTGGGAGGGTATGGTGACCTGTTCAGTAATTTCGAACTTGAGATCACAATTCCCTGGTGGTTGCGTCTATTTAGCCTATGTTTAACGTTGGCTGGAACGGCTTTTATTGGAGTTCTCTACGCCCTGTTGACGGAAAAACTATTAACGCTCAAATTTGAATTTTTGACGAAACGTCCGCCGGTACCTGAAAAGGAACATGTGGTGGTGATTGGGCTAGGCCGTGTGGGACGTCAGGTTGTCCAAATACTGCAAGATTTGAAGCAACCGATGGTAGGCATCACGCGCCAATCCATTGAACCGGATGTATTGCCCCAAACCCCTATCATTATGGGCCAAATCAATGATGCCCTGGAAAGTGCCAACCTGAAGCAAGCCAAAAGTATCGTTGCTGTGAGTGACGATGAGGTGCAGAACTTAGAGCTAGGCTTGATGGCTTATCGGGTGAATCCTCACAGTCGTTTGATTATTCGCACCTACGATCAGTTGTTTACGGACAAGGTGGCTCAGCTTTTTCCCTATGCCCAGGTTTTGTGTTCCTCCGCATTATCGGCTGAAGCCTTTGCCGGAGCAGCCTTTGGGGAAAACGTGATAGGTCTATTCCGACTCTATGATCAGACAGTGCTGATCACTCAATATGACGTTGAGGCAGAAGATACCCTGCAAGGGCTATTACTCGCCGATATTGCCTATGGCTATGGGGTTGTCCCCGTCTGGTATCAGCCTCAAAGTAGCCCGCCAAGAATCATGCCCTCAGACGACATTAAGCTGTGTGAGGGCGATCGCCTCGTAGTTCTATCCACGATTCGCGGTTTACGGCGGGTGGAACAAGGAGATCTTGCCCCCAAGCAGTGGCAGGTGCAAATCTTACAAGCCAAAGCTTCTGATGCCGTCTTTGAAGGCGGCACCGAAATTGCACTCATTACAGGTTGCGATATCGGGCAAGCCCGTGACCTGATGAATCAATTACCCTGTATTTTCCCCCATCGGCTGTATCTTCATCAGGCACTGAGGCTAGTTAGACGATTGGCTCGTTTGCGGGTAGAAGCCAAGCTGCTTCCCTTGGAAGATCGTGCGGGTAAAAGAGGGTAAAGAATCGAACTTGGAGAGGCTTAGGAAAGAGTTATGCAAAACTAACATGCCTTCCCCTCCTTCACTCTTCTACCCTTCCACTCTTCTACCCTTCCAACCCTTCACTCTTCTACCCTTCCACTCTTCCCTTAGCTACCGCTTTCCAACTCCGCAGTAGTAATCCGAAATTGCTCTGTCTTCTCACCACGTCGAACTTTCAGACGCAGCGTTTGCCCCACAGCACTATTTTCGACCCGGTTTTGCAAGCGGTCGGCTGAAGTCACCGATTGGCCGTCAATTTCCAGGATAATGTCGCCTCGACGCAACCCCGCTTCCGCCGCTGGGGTATTAGGCACCACCCGAATCACCAACACACCGTCGAGTTCGGGCAACATAATGCCCGCATTGGGGTCTTCGTTGTTGCGACGTGCAACTTCTGGTGTCAGTGTGGCAATTTGGACTCCGAGATAGGGATGCGCGATCGCTTCACCACGTACTAGCTGATCTTTAATTTCTTTCGCTTTATTAATGGGGATAGCAAAACCGATACCCATAGCGTCTGCCCGGATGGCAGTATTAATGCCAATCACAGCTCCATTTTGATTGAGCAAGGGGCCGCCTGAATTGCCAGGGTTAATTGCTGCATCTGTTTGAATGAACTCTAAACGCTTCTCAGGAATTCCCACAGCCGCACTTGAGCGTTTCAAGGTGCTAACAATACCTAAGGTGACGGTGTTATCCAAACCCAGTGGGTTGCCCACTGCGATCGCCCAATCACCTACCTTCACTTGATTGGAATCACCTAACGTAGCTACAGGTAGCGCATCTTGGCCCGCATCAATTTTGATCACCGCCAGGTCCGTCACACTATCTTCACCCTCGACGATCCCTTCAAAACTCCGACCATCTTTGAGCGTCACCGTTACACTGTCAGCTCCATTCACAACGTGAGCGTTGGTCAGAATGTCGCCTTCAGAAGAGATGATAAAACCTGAACCCTGTCCCCGTAGCCGTTCTTCCTGAGGGTAAGTCGGAATGCCATTCGGACCAAAGAAGCCACGGAAGAAGGGATCATCAAAGAAAATATCTGGCGTATCTCGCACAATGGTTTTTTCGGTGTCAATGCGCACAACCGCATCACCTACACGTTCAACTGCAGCGGCAACAAAACTACCCTGAGTCGAGGATGCCGGAACCGCTTCGGTGGTTCCTTGAGCCCAGGCTGAATGGCCCCCCGTGACAATGGTCAAGACTGCAATCAAGCACACAGCTAATCCTCTGACAAGAAGATGTCGCCAAGCATAAAACCAAGCCGTTACCGCCATGAAACTCTCCAAACTCATTTCTCCAAACTCATTGAGCAATGAAGACAGCGCCTTGAATTCAAGATCTGGAGCTACCCTGTATCTAGAGCCGCCCTGTAGCAAGCTGCTGTTGGGTTTATCCTGCCTTATCCTAGCCAGCTAGGGTAGATGTGGAATCCCGATGAGAAAAAGCGAGATTTCCGACTACCTTGCCTCATCATAGGCAACCTCTAGTTTGCTGGTGTTGATTTACCTATCATCCTTACACCTAAGGACAATTGAGCATGCGATCGTCTATTCTCCCCCACCGTTCTCCTTCGGCTTTCATCGGATGTCTAATGGTCATTGGACTCACAACAAGCTGTAGTCTCGTTGCTTCTGTAGATGATGGCCCCTCTGAGGCTTACAAGCAGGAACTTGCCGATCATCTGAGTGAGGCAGGTGTAACCATGTATGGTGCCCATTGGTGCTATCACTGCGCTGATCAAAAAGCCCTCTTTGGTGAGGCGGTCAAAGCTATTCCCTATGTTGAGTGTGATCCAGAAGGAGAAAATGCCCAACCCGAGCTTTGCCAAGCAAAAGCACTGCCAGGATATCCCACTTGGGAAGTCAATGGTGAGCTATATCCAGGCGTCTATTCCTTAACTGAACTGGCTAAATTATCTGATTTTCCAGCTCCATAGACTGCCTTTTATCTTGCTCAACCGTTGCCAAACAATTTATGACCATTGCTGAATCAGGACAGCCCCATGTGACAAACGCTCACCCTCCTGTTCATGGGCCTCAAGCAACACCGCATCATCATGCAACACCGCATCATCATGTTCATGATCCTAAGTCGCTGCAGCGTCTGCTGAATCGCTTTGCCCGGATTGAAGGTCATATCCGAGGCATCAAAACGATGATTCAAGATAGTCGCCCCTGCCCGGACGTGCTCGTCCAAATTGCGGCAGTGCGGGGAGCTTTAGATCGTATTGCGCGAATTATCTTGGACGAGCACTTGAGTGAATGTATTGCTCGGGCAGCCGATGAGGGCAATATTGAAGCAGAAATTGAAGAACTGAAGGCTGCGCTTGATCGATTTTTACCCTGAAGTTAGCTTGGGTATGTGAAGCTGCGATCGTAGCGGTGAAAACCGAACC
>JBCBTQ010000274.1:0-6610 GCA_039818605.1 Cyanobacteria bacterium J06639_14 | reverse complement strand
CCTCCGGTACGGCTACGCGACGCGCACCAATCTTGGCCCGGTCAGGCTGGATGTTGATGCCCTGTGGGATTTATCAATTCACGACATTACTATTTTCAATCACTGGCTGGGCGAGTCACCGATCGCGGTCACGGCTCAAGGGCACGTCTGGTTACAGTCGGAGGCGGCTCCTGCGAGTCATTTTTCTCAGGGGCTGGCGGATGTGGTGTGGTTGCGTTTGTTCTACCCGAGTGGATTTCAGGCCACGATTCATGTCAGTTGGGCCAATCCCGATAAGCAACGGCGGCTCTGTGTGGTGGGCGATCGCGGCACGTTGATTTTTGATGAGATGCAGGCCCAAGCGCCCTTAGTCATGCAACGAGGCCACTTTGAACCAGACGGCAAGTATTTTGTCCCGGCTGGACTGGGTCGCGAAACAATTCCTGTCCCGCCCGGCGAACCGCTGCAGCAGGTCTGCCAACATTTCGTGTCGTGTATAGAGCAGCGTGAACCGTCGGCAATCTCATCGGGAGAAGTCGGCACTGACTTGGTGAAAGTTCTCGTCGCCCTTTCGAAGTCCCTGAACCACAAGGGTGAGCGCGTCACCGTATAAAATTGCTCACGAGCATGGCCATACCTGATATTTACGGGGGCACGCAGGCAAACAGCAGGGCAACTAAACTAGGGTGAGACTAGGAGGGAAAACCATGACGGCTGTATCGGCATCATCCCCTGTCACACCTCTCATCTATCCTTCGGAAGACGGTGAACCTGTAGCCGAAACGTATGTGCATCTCCATGCCATGCTGATAACCCTGGAGGTCTTGCGTCAGTATCTTGCGGGTCAGCAAGCAACCGTGCTGAGTAATCAGTTTCTTTACTACGCTCTCATAATCGTCTGGACAGGTCGGTTGTGAGGGTCGAGGATAGCGGGAGCCTATTACACTCAAATGACCGATGGTTTTTAGGTGACATAGACGAATCAGAGCATGAGCAAATTAGGTTCTCGTGACATAATGCCCGATTGGGATCGCCTGCAGAAAGCCCTAGCCGTTGAAGCCGAGCGTGGTTTCAACAATGTGGAAGGGCGGCAGCAGCGGTTTAACGAGTTCTTGCACAGTGCGCTGACGGTTCCCCCCGACCCACTCTCCGAGGAGCATCGCGGTCACTGGCGATCGCTCGCCAATCAATACGCTGATTACGACGACCTCTCGTTTGCCGATCGCCAGCATCTGGTAGCCGAAACCCGCCGGACCATTTACACCACCCGTCGATCGCTCGAAACGCCTGTCGTCGCGGATGTGTCGGCTGGCGCTGGCTCAGAACACACCCAGGCAAAGCGTTCGCGATCGTCCTCGCCACCATCAGCTCAGGCTCAGGCGAAAACGACTACGGCTAAAGGATCCTCCCCTGATCTGGACCAGCAGGTGACCTATCTCAAGGGTGTGGGGCCTAAAAATGCGGAGCGCTTAGCGAAGCTCGGCATTCTCACCGTGATCGATTTGCTGCACTACTATCCCCGCGACTACATCAACTACTCACAGCAGGTGGCCATTTGCGACCTGCAAGCGGGTGAAACTGTCACGCTCGTGGGGACGGTGAAGCGATCGACCTGCTTCAGTAGTCCCAAAAATGCCAACCTGACGATTCAAGAGGTGGTATTGCAAGACCCCAGCGGCCAGATCCGGCTGACCAAGTTCTGGCCCGGGAAGCGGTTTCGCAATATGGCCTGGCAGCAACGCCAGAAGCGCCAGTATCCCCTCGGTGCCGTCGTCGCAGCCTCGGGGTTAGTGAAGCAAAATAAATACGGCATCACCCTGGATAGTCCTGATCTGGAAGTACTGGACACGGCGGATAGTGATGCGGCGTCGCCTCTGATTGGCCGGATTGTGCCTGTCTATCCCTTGACCGAAGGCGTGGGTGCCGCCCTTGTCAGACGGGCCATTGTCGCCGCTCTCCCCGCCGCGATCGCCTTAGCCGATCCGCTACCGGCTGCCGTGCGATCGGACTATGCCCTCGTAGATTTGCCGGTCGCGATCGCCCACATTCATTTTCCTGCGGATGATGCCACGCTGCAGGAAGCCCGCAAGCGACTCGTCTTTGATGAATTTTTCTACCTGCAGCTAGGGCTGTTGAAGCGACGGCAACAGCGCCAGCAAGAAGCGACCTCTGTCGTCCTCCCGCCAACAGGGACGTTGATCGACCAGTTCTACAGCAACTTACCCTTTGACTTTACCGGGGCTCAAGAGCGGGTTGTCGCGGAAATTCTACATGACCTGCAAGAACCGACGCCGATGAATCGTCTGGTTCAAGGCGATGTGGGTTCCGGTAAAACTGTGGTGGCCGTGGTGGCAATTCTGGCAGCCATTCAGGCAGGCTATCAGGCGGCGCTGATGGCTCCGACGGAGGTGCTAGCCGAGCAGCACTACCGCAAACTGGTGGAATGGTTCAATGCCCTGAATCTGCCGGTCGAGCTGCTGACAGGCTCAACGCGCACGGCTAAGCGGCGACAAATTTTAAGTGAGCTGGCTACCGGGGAACTGCCTCTGCTGGTGGGCACCCATGCGCTCATTGAAGATCCTGTGCAGTTTCAACAGTTGGGCCTAGTGACCATTGATGAGCAACATCGGTTTGGCGTCCATCAACGGGCACGGCTACAGCGCAAGGGAGACAATCCCCATGTGCTGACGCTGACGGCGACGCCCATTCCCCGAACGCTGGCGTTGACGTTACATGGCGATTTGGAAGTGAGCCAAATTGATGAGCTACCGCCGGGACGAAAAGCCATCCAGACGACGTTACTGGGGGGCCGCGATCGCACCCATGCCTATGACTTAATCCGCCGCGAAATTGCCCAGGGGCGACAGGTCTATATCGTGCTGCCCTTGGTGGAGGAATCGGAGAAGCTGGATTTGCGATCGGCGATCGAGGAACATCAGCGGCTCCAGGATGTGATTTTCCCTGAGTTTCGGGTGGGCTTGCTCCATGGCCGCATGACTTCGGCAGAAAAGGATGCCGCTATTAGTGCGTTTCGTGAGGAGCAAACGCATATTCTGGTGTCCACGACGGTGGTTGAGGTGGGGGTAGATGTGCCCAATGCGACGGTGATGCTGATCGAACATGCTGAGCGCTTTGGCCTCTCCCAACTGCATCAGTTACGCGGTCGGGTGGGGCGGGGGGCGGCGCAGTCGTTTTGTTTGCTGATGAGCAGCACCCGCAATGATGTGGCGCTGCAGCGGCTGCGGGTGCTGGAGGAGTCTCAGGATGGCTTCTTTATCTCGGAGATGGATCTGCGCTTTCGGGGACCGGGGGCGGTGTTGGGTACGCGGCAGTCGGGGTTGCCGGACTTTGCGCTGGCGAGTCTGGTAGTGGATCAAGATGTGCTATCTCTAGCGCGCAAGGCGGCAGAGGCGTTGCTGGCTGAGGAGCCTGATTTGTCTCCTTATCCGACCCTGCGCAAGGAATTGCAACGACGTTATGAGAAGCTCATGGGCGGTGCGATTTTGACTTAAGGGGGTTGTGGCAAAAGTTGCAGCTTCGTAGGATGGGCACACTTCGTTTTGCCCATCCTACGCTCTGGCTTTTGATGAACCGTAGTAAATTCGTCATGATCTCTAGAGTTCTACCCAAATTAAGTTTGTTTAGGCGATCGCGGAATCACTCATTAGAGACCAATGGCTCAATCATCGCTATCAGTTCTGGAACATCCTGATGAACAACCTTCCACACCTCACTACGCCATCGTACTGATGTGCCAGAATATTGCGCATTCCAATAATTTCCTTCCAGGGCACCTCAGGGTGCTGCGCCTGAAAATCTTCTGACAGGCGATTTGCTGCTTCGCCAAGCACAATAATGTTATACAGAATCGCTGCCTGAGTGCGGCGATCTGTGCTTAAGGTTGTTTGATCCATTCCTGCCGTAAAGCTCAAGATTTCTTGAGCCGCATTCCACATATCGCGTATCGATTGCTGGTCACGCGACATAGACGACCTCTGCGGTTCCTAAAATCGCCCGGCGACGTAGCTCATTCTGACTTTGTTCAATTGCTGGCTTCGTTATCACATCAATTTCTCTACCACAGAGAGTTTCTAACTCATGTTTTATGCGTACACGAGCCAGTAAGCCCTTGTTTTTTCCAGGAACATACGTAATCAGAATATCGATGTCACTATCGGGGCGAAAATCGTTTCGCAGGACTGAGCCAAAAAGCAACAATTCGGCAATGTCCCATTTTTGACAAAAGGCTTCTAAGCTAGTGGGCGTCATCCCCAAGCGATCGAAAATCTGAACGTGTGAAGTGGTAATACTCATGTTGCCTTGGGTCGCCCTATCTCGCAATTTTAGTGCGATCGCGAGACTCATGGATTCTCACACGGAGCCATTATTAAATATTTGCCCTAGTGCGAAAATCGTTCAATCGCGATGCAAGATCCGTCTTTACGGGCAGACCTCAGCCTGAGTGACTGCCCAATCAAGATGGGCTATAACGGAGGCGCAGCCCTGCCCTCTGACACCCCATGCAAAAGATTACGCTCTTTTTAGCGTCTTCCTCCGAGCTGAAAGCAGACCGCGAGCAGTTTGAACTCTTTATTTACCGCAAGTGTAAAGCCTGGTTTGACCGGGGCATTTTTTTGCATCTGGATATTTGGGAAGATTTTCTGGACGCGATGGCGGCGGGTGGGTTGCAGAGCGAATATAACCGGGTGATCCGGAACTGCGACCTCTTTGTGCTGCTGGCCTATAACAAAGTGGGCAAGTACACGGCAGAAGAATTTGAGCAGGCGTTTGGTCAGTTTTCCACGACGCAGAAGCCGTTTATCTTTACCTATTTCAAGACACCGCCCTCGACGACGCAGCGGGAAGACTTGCAGAGTTTGTGGGCGTTTGAGGACACGCTCAAAGAGCTCAAGCATTACAAAACGGAGTATCGCAATATCGAGGGGCTGCGGGAGCACTTTGGCAATCAGCTCGAAAAATTAGCCGCGACTGGCTTTAGGCAGCTCAGCCAACATCCGGAAACCGATAGCCCAGCGACAAATCAAAGGGAGGGCAACACGGCCACTGTGACAGGCGACAACCACAAGGTTTACCAAGGCGTTGCCGGTACGATTACAGACAGCTCGAAGACGTACCACATCGATACGATTGAAAATGCCCGATTTGAGTAGGTGGCAGTTCAAAATTCAAAATTCAAAATTCAAAATTCAAAATTTTCGAGTGGCATGGGCGATACCAAGACCTACAACATTAGCAATATTGAGAACGCCCAGTTCTTTAACCAGTCGGATGACTATCAGGACCTGATCAGCCAGCTTGAAAAGCAGCGAAAACGCATAGCACGGCTGCAAAAGATCGGCGACACCGAAGGGGCTATTGAAGAGTCAGCCGAGTTAGAGACGCTAGAAAAACGCTTAGAGGCTCTCAAAGAAAATGTCTTCCGGCTGTATGAGATTTTCACCAAGATTGAAATCAACACGGAGCGCTTAGCCCAGGCCAAAGCCTATTTTGAGCAGGGCCAATTTCGAGAAGCCGATGCCATCTTGAACACGGAGGCGATGGCAAAGGACTTAGAGCGACTGCTGGCGCGAGAGCAGCAGCTTGACCAGGAAAAAGCCAACATTGCCGAGGGCAAGACCCAGATTGCGGATGAGTTTTTGATTAAGGCGCGACTGCAAGCCATCACCTATGAGCAGGCGGACTGGTTTGAACAAGCCTGTGAGTACTTTGAAACGGCGCTGCAAGCAGCGCGGACCCTGACGACGCTGTTTGAGTACGCCCTATTTTTGCAAAACCACACCTGCTTTGATCAAGCCCATCCCCTGTACCAAGAGGCACTGACCCACTATCGCACCCTAGCCGAGGCGAACCCCGGCACCTATTGGCCCGCTGTAGCAACGACGCTGAACAATTTGGCGATTTTGCAAAAGGCGCAAAATCACCTCAGCACCGCCCAGGCCAACTATGAAGAAGCCTTGCAGATCAGACGCACCTTAGCCGAGGAAAACCCCCGCACCTATTTGCCCGACGTCGCGATGACGCTGAACAACTTGGCGATTTTGCAATCGGATCAAAATGACCTCAGCACCGCCCAGGCCAACTTTCAAGAAGCCTTGCAGATTTATCGCACCTTAGCCCAGGAGACCCCCCGCACCTATTTACCCGCTGTGGCAACGACACTGAACAATTTGGCGGCTTTGCAAGCGGATCAAAATCACCTCAGCAACGCTCAGGACAACTTTCAAGAAGCCTTGCAGATTTATCGCATCTTAGCCGAAGAAAACCCCCGCACCTATTTGCCCGACGTCGCGATGACGCTGATTAATCTGAGCATTTTTTACTTACAGGATCAACCCAATCAGGAAAGGTCGATCGCGCTTGCTGTCGAGGTCCTCCAGATTGCCCAAGAATTCCAACAGGTTCCTATCGTGATGCAGCAGGCTGCTAGGGCTTTGCAGGTGCTGGAGGCGAATGGTGTGGAGCTGCCTCAACCGGAATAACCGATTGGTGATTTTAGATGGGTGAAGGAGCTATTTATACTGGCTGGATGCCATTGGTTAAAGACCGTCAATCTCAATGACTGGTCCCGGCTTCTACTAAATCCGGTTTACCCACCCCCTAATCGAGAGAC
>JBCBTQ010000273.1:0-6638 GCA_039818605.1 Cyanobacteria bacterium J06639_14 | reverse complement strand
AGTTGTAAAGCTTCCAAATCGAGCGTTTGCTCACGGGCATACATCAAGATTTCGTTGAGTAATCGCTGTAAGCGCTCTGATTCTTCTAGGGCAAACTGGAGGCGCATCTTAGCCCGCTCGGGCAAATCCATTTTGGCGAATGCGTTAAGCCCCATCAAAACAGTTGTCAGCGGATTGCGAACTTCATGAACAATCATGGCAGCCAGTTCACCAATTTCTGCCAGTCGCGCTTGTGCTTGTGCCATTTGCTTGCGAGTGGTGATGTCCCGAACTAAAGCCAGGAGTAAGGCTTTGCCGTCAATTTCAATGCGCCCTATGCGGACCTCTACTGGAAACTGACTGCCATCTTTACGCTGATGAATTCCTTCTTGGGTTATAGGTTGCCCTGGGAGAATATTCTCGTCACCAAACAGGCTACCCATGGGGACAAATTTTTGGATATCAGAAACTGACAGTTGCAGTAATTCCTCACGGCTATATCCCAATGTGTGACAGGCTTCCTGGTTCACGTCCAAAAAGCGGCCATCCGTATCAACGACAAAAAGCGCATCGGTAGCCTGTTCAACTAAGGTACGAAAACGCTGTTCACTTTCGCGGAGAGCCTCTTCGGCAGCTTTACGTTCGCTAATGTCATTGGTTACCGACAAGATGCAAGTCTCACCGTTGAGCTGTACAGTTTCTGCCGAAAAGAGGACCGTTCGTAGCTTGCCCTGGGTGTTGCGAAAAAGATATTCCTGGTTACGTAAAAATCCTTGTGTGTGCAGGCCCTTGAACATGGCTGTGCGATCGCTGGCACTAGCCCAAATTGCTAACGCTGTTGAGGTCTTACCAACAACCGCTTCACGACTTGTACCATAGAGACTCAAGAAGCTGTCATTGACTTCCAGCAAACGTTCATCTTGCAGCGTACTCAGCGTCATTGGATTCGGACTTGCGTAAAAGGATTTAGAGAATTTGGCTTCAGAAAGGCGGAGATCGGTTTCTGCCTGGTCACGCTCGACAATAGCTTCGCCGACTTGGTTGACCATTTCTTCAAAGGCCATAATCACTTCC
This sequence comes from Cyanobacteria bacterium J06639_14, assembly GCA_039818605.1. Classification (GTDB taxonomy): domain Bacteria; phylum Cyanobacteriota; class Cyanobacteriia; order Phormidesmidales; family Phormidesmidaceae; genus SIO1E4. The sequence goes on along the minus strand of JBCBTQ010000273.1, from coordinate 5,585 downwards.
CCGAGCTCGTCCTGGCGCAAGGCTCCTTTTTGTACGGACTCAAATGGTAGCGATCGCGCATCTTGATTCTGACTGAGGATGTTGCCAGCTCGTCGCAAGTCACGCCGCAGAGCCAGCACAGGCGAGATGACAATGCGCTCAAGCAGAATCATCATGGCCCCTGTAACGAACACAGAGATGATCATCACGAGGCCAGTAATGCGTGCAATAAAGTAGTAGAATTCGCGACCGACCCAAGTCGCATCATGACGGATGATGAGCTGATAGCGGTTGTTCAAGGGGGACATTTGCCACAGAGCATCATAGCGCTGGGTGCTACGGTTGTAGCGATCGCCGCTACGCCACAACTGATTGGCTGCTAAAGCTGCATCAATGTCTAACTCAGGTGGTTCACCGAAGGTGCCAATCAGGCTACCATCTTCTCGATATAGGGCTCCTCCTAGAACAATCTCGTTATTTCGCAGGGTTTCTAAATAGGACAAGACTGTCTGATCATTGGCCTCACTCAAATTGCTTTTCGTGCTCAGGACTCCCTCAGCTTGAGCGGATGATAAGGAGCGTAGGTAATCTAGTAGCTCCTTTTCCCGACGAAGCACTGAAGGCACCAGAATAATGGCTTCAATGACCAAAATACTTAGAAATATCCAGAAGACGATGCGCCGCGACAGTCGCGCTTTCCATAAGTTAGAGGGTAGTCGTGGTTTTAGTCCCATGACTGGCGTCGCTCATTCCAGAATTGCCTGTGGGCTTTATTGTAGTGGGCAATCCTATGCTTTGGGCAGATATCCATTAATCGATGGTTACTGATAAAGCTCAATTGGGGCTTTAGTTTTGTAGGAGTAAGCCGCGAAATCACCAATAAAGACGGTGTGGGTAATTAAGCCCATGGTGGCGTTCCACAGATGCATGTGGAAGGCTGGGGGCTCCATTACAAATGCATTGGTACTGTCAGGAGTCAGCTTCAGAGCTACTTGATGCGCCACACTGGGAGCAATACTGCCTAATGTTCCAGCCCATGTGGTTTGAATTGAACGATGTAAATGACCACAAGCGACACGCTGAATACAAGGGTACTGGCTGATGACTGTGGCCAAAGCTTCATTGCCCCGGCATTGCAGTCGATCCATGCCTGGTAAGCCAGTAGCAAAAGGCGGATGATGCATAAAGATAATGGTTGGCTTATCGGAACGTGCAGCCAATTGTGTGTCTAACCAAGCTAGGCGTTCAGTATCCATATCGCCATAGCCTTCTCCATCTACTAAGGTGTCGATCGCAATGATGCGTACAGGGTAGTCGTCTAAGACGTACTGCACAAACCCCTCAGATGGCATGTAAGGCAAATTAGGAAATACTTTGCGACAAGCGGCGCGATCGTCATGGTTGCCCATCACGAAGTATATCGGAGCCTTTAGGGGAGCTAAGATTTCCTGCAACATCTGATATTCGGCTTCAGTGCGCTCGTCCACTAGGTCTCCCGTTGCAACCACAATATCGGGTTGTGGCTGAAGCCGATTCAACTGTTCTACTGCTGCTTTGAGTAACTCATTGGTATCCACAATGCCATAGGCTTTCTTGCCCGCTGGCTGCACATGCAAATCAGAAATCTGGGCGATGATCATGGATGAAACTCTACTTCAAGCTCTACCTAGCTAGCGTATCGTCTGGGTGATAGACTTTGGCCAGTTGTGAAGCCTCATGTGACGCGCCTGGCACGCTACGGTGGCACTTACCCTCAGTGGTAGCAATGCTACGAATAGTGAATCCAGTAGCTATCATCAAAAAGCAATGAAACATGCAATTAAAAGAGCTTTTCTTGATACCGAAGACGGCCAAGTGCTTTATCGTATCGGTGGCGATGGGGAACCGTTGCTGTTGCTTCATATGAATCCCCGCAGTGGCGATGAATTTCGCGAATTGATGCCGCTCTTGGTGCAAGAAAGGCGTGTCATGGCCATGGACTTGATGGGATTTGGTGACTCAGATAAACCGCCCAGAATGTATCACATTGCTGATTATGCCAGGCATGTGATTGCGCTTCTCGATGAATTAGGGATGGCCAAAATCAGTATTTTGGGCAATCATACTGGCGCTTTTGTGGCTGCAGAAGTAGCCGCCGCCTATCCGGATCGTGTGGAAAAAATCATCTTGGGCAATGTGCCTGGATTTGGGGAAGCAGGTAAGGCAAGGCTCGATGAGTTATTTGAGATTGGCTTTCCCATTCAAGCCGATGGTTCACATCTGATGAAGCGATGGCAGGCACGGTCGCGCTATGTGGGTTCTGCCGATTTAAACCATCGCTGGGTGTTAGATGATTTGAAGTGTTTTGGCCATCCGCTTTATGCAGTTTGGGCTGTGAGTCAGTATTGCCTGGAAGCTGAAGCCCGTTTGCGCCAGATTCAGTGCCCCACTTTAATTTTCTGGGGACTCGATGATGTCCAAGAGTTTGAACGGTTAGGTTTAGCGAAAGCCGAAAATCGCCATTTTGTGGCTCAGGCGATCGCCCACAGCCGCGAGATTGAATTTGCTGAAGGTACCATCTGTATGATGAACCAAATGCCGGAAGCGATCGCGCAGGCTGCTCTCAAGTTTTTAAATGAACCATAAATAGGTACCCGGTCTCTAGCGGAAAAATAGCGGATGTCGTCACTTTTCCATCAGAGACCGGGTGCCTGGAGGCCAAGCTCCGTTAAGTCATAAAAACTGCCGTACACTTAATCTCAACAATCAGCCCTGGCGTCGATAAACCCGTCACACCAAACCCCGTCCAGGTGGGAAATTCTTGGGTGAAATAGCGATCTTTGACTTGCAGGAATAATGGTAAATGCGGAATTGTGAGTTGCTGGGGTCCGGCAGCAGGCGTAGCCTCCGAAGCGGCGATAATATTGGCTCCGGTCACGTGATACGTGATCATTTCCACCACATCATCAAAAGTGGCCCCTGCCGTTATCAAAACCTTTTTCACATTCTCGAAGGCTTGTACAAATTGGGCTTCGGTTTCTTCAACGACCTGTAAATTCTCATCGCGTCCAACTTGGCCGGAAATATATAAGGTATTGCCCACTTTGATACCAGGGCAATAATGGTATTTTTCATATAAGATTTCCATCCCTTTCGGAATAATGACTTCGCGCTTAACGCTCATGACTCATATCCTCGAAACGACCGATCGTAGGTAGACTATAGGATATTTCTCGATCGCATGAAGTCCAATATCAGCAAAACGGGGAGCGAGCTGTTGGGAAAACCATCCTGTTGTTGATGACGTATGCCAGTCCTGGGGTGGGTTCAGACAGCTAGAGGGGGCTAATTGCGGTATGGACGCCAGAGTCGAATAGCACCATCTTCAGCACCGCTACCGCTAAGAATCAGTGTGTTGTCTTGGGCCAAGACGACAGAGTTGATACCACCTGTACTTCCCTCTAAAGTCTGTACGACCGTGCCATCGGCAACGTTCCAAAGCTTGATAGTTTTATCTTCAGCGCCGCTGAGTAAGGCGGTACCGTCGGGGCTAAAGGCGACCGTGTTAAGGGGGCCGGTATGTCCAGTGAGCGATCGCACCAACGCTCTACTCTCGACATCCCAAAGCTTAATCTCATTATCGGTGCCCCCCGTGGCCAGCAGCTTACCGTCGGGACTAAAGGTAACCGCTCTCACGTTATCGGTATGACCGCTTAGCGTTTCCAGGATTGCGCCCGTTGCTAAATCCCAGAGCTTGACCGTCCTATCTTTGCTAACGCTAGCAATCGTCTTACCATCAGGGCTAACCGCGACTGCAAAGATACCTTCACTATGTCCTTCCAGGGTTGATATCAGGTCACCCGTTGCCGCATCCCAAGTTTTGATCGTGTTGTCCCAACTGCTGTTAATCAGCTTTTCACCATCGGGGCTGAAGACGACCGATCGCACGGCCTTTGTGTTGGCGTTGATCGTGCGTGTAAGTTCGCCAGTGTCGACATGCCACTGGCGAATCGTTTTATCTTTGCTGCTGCTGGCTATTTGTTCACCGTCGGGGCTAAAGACCACCGAAAGAACTGCGTCTGTATGGCCTGTAAGCGTTTGTATAAGCTTGCCTGTCGCCAAATCCCATAGCTGTACGATGTTGTCGTTACTGGCAGCGGCCAGCAGGGTTTGATCAGGGCTGAGCGCGATCGCCCAAATACCACTACTCTGTGTATCAAAGGTTATGACTGCTGGCGTATCCCAGCCTGTTTCTGATACAAGCTCAATGTCAGGTTGTGGCAATTCGGCTTCTGCTTGCGAGGTAGAAGACTGGGGGACAGAACTACAGCTAACGCTCATCAACAGGGCACAAAGTCCACTCAGAAGGGCCATTGGGGGTTTTGCCGACTGTTGCGGATCATGAAAATAAATGAGGGGGTTGCGCCATTGCATAATGGTTACTTGGGGGGAAGGTCTATAAAGACTACAGAGCCAGTCCTTCAAAATACAGAACAGGTATCCAGTTGGATTGAAAGATTCACGGAAAAGCTATGCAACCATAATGGCGATGACCGTCAGGCTTTCACCCAATATGCTCTATCTGTTAATGGTCATGTATGGGCGTAAAAATCGGCTTCTTATCAGCATTCGCTGTGGTGATGCCTAAAACCGATGCCAAGACCTTTGCCTTATGTTTTCCAGAGGCATGGTTGGGATTGAGGCAATAGCCTTTTAACTTATTCATCGGAATAATGGCTTGCTCACCATTAGGAAGCTTCATCACTTCTAATAGTTAACGACACAACTGCAATTACAAGCTACTGCATGCGATCGATGGTGCGGTACTGAATGGCTTCGGCAACATGTTGGGTCTGTAGAGATGCGGAATTGTCAAGATCTGCGATCGTGCGCGCAACTTTCAAAATCCGATCAGTGGCGCGGGCCGAGAGTCCCAATTTACGGACAGCATTTTCCAATAGACCTTGAGTCGCATCATCGAGCGGGCACCAGTGACGCAGGTGACGGCTTTGCATATCAGCATTGCACTGTAGCGAGGATTCGGACTGGAAACGGGTGTGGGCGCGATCGCGTGCCGCCTCCACCCGCACCCGCACGTTTTCCGAGGGTTCTCCTGCTGCAACACTCGTCATCTCCTCCGGCTTTAATCGTCCTACAACCACCTGTAGATCAATCCGATCCATCAGCGGACCGGACAATCGTGACCAGTACTGTTCGCGACTGCGGGGTGTACAGGTGCACGGCTGCACAACATCGCCGTAATAGCCACAGGGGCAGGGATTTGTGCTAGCAATCAATGTGAACTGAGCCGGAAACTCCACTGACTGCCGCGTCCGGGTAATGGTAACGTAACCATCTTCTAGAGGCTGGCGTAAAAACTCCAGTACATCCCGCTTGAATTCAGTCAACTCGTCGAGAAAAAGGACACCACGATGAGCCAGCGAAATCTCCCCAGGTTTCGGGAAGCTACCGCCTCCGACCAGCGATGGTCCGGATGCCGAATGATGCGGGCTCCGAAACGGCCGAGTGGTGACCAAGCTGCCCTTGTTTTTCAGCAGCCCGGCAACCGAATGAATCTGCGTCACGTCCAGTGCTTCTTGAAAGGATAGCGGTGGCAGAATACTTGG
>JBCBTQ010000272.1:0-6656 GCA_039818605.1 Cyanobacteria bacterium J06639_14 | reverse complement strand
GCATTTCCGCCTTTGAGGCGATTAAGCGTGCCCTTACATCAACTCAGACCGATTGGCTACTGAGTTGAGCAATTACGTTGAGGATAAAGACCGGGACATCTTGCGATACCGCATTAATCTCTGCCAGCGTCGGCATCCGGCGTTCGGCAAATTGGAATTCACTCCAGCCGCCAATGACGCGCACCCACTGGGGCGCTGGCGTTCGTATGGCCTGCTCTTGCAGCATCCGCAGGGCATCAGCGAGAGAGGGCACCCCATCCCACCGAAGCTCCATGTTGTAGTTCAAACCACCCCGAATCAGGTGGGTGTGGGTATCGTTTAAACCCGGAATTACCGTGCGGCCATTGAGGTCGATGAGCTGGGTCTGGTCCCCCTTGTATAGCATCACCTCACGCTCAGATCCAACCGCCAAGAAGCGGTTATCTCTAATCGCGACGGCTTCGGCAAAAGACTGTCCGTCACCTTGAGTGGCAATCAGACCATTGTGCAGAATCAGATTCGCTTTCAGGCTGGTGTCCGCCGGATTTTGAGCCCAAGCTCTGCTTTTATCCAAAAGGGCTGCGGAAAATCCAGTGGCAAGGGCCCACCTGAGAAAATCACGTCGGCCAGAACGCGGCAATTGACTCATGGTATTTATCTCCTAGTGCGCTAAAAAAAATTGCAGGTGAATCGGACTCAGCCAACGTCTTAGGGCTGAGGACAGGTGGAAATGGTTACTTACCGCAGAAATTCTGGGTGATGGTTCGTGAGTGGCGGTTCGTGGTGCGTGGTGCGTGGTGCGTGGTTCTCAGGCTGCGCCCACCCTCGACCCTCTACCTTCCACCCTCTACCCTCCACCTCCGATAACGGAGTTAAGCGATCGCTTCAGGTAAGGGAATAAATTCCGTCTCATCCGGGACTTGGCCAAACTTCCAATCGCGCCAGTCTTGTTTGGCTTGTTCGATACGCTCTGGGTGGCTGGACACAAAATTCCACCATTTATGGCGCGTGCCCAAGGGCTCACCGCCAATGACCATGCAGCGACCTGCAGCAGGAGCCACAATTTCCACCGCTTGCTGGGGCGTGACTAGTGCCAGACGATGCTGTTCGAGGGGTTGGCCATCAAGGGTGATGTCAGGAGTGACGCTATAGACTGCCCGTTCGCTGTAGGGCGTTGTGAGGGTAAAACGACCGCCTGCAGGAAACTGCAAATCGAGGTAGAGGATGGGGGAAAAAGTTTGGACCGGGGACACCTGGCCGTAGGCTTCGCCCGCAATGAGGGTCACGATAACGCCATTACTTTCCCAGGTAGGAATAGACGCCGCTGGATGATGGTAAAAACTAGGCTCAGTTTCTTCCGCGTCTTCTGGCAGGGCTACCCAGGTTTGAATCCCGTGGAGGGTTGATGCGGCAGCGCGTTCGGTTTCAGGCGATCGCTCTGAGTGTGAAATGCCTCGTCCTGCTGTCATCCAATTCACCGCACCGGGGCGAATTTCCTGCACCGTTCCTAAACTATCCCGGTGCAGCAAGGCTCCCTCAAACAGGTACGTTACCGTTGCCAAATTGATATGCGGGTGAGGACGCACGTCAACCCCTTTACCGGCAGGAAAGGTAGCAGGACCTAGATGATCAAAAAAGATAAAGGGACCCACCATCATGCGATGGTCACTAGGCAGCAGTCGACGGGCTGTAAATCCCCCTAAATCTTGAACGTGAGGTGTGATGATTGTTTGCATAACAGAACTCATGATAGAACTCATTGGCTTGAACGCAGAAACTTGATTCCCAGTCATCGCGTGGGGAGCGGTTGCCAGTTAATAAACATGTTTGAATTACCTGCTAACTCCTGACTCTTCACTTCTAGCGTCTTCCTCGACCGAAATTTCCTGTTCAAAATTGATATCCAGGCTCCGCACAATCTCTAATCGAAATGGATCGGTGCCTAATGAATCCAGATAAGGTTGCGTTAAAGAGGCTTCAGCTTCAACTTGGTCGCACAAATGGCGATCAAAAAAAGCGAGACTCAGGGCTTGCAAATAAGGGCGGGCCTGTTGTGGGTCAGGTCCCAAAAGGGCGCTGGGGAGCGGTAATGCACCTTCCGTCAAATCCCCTTCGAGAAAGGTGAAGTGGGTGGCGTTCTCAACTGCAACTAAGTACTTGTGATCGGTCTGCAGCCATCGATAGGGTTCAATTTGCTCGGGAATGGCTGGCACCACAATATCGGCCATTGCAGCCATCATCAGGGTGGGAATCTCAAGCTGAGCCAAACCCGTTTCACCAAAAAAGAGACTCGTCGGTGGATTGAGGGCAAACACAGCCCGGATGCGATCGTCACGGAGCTGGAAGGGAGCCTGATCGGCTAGGTCAATCAGGTCGCATTGCACCAGTAAAGAGGGATTGAGGGAGGGGCGATCGCGATCTTCTAAAGAGCAGTTTTCCATGACCGCTGCAAAATTCAGTTCTGCACCAGCCGCCGCAAGAACCGTAAACCCGCCTAAGGAATGGCCTAAAACACCGACATTATCCAGATCTAGATGAGCATAGTCTGGATGGCTCAGGACCAGGTTTTCTAAAGCATCCAATACAGAAGAAATATCCCGAGGGCGACTGACTAACGTAATGGGATGCGGCGGATCTTCCACGCCAGCCAGAAATTGCACATACTTCTGGCTATCGTCATCATGTTGGGGGACCGCAACCGCATAGCCGTGGGAGGCCAAGTACTGAGCCAGATAGCTTAAGGCATTGCGGTTGGACGCCACACCATGGGAGATCACAATCACTGGAGTCGCCGACAGAGCCTCGCTCAATTCTGGAACCGGCTGCGGTAGATACAGATCAAACGGGATGGCATCACCACGGAGGGGATTATCAAACGTGAGGGTTTCTAACTGCCAAGCATAAGGACCCGCTTGTACAGGTTTGCTCTCGGTAGGAGCCGCTAATGTCTGAGCCTCCCTCTCCCCCACTGAGCGCAGTTGGGCAATCACAGCCGCACGATTCGCAAAGAAACGCTGATTTTCTTGGATGATTTGCTGCATCCGGGGAAAATCCAGTTGGATGACATCTAAAGGATACGCCTGAATCACTTCCAGGGTGGTGATGCCATCATCATCAGCGGCTGCCGCGATCAGTGCTGCCCGCAAGGCTTTGCCACCATTGAGGAAACTGTCCGTTTGAATCACCTGGCCCAGCCGATTGAGGAAGCGTTCACCCACGCCCCAATAGGACACTTGGGATACGGTAATCAGGTCCACCTCTAAAGAGGCATTGAGAAACGATCGGAGCGATGTCAATTGGTCTTCATCCAACGAGTTTGTCATCGTGCTGAAGCGGTCTGTAATGGTGCCGTCTTCGACAAAAGCGGTTAGATCCTCAACCCAAATCACAGGTTCGAAAGGACCGATGAAAAACTCGATGCGTTCGGCCGCGATCGCGATCGATGCTGTTGCCAACGCCAGGAACGACCCTATCCCCAGGGATGCGGTGAACTGCCGCCAAAGGTGGTCAACAGCTTTTATGGGAGTTTTTGTTAACCAACGACTCATAACCCTCTCCTGGAATATTTACTTGGCAAACAACCAGTGCTTAAACCACTGCGTCAGACGCGGCATGATGACGTAAGACAGCAGCCCAACCGTGATGGCGACGCTAACGGCGACTCGCAACAGCCAGGGCAAATGTTGCAGCACAGGTTCTAGCAACGGATGCACTAACAGCGACACAATCATCACGCCGACCCAGATCAAGATGGCCTGTTTATGACGCTTGGGGGGCGCGGGGCCAGCCTGTTTGGGTAATTGAAACCATCCTTCTAAGCCGGTTAAAACTTGCACCGATTCTTGCGATTGAATCAACGGTTGGGCGCGATCAATCCAGCTTTTGCGGACATCAGAATTGAGCCAAGCGTTGAGGTGTGGGCACGAGTCGAACTGGAGCACAATCACATAATCGGAAGACGCTCCGGGTTGGGACCGCAGAATATTGACGCCTAAATGCCCTTCAAATTGACGCGCATCGGCAGCGATGCCTTTGATCCATTCTTCATATCCGGCTTCGCGGCCTGCTCGCACTTGATGGGTAATGACGGCAGTGACGTGTTGGCTGATATTTGTCATAGGGCGATAGTGCGATCGCTGATGAGTCAGTTCGCGATGGGGGTTAGCAACATTTGTCATGGCAACCTAAGCCAGTTGTGGAATTGGTTAAATCCATGGCAGTTATCCAGGGATGAATGAGCGATCGCCGCCAGATTCCCAGCTTCTGGTGTTGGTTAGACCAAATCCGCATGGCTAAACCCCCATCATGGGCAATAGGGGATACCGGTAGAGACGCGACAGGTCACGCCTTACAATTAGGGAATAGGTCAACCGGATTTAGCCTTAGCCCCAGGCGATCGGGTTTTGGCCAAGAAGCCGGGAATCGGCAAGCCAGGTTAATTAACCTACTTACCCGCGCGAGCAAGATAGCTGGTCATCAAGCCGCGATAGAGCGGAATGTGGTTAGACAGCATCGTGCCTAGACCCTCCATGTCGTTGCGCCAGTCACGGTGCAGTTCACACGCAACGGCAAACCAATTAATCAGCTGCACACCCGCAGCGCTCATCCGATCCCATGCAGCGGCCCGAACCCCTGCATCGAAAGTGCCAGAGGCGTCGGTCACCACAAAGACGTCAAAGCCTGCCTCGATTGCCGACAGTGCCACAAAGGCCACACAAACATCGGTCACAACTCCGGCAACGATCAGCTGCTTTCTGCCAGTTGCCTTCACAGCAGCCACAAAGTCCTCGTTATCCCAGGCATTGATTTGCCCAGGGCGAGCAATATATGGTGCATCCGGAAATGCTTCCTTGAGTTCTGGCACCAGGGGGCCATTCGGGCCTTCTTCCATGCTGGTCGTCAAGATGGTGGTCAGGTTAAAGAACTTGGCAACATCGGCCAGGGCCAAAATATTGTTCTTGAATTCATTGGGGGGATAGTCCTGCACCAGGGAAACCAACCCCGCCTGGTGATCCACCATCAGCACAGCGGCATCATCTTTGTTTAAGCGATTGTATTGAAAAGGCGTCGTCATGATCTTCTCCTAATTGAAATGCGAATATGCAGCCGTTTCAAGGCTGATTTGAGCCGCAAAAGTCCTCTAACCAATCCCGCAGAACACCAAATTCGGGGACATCAAAATTATGGATTGAATCAAAATAAAAGACAATAATCACTTTAATTGACATATTGTCCTTTAATTAGAAACAATATCCTTGCTCGATATCCTGGCATACCCGCTCCCCGACTTCTGATGTCGGTGATGCCAAGGCGATTTGGTTTTGACAAAGAAGTCGGGAAGCGGCAAGCCAATTAATCTACTTGCCCAAGCAAGCAAAATTTGAGTGGTGCCTATCAGTCACATCCGTTTTTCTTGATTACAATTTAGGGCTTTGACTAACGGAGAATCTTTTCTATTCTTGTTAGTTTTCATATTTTCTTGCTTTATCTAAGCCTTGTTCACATCGAATGAAATTAGATACTGGAGACATGCCTGAAGGTGATAGCAAGATCGAACAATTTATCGCAAGAATCGACAAGCCTCGGCGATATCAAGACCTTAAGATAAATAGCCATAGGTTACAGTCAGTAACACTACTCCAGACAAAAGATGCAATGAGATGAATGACGCTAACCCTGACGCTATACCGTTTCAAGAGCCGCGATTTTATAAAACTCGGATTGATCTATCTGAAGATATTCGTATTCAGGTTGTGGATTTGCTCAACCAGACTCTGGCAAACTCAATCGACTTAGAAAGTCAAATAAGACAGGTGATTTGGTATCTGAAAGGGGAAAATTTCTATCAGTTCTATAAACTATTTGACGAAATCTCGGAACAGATTGAGGCGCAAGTTGTGCTCGTCTCAGAACGTATTAGTGCCTTAGCGAGCACCCCTCTCATGAGCGTTAGAATTGCAGCTCGCTATTCGCAACTAGCGGAGTTTCCATTTAATGTGACAACTGTTGTAGAGATGTTAGGAGCGTTAGCTCAAAATGTCTCACTCAATGGCAAGCTGATGCGAATTGCCATTAAGCAAGCCACAGAGTTAGACGATATGGTGACGGCTGATATTTATACTGAGCTCTCCCGTACAACAGACAAACAACTCTGGCTACTAGAAGCTCACTGTCATGTTGATTTCTAACTTTAAACGTCGAAATGGTTTCAGAATTTCGCGGCTTCTCTTCAGGGATTGACTGATTTTAGTATTCACACTTTGTGAAGTTATGTGAACAACCGCAAAATTTCTGCTGCGACGGCTGATGGGTAACCAGGTGCATCTTTAAGTCTTCTGACTTCTGGGATTTACTCTAATGTCCGAGGGAAGTCAGCGAGGCATAGCACATAAAGTCAATTTTAATTTGGAGCAGAAATCATGCGATTACTTAACTCAAATATCTCTACCTCCAAAGCTGCGTCTAACGAGTTCAACCGTCAGCAGCTTTGGCAAGAACTTTCCGATCTGGAAAGTCAGACTGTACAGGGTGGCAGTTCTCAGGATGATGACGATGATAAGTATCTTCATGAGATAGAAATCCCCAAGCATAAGAGTCTAGTTTGGTACTACGAGGACCGTACCCCGATGACTGATGCCAAGGCAGCGGCAATCGCTGCTGCACTGACAGTGCAGCAG
>JBCBTQ010000271.1:0-6663 GCA_039818605.1 Cyanobacteria bacterium J06639_14 | reverse complement strand
ATTCAGAAGTCAGGAGCCAGGAGTCAGAATCCAGCGCCCTCCTGACTCCTGACTCCCTATTCAGCCTGTGCTTCCCGGCTTAAACCGGACGCCAGGAAACACCAACACACCAGATAATCGTGCTTCCTACTCATGCAAGGTCGAGACGCTGGCGAATTTCCGCTTCAACAACATCGGGGGATTGGTTACCGTCTATCTTGAGGAGCCTTTGGCGGTGACCGTAGTAGTCCAGAATTGGGATCGTACGTTCGTACAACAGTTCAATACGACGCTGGACTGCTTCCGGGTTGTCATCCACCCGCGATCGCCCCAGCGATCGCGCCATCAGCACCGCCTTGGGCACATCCAGCCAAATCACCCAATCGACCTTTTGGCTAATTTCATCTAGCAAAAAGTCCAGTTCCTCGGCCTGAAATGCTGTGCGGGGATATCCATCCAGCAGCCAACCAGTGGCCGCATCGGGTTGCTGCAGGCGATCGCGCATCAGCTCAATCATGGTCGTGTCATCGACCAACTCACCCTTTTCGACCAGCGTCTGAACCTTTTGCCCCAGCGGTGTCTGAGTCGCAATCGCTTGATGTAGAAGGTCTCCCGAAGAAATCCAGGGAATATTGAGAGCTGTTTGTAGTCGCTTTGCCTGAGTCCCCTTACCAGCCCCAGGCCCACCTACCATGATCAATCTCACAGCATGTCTCCTCGATCGGACGCCTCAGTTTAAACCACCACAAGGGCGAAAAGGCAGCTGGCGTTTGCCAGGAACTTTTGACAAAAACACCAGCCCATCACCCCATCACCCATTACCTGCCGCCCGATCGCACAGCATTGCTATGACTGGTTGAGATACGCCGACAAACAGGTTGGTGTCGTCTTCGTCCACATTTCAACGATACCCTCAGACAGGGGGGGCTCATGGAAAAGTTTCTCCAGTTTTTCGCGTTTCAGGACCAGTGGACGTTCTGGACTAAGGCGTACTAGTCCTTTGCCAATCAGATCCATTAGATAGGTCTGATTGGCCGGTGTTATAAGCGTTTGCCATTGTGGCTGCAGCCGCTGGATAGCTTGGATCAGTTGATAGACCGCTTCACTCACTTGATAGGTTGTGAAGTAAGGATTATCTGGTACGAAAAGCTCAATTTTGCGCTCAGTCCCTTCTAGTCCTTCTTCTACCCGAAAGCATAATTCTGGCAGGAGTGAGAGGAAACACGTTTCTTTCGTGGGCGATCGCAATCTTTCCTGCTGCTGAAAATAGCTCGCCACGAATCCATAAATGGCTTCCGTCGGATTGTGAATAGTCCGACAGAAATAGGAACTGGAGGGTTGGTCAGGCTGTCGGCTAATCAAGATATAGCCAAAGTTGACGGCTGTCAGTCCAGCCTGATGGAAGTTGGCTAACCACTGCTCCAGTTCGCGGTTGTAAGCCCACAACGTTTGGCTAAAAGGTGCATGGCTGTGGGGAACCGAAAATAAAATATCATCGCGATCGGCGGTACACAGAACGAGCTGATGAGCCTTGCCGCCACTCCACCAGTGGGCGAGCTTTCGCTCATAGCTTCTGACGTCCACTAGATCCGTGACAATGAAGATATGCCCCTGAGGTTTAAGATGTTGGGCACTGTCTCGAATAATGGCCGCTAGAACTTCTTCGCCAGTGGCTCCACCATCCCGAAATCCGAGATTTCGTTTAGGGCTAGGGACGAAGGGAGGATTCGCCAGAATGGTATCGAACTGCTGATGGGCGACAGGCTCGTAGAGACTGCCCAGATGGAATTGAATATTCCGAATATCATTCAACTGCGTATTAAAACGAGCGAAGCGAATGGCCCGGGGGTTGAGGTCAACAGAGGTTACCTGTTGAGCATAACGACTTGCCACCAATCCTTGAACACCGCTGCCACAGCATAAATCAAGCACATGCTCTGCTGGATATCGAGGGGCCGTGTGGACTAAGCCTTGACTGTCTGCCCCGACATACATCACTGGATTTTCGGTGATTTTGTCCTCTGCCAGTAACATGTAGCGGTGATCGGTCGCAATATAGAGATCTTCAACACAAAAGAGATCAACACGAGACGCCCAGCAATTGTCACGCTTGATCAAAACCCCTAATTGGACCAGTAGGTCAAAAAGCTGATGCCCCCACAACTCCTTGAGTCTTGACTCGGGTAAGGCTACCCGCAGTAAAAAAAGTCGAATGCAATCTTCCCGATCCCCAGCCCCCAATTTGTAGCGATCGAAGTAATGCAAATGAGTCGGTTCAATCGCCTGTAGCGAGGCAATTCCCAGAACCTGGCAAATTGCCTCTAAGGTATACCCGACCTGCTGCAAACGAGTCCGTAACTGTCCCAGCTGAATTCGCAGCGAAAACCCGTCGTTGCTAAACGGTTCCAGGGTGTGGGTAATGTCGGGCGGTAAGGCCGAATCTACCGTAGCGTCGTTGATTCTTACCGAGGCTACTTCAAGACCATACTGAGCGAGCTGATCCCTCGCCCAAATCAGCTTTTGCGCTAGTTCGGCATGGGTCAGCTCCAAATCTAACCGAATCTTTTCCTGCCAGTTTTCCTGGGCTGAGAGCATCGCAATCAAAAGCTTGGTCTCTGTAAAGCTGTAAGCTAGGGGCTGGCCGCCTGTCTGCTTGAGGAAATGGCGTGGTACGCGGCCATTAACCTGAGCGATCAGTCTGACCGTACTACTAAATCCTTCTTTACTCAGCACTTTTGGCTTCTTCTCATCCCGGGTAAGGCGAGGCAACCCTCGCAGTTCCCGCCCCGGTAAAGCTTGTGCATGGAGAGAAGATGGGTTGGCCTGCCTAGACAAATCAACTAGCCTTGACCCATTCAGCGGATCAAGAATCCAAACCACGTCTGCCGATACGCGGGTGTCGAGGGATCCTACGAAGGGAGTTTCTGGAAAGAGAATGCTGGTTTCCTTGTAGCGAGCACCGACAGCAGAGAGCGCTTGAAGTTCGGCTTCCGTCCAGGGGCAGTTTTCACGATCGCCCAAAAACAGAGCGCGATCGAGCTGAGCCATGAGTTCGGTTACAGCGGGTTGATTCGGTGGCAGTCCGTGAGGAATCGGTGTATCCCGGATCTTCGACAGGTGTTCCTCATAGTTTTGGACCGGCCCATGGCGTTTGGTAATCCAAATATTTTCAAGGGCTAAGTAATCAATATCCGTATTGAGAAAGGTCTGAATGGCTTCCGCAGGGGTTTCAACAATCGGCTGCCCTGCAACATTGAAACTGGTATTTAATAATACCGGTGGTCCTGATCGCAGATCTTGGAGGCGATGGCAAAGCTGGTAGAAGTAAGGATTGTCTTTAGCTGTCACCGTTTGCACACGCCCTGTTCCATCCACATGGGTTACGGCTGGAATCTGCTCCTGCAGAGTTGGCTTAATGGGAGCGACCAGCAACATAAAAGGCGAATCCGCCTCTAGTTCAAAAACGTCAGCAACAGATTCGCGGGGAATCACAGGGGCAAAGGGGCGAAACGCTTCTCGAAACTTGACACGAGCATTCAAAATATCCCGCATTCGCTGGAAGGTCGGATCAGCCAGGATAGAACGGTGTCCTAAGGCCCTCGGACCGTATTCTGAACCGCCTTCAAAGCGAGCCACAATATGTCCTTGGGACAATGCTTGGGCACTGCGTTCGAGCATCGCTGCCGGGATCAGTTCCTCCACTTCAATCAGGTCGGCAAACGGATCGATAGCCTGCGCGACTTGCGGTGGACTGTAAGGATGTCCCAACGTGGCCTGGGTTAAGGGCGATCGCTGACAGCCCCCAGCATTCGCATAAGCCCACAAAGCAGCCCCTGCAGCAATGCCACTATCGCCTGCTGCCGGAAAAATGAAAATATCATCCAGGTCCAGGTCCTTAAAGAGCTGATAGTTGGCAACCGAGTTCAGTCCAACGCCCCCTGCGATACACAGTTTTTTCAGACCTGTTGCCTGCATCGCTGTCTGCACAATATGCTTGAGAGCCTTCTCAAGTTCATCTTGAACCTTATAAGCTAAGTCCACCATGTAAGGACGTAGATAAGGCTTGCCTTCACCCGTGTCGTACTTCTTTTCCAAGGCAGCGATCTCAAGAAAGATATCGTAGGGAGAAATTCCGAGACTATAGCTGTTCTCCAGTGGTCTAATCCAGGGGTGAAAGTTGATTTGTTCGCCACCAAAGGGAGCCAAACCCATCAATTTGCCTGCTTCTGCATGGCTAACTTGGGTGTTGCCGATCTGGGTAACAAATCCGGCTTTACGCGTCACGTATTCGTAGATAAATCCCAGGGTGGAGAGCCCAGTTAAATGCGCTGCTGCCGTCTCACTGTGGAGTGTTTTCAAAGTCGAGCCCTCGCCCTTATAGAGCGTGTAAGACTCCGTCGAGTGCCTCAGATCAGTACTGCCTGTAGCATCAATAACCAGTACTAATGCTTGCTCAAATCCGGAAGGCCAATAAGCCGCATAGGCATGGGCTAAATGATGACTCGGTATAGTGGTAACCTTATTAGCAATCCCTGCCGGCAAAACATTGTGCATTATTTCAGGGGCAAAATCATACCCCGGCATATTGGCCGTAACCGAAGCGATATCATCGAGCATCAGACCACAGCTATCTAAGCAATACCGAATCGCTTCGTTGGGCGGTTGCACACGAGACAAAACCCCTGGAGACTGAAGCATAAACCCAATACTATATTTCTGTCGGTCTAATCGCTCTTGCTCTATTGCGACCAAAATCTCGCCATTTTTGACAATTGCAGCTGAACGCTCGTGTCCAAGATTAATTCCGAGATGATACTGAGACATTACGTAGATTCCCTGATGAATTTTGATGTAAAGCTGAATCTCCAAAATGACAGCACCCTCAAAAGGATGGGTGCTTCTTTAAGAGGAAACGGTAAGGCCCAATCTCGATGCGTAACAGCCCTTGATCAGACAACTTCCAGGATGCTTAGTGCGAGCTTTTTCAGTTATTCTACGTAATTCATACGCTTCACGACTTGTATGCCGTAGAAGTTGAAAGTGTTGCTAGTATTTCTACTGAATTCATGAAGCTGATTTCTTTAACGTTAGTTACCTTATGCCGGAAAATACGGACTTTATTCTGTTAAGTGAATCATCACCCAGGGAATCCTGAACTCACATATTTTAGGTAACTTAACTCTGCGAGTCTATTAACAGCCATGCTCTCACAAGATACAGCGTTACTTTTGATTGGGTTTCAAAATGAGTATTTTGCTCAAGATGGGATTCTGTATAGTGTAATTGAGGAGTCAGTGGAATCTGCCAAAACAGTAGAAAATACTTGCAGACTATTGAAAGTATTGACTAACACACCCGCTCTAGTAGTTTCTACCCCTATTTTCTTCACCTCAACGTATGAAGAACTGGTTGAACCTGTTGGGATTCTCAAGACCATCAAGGAAGCTGGTGCTTTCCAGGCAGGAGCCAGGGGTTCAGAAACTATTCAAGAGTTCTTACCATTTCAGGAGAAAATTCTGGAAATCCCTGGAAAACGTGGTTTAAATGCTTTTGCAAATACTGATTTGAATGCTGTCTTAAGGCAAAAGAATATTACACAATTAGTTTTAGCGGGTGCCGTAACCTCAGTTTGTATTGATTCAACAGGGCGTTCAGCCTATGAACAAGGATATCAGGTATCAATCTTGAGCGACTGTACTTTAGCCCGTACTACTTTCGAGCAGTCATTCTATTTTGAGAATGTGTTTCCTCTATATGCCCATACAATGACCTCTTTAGAGTTTTTGGAGAAGTTAGGAATCGCAAATTTATGTTGAAGGATGACGCGAATAATGAATTACATACGCAAATCCAATACCGCTTACTAGAGAAACTTACTGAGTCAGAACGACGCTACCGCGAACTGGTTGAAAATCTCCGGGAAATTGTATTTGAATGCAATCGCGAAGGCTGCCTCAGCTTCGTGAATCGAGCTTGGAGCGAAACCCTGGGCTATTCCGTTGATGACACCATAGGGAAATACATAGAGGACTTTATTTTTCCTAGTGACGGTGAATCTTTATACTCAGCCTTACAGAACCAGCGAAGCTGCGATTTAGAGCTTCGCTTTATCCACCAAAATGGGAAAACTCTCTGGTTGGAATTGGCGATACGGTTACGGAATAATGATAAGCTCTCGGGTTCGCTGGTCGATATTACTGAGCGCAAGCATGCTGCCGTGATCCTCAAGCAAACGAATTACGAGCTTGAGGAAAGAGTCAATCAACGGACATCTGAACTTATTCAAGCGAATCAAGAGTTAAAGACGACACTCCAAGAGCTTCAACGCACCCAAATGCAGCTTATACAGACTGAAAAAATGTCTAGCTTAGGGCAACTGGTCGCGGGTGTTGCGCACGAAATTAATAACCCGGTTAATTTTATTCACGGCAACCTTACACATGTTCGAGAATACACCTGTGACTTGTTGGATTTAGTCGTATCTTATCAGACTCATTATCCTGATCCAGTGCGTGAAATTCGGACCCAAACTAAAGCAATTGATCTGGAATTTATTCAGGAAGATTTGCCTAAAGTCGTGGCCTCAATGGAAATAGGAAGCGATCGGATTCGGGAGATTGTGAGTTCTCTCCATAGTTTTTCACGCTTGAATAAAGCTCAAATTAATCCTGTTGACATCCATGA
>JBCBTQ010000270.1:0-6705 GCA_039818605.1 Cyanobacteria bacterium J06639_14 | reverse complement strand
AGCCAGATTGCGTAGTCTCGACCTGATTCTGATCAACCAAGAAGCGGTTGAGGTTACGCCTGAAAAACCTCGAAGCCCTTTTCGCTGAGACTAAGCGAGGTCGAAGCGGTCAAGGTTCATCACCTTGTCCCACGCTGCCACAAAGTCATGCACAAACTTCGCCTGAGAATTGTTGCAGCCATAGACTTCCGCGAGGGCTCGGAGCTGAGAATTCGAACCGAAGACGAGGTCAACACGAGTGCCAGTCCACTTGAGTTCGCCCGTTGCGCGATCGCGCCCCTCAAACACGTCTTCCACTTCAGAAACCTCTTTCCACGTCGTGCCCAGGTCAAGCAGATTCATAAAGAAATCATTGGTCAACGTCCCTGGCCGCTGGGTAAAGACACCGTGTTTAGAGTCACCAACGTTCGCACCCAGGACGCGCAAGCCGCCCACTAAAGCCGTCATCTCCGGCGCACTCAGCGTCAACAACTGTGCCCGATCTACCAACATTTCTGCTGCTGAGACGGCGTGTTCACCCCTGACGTAGTTACGGAAGCCATCTGCCTTGGGTTCAAGGTAGGCAAAAGACTCGATATCTGTTTCCTCCTGTGACGCATCCGTGCGTCCCGGCGAGAAAGGAACCGTCACATCGTGCCCGGCATTTTTCGCTGCTTGCTCAACCCCGGCGCAGCCACCCAGAACGATCAGGTCAGCCAGGGAAACCTTCTTGCCACCTGACTGCGAGCTGTTGAACTCGTTTTGGATGCCCTCAAGCGTTTGCAGCACCGTGGCCAGTTGAGCCGGTTGGTTAACGTCCCAATCCTTCTGCGGCGCCAAACGAATCCGGGCACCATTCGCGCCACCCCGCTTGTCGGAATCGCGATAAGTCACAGCCGATGCCCAGGCCGTTGAGACCAGTTGGGAAACTGACAGGCCAGAGGCGAGAATCTTGCCCTTGAAAGCGGCAATGTCCTGCTCGCTGATCAAGTCATGATCGACGGCGGGGATAGGATCTTGCCACACAAAGTCTTCTGTGGGCACCTCGGGGCCAAGATAGCGCGATTTTGGTCCCATGTCGCGGTGGGTTAGCTTGAACCAGGCTTTAGCAAACGCCTCGGCAAACTCATCTGGATTATCGAGGTAACGCCGCGAAATCGGTTCGTAGATGGGGTCCATCTTCATGGCCATGTCCGCCGTGGTCATCATCGGGGCATGTCGTTTCGACGGATTGTGCGCATCGGGCACCGTATCTGCACCAGCACCGTTTTTGGGTGCCCACTGCCACGCACCCGCAGGACTTTTCACCCGCTCCCAGTCATATTTGAACAGGGTTTCGAGATAGCTGTTGTCCCACTTAATCGGTGTGGGGGTCCAGGCGCCTTCAATACCGCTGGTGATAGCATCGACGCCAACGCCAGTGTTAAAGCTGCTCTTCCAGCCCAAGCCCTGTTCCACAATGCTGGCCCCCTCGGGTTCAGCCCCGACATGGGCTGCATCGCCTGCCCCGTGACATTTGCCAAAGGTGTGCCCGCCAGCAGTGAGCGCCACGGTCTCCTCATCGTTCATCGCCATGCGCCCGAAAGTCTCACGAATGTCGCGCCCTGAGCCCACCGGATCAGGCTCGCCCTTCGGCCCTTCAGGATTCACGTAGATCAGGCCCATTCGAACGGCAGCGAGGGGATCCTCCAGGACGCGATCGCCGCTGTAGCGCTCGTCACTATAGTCTTCATCGCCATGCCATGTGGTCTCGGAGCCCCAGTAGATGTCTAACTCCGGCTGCCAAACGTCCTCGCGGCCCCCGGCAAAGCCTAACGTTTTGAAGCCCATGGACTCAAGCGCACAGTTACCGACAAAAACCATGAGGTCGGCCCAGGAGATTGTCTGGCCATATTTCTGCTTAATCGGCCATAGCAGCATGCGAGCTTTGTCGAGGTTGGCATTGTCGGGCCAGCTGTTGAGGGGTGCAAACCGCTGATTGCCAGTGCCCGCGCCACCGCGACCGTCGCCGATGCGATAGGTGCCAGCGCTGTGCCACGCCATCCGGATGAAGAGGGGGCCATAGTGGCCGTAGTCGGCTGGCCACCAGTCCTGAGAAGTGGTCATCAGCTCGAAGATATCGGCCCGCAGAGCAGCGAGGTCAAGGGTCTTGAACGCTTCAGCGTAGTTGAATGTCTCGCCCATGGGGTTGGCCTGGGGCGCGTGCTGGTGAAGGATGTTTAGGTTTAACTGATTCGGCCACCAGTCCTGGTTTGTAGTGCCACCGCCCGCCGCGAAGGCTTGGGGGCTGCCCACAAAGGGGCAGGCGCTAGCAGCGCCATTGGCTGTCCTGGAACCGCTGGCTGCATTAGATGTCGTGGACTGTAGCACTGTGCTTTCAGTATTTTTTTCAGTACTTGATCCCAGGACAGACATCACGGCCCGCCAGATTTCCATGAGCTTCCCGCTCATTGGGAACGGACATTTCATTTGGCTACTCGTCATAGTTTCTTCCCTGTTGTGGTTTGATGTGTGTGTTCTCGCTGTGCTGTGTTCTGCTAGGCAGAGAGCATCGTCCGCCACATTTGCATTAGCACAGTCGTCTGCTTGGGTTTCTCCGCCTCTGGGTTGATGTAGTTCAACATCGTCGCGGCATTAGAAACCACGGGCATGGCCTCAAAGCCGTCTCGCTCTACAAACATTTTTTCAATCACCCCGTCTTTTACTAGCATGGAGTAGCGCCGAGAGCGGTGTCCCATCCCTCGATCAGAAAGGTTCACTATCATCCCCATTTTGCGAGTAAAGTCACCATTCACATCGGGGATGAAGCGCACTTGATCGGCTGCTTCTTCTTGAGCCCAAGCCGCCAATGAAAACGGATCATTTACCGAAATACAAAGAATCTCATCGACTCCGTTCGCTCGAAATACTTTGGCATATTCGTTGTAGGCTAACAGTTGAATCGGAGAATGCGGGCAGGTAAAGGCTCCCGGTACCGCAAACCCCACCACGGTTTTGTGATCAAAGAGATCCGCCGTCGAAGGATTGTACCAACCTACCTCTGCAAACATCCGAAAAGTTACCTGAGGGACACGCTGACCCTCATGCTTGAACAACATTTGCCCAGATCCTTACGCGCATTCAACATCAGTTAGACATCCCTTGACTGCGAGATTGATGAGTCGAGAAATTGCCTTAGGGATAACAGTGATCTGTCCTCACACCGTCTAAAGGAATAGAAGTACTCGCATCAAACCATACTCATTACGAGTTTACATATTGCAAGCTTAATCAATCAAATTTGCTTTTGTGCACCAAAAATAAAATTGTTTTGCAATACTTAATGTCTCTCCAAAATTAAAAATTTCTGCCCTTGGGTGCAGATCTACAGTCTATAAAAACAGTGTTGACTTCTGCTCAGAATTATGTAGGCTTCTCTCATATCTACGATCGCTGCCTAACTATCGTAGTAATGCAGCTCTACAGGCAAAGTGGGTTCCCGAGTCGCCTGGTCAATGCGTTTATCGGTAGGATTTTGACGAATTGATAACCGCAGCCTCGGTTAAGGAAACGCTGCTTACCGGTGTGGATATGACCGTTTTTGACGGTGCGCTCGGCGCTACATTTGGGGCAACTGGGCATAGGCAGGATGCAATGACTGCTGTCTCACTTATCAAAACTGTACTTTGGCAGTTCAGAATAACGCGATCGCGGGTATGTTAGTTGCCTTTCCCATGGCGGTCGATGCAGATGCGGAACCGGAGGGAGATCCTGTATTAGTGCTCTACAGCAAGTTGGAAGCCGACAATAGCTACTACGTCTGCGGAATAGCCGTATTTCCAGAGTATCGAAAGCAAGGCATTGGTACTCAGATGATGAAGGTCGAAGAAGCCCAGGCAATTGCAAAAGGGTTTAGCAAGCTGAGCCTAATCGTTTTTGAGCAAAATGTTGTGGCTAAGCGCCTGTACGATCGTCTGGGGTATGCCGAAACTGCCCGTGAAGCGATTGTGCTCCACCCGTTGATTCACTATACGGGGGATGCCATTCTGATGGTGAAAAACCTCTAAACGCCGTCCGATGCGAAATGTTAAGGGTTTATCGCGCTGGCCAGATGTACATTAAGGAATTAAATGACTACTTTAAGCAATTAATGTCCATTTCCTGAGAGGACTCATAACTTTAGACGCTCTCAACCAACCGTTGAACTGCGCTAACAACCAACTCAGTTTGATCGAGTTGCACAAGATGTCCACTATTTTCTGCAATGATACGTTGGCTATTTGACGATAGTTTGGTCAAGTCTAACTGGAGCGATGCCCATTGCTGGAATCTTTCATCACTCATCTTTGAATCTTTAGAACCTTGGCTCAACACAATCAAAGGCAGGCTGCCTATGGAACCAAGCCCCACGTAATTGAGGGCGCACCACCACCAGCATCCATAACAACCGTTGGTGTGCCCTTCCCAATGCAGTTGAGATGTAGACGAAATCCCCCAATATCTACAAGTTCACCCTGTGGAGGATGTCTGCGTCGATCTCAGGCTTCACTCACGGCTTGATAGACAATCCCTGTTAGTAATGAGATTGCAATAATACTTAGAGTAGAGATAGCCAAATTTCCCGTAATTGTCATAGCAAAATTTATAGATTTATGCTGCTACATTTAAAGTTATCTTTGCTATCAATTAGTTTGCGGCATAACGACACGGTTGAGCGGCTGTAAGCACACTTAATAAATGTAATAGTTCTTTTGACAGTCCGCTCCAACCGACTTGTTAGACATTGCCTACTTCTGAAAGATAAATCTCCCTGCGCATCATTACATATGCTCCTCATGGTTAAGCAAACAGCCAAAGTGGGAGCGCGTCATCATTCAACGAGAGAATAATGCACCCTGATTCTACGGTTCCTTCTAATGACGAGTTCTCAGGCTTTTATATTTCTCTGGAGAAAGTTTGATGCGCTCCCGCCAAAGTTTCTATTTTTTATGGCCTATCAATTTTACTAGTCTTGCTAAAGAACTTAGCATTACAGAAGTAAAAATTGTGAGTGTCAAGATGATAGCGGTAGGAGAATCACCATTCTCAACAAGCGACGTCAAGTCAATCGTGATAAACTCACTTGGTGCCTGTTCGGTAGTAGTATTTTGGAGTGTCATGATTATTGCTTGTTATCTACAACTCAATCATCATTTCTGACACGGGTGAGCAAGTCTCAAGTTTCGTTCATCGTACGGTTCATTCTGAAGTGAACTAGAATTGAAACAAAACTGCTCCTAACGTTACATTGCGTCCCATACAATGGCAGCTACAGTTAGAGCATCTACAACAGGCCTACAGCGAGTTGACAAGGCTCGTCGTAAGAAGGGTTGGACAAAAGCAGAGCAAGCATGGGCTGATTTGGCCTTGACATCTCCTGCAACTTTGAAACGCTTTTGGGCTGGAGTATCGATTGGTTCAGAAGCATTTCGTGAGATTTGTAAAGCTGTTAAAATTAATGATTGGGAGGCAATAATAGACTTTGAAGCTGATGCTAAACCTTCGTCAGAAATTTGTGGACAACGACTATCGTTTGCAATAGCAGGCAGTATTGAGAAAATCGATAAAAGTAAACTAGATGCTATCGTTGCGTTACTTAGAACGTTAGGTGGAGACACAACAATTGAAATTTTGGATATGGATGAAGGTAGTCTCAAACTCATTTTAGGTGGTTCTCAAAAAGCACTTGAACGAATTCAATCTCTGTTTGAATCCGGAGAACTAACAGAGGTAGCAGAAAGTCTTATTCAAGATATTCATTTTTTAGATAAAAGTGAACTAATCGAATTGATAAAGAAGAATGGTGGATCTGCTCTAAACTTGACCCGTGTAGATTTAAGTGAGGCCGATCTCAGCGAAGTTGACCTTTCTAAAGCTGACCTTTCTAAGGCTAATCTCAGTCGAGCTAATCTCAGTCAAGCTAATCTCAGTCGAGCTAATTTAAGTTTTTCCAGTCCTAGCTTTTCGGTAAATGTTGCTAACGTTCCAGAACTTGCAAGTGTTCTAGACTTCAACCGTGCCAATAATCGCTATGAAGACCTCATTTATATTCTTAAGTTAACCCGTAACCTTGCTAATATCCTTGACTATGAAAATCCTGCTAGTAATCTTAGACCCATTGGCCCTAAATTCGCCCAAATCCTTGATCGCGCTCTTTTGCCCGATCTCGAACTTACACAAACTTTAGAAAACATGGATGAAACTGATCTCGACGATGCGTGTACTACAGCTCTTACCATTCATCGAGATTTAGAAACTGCTCTGAACCTTGCTCTTGACTCTGCTATCAACCTTGCAAAAGTATCAGATATCATAAATGCTCGCATTCACGTTGGATATCTTATTAATGATATTACTAGAGCCTTCGACCTTTCCTTCACCCTCATCAAGTGCCTCAGTGGAGCAAACTTTTACCGAGCTGAACTATACGGAATTTGCTTGGATGATGCCTGTGTTCAAAATGCCATTTTCACCGAAGCTAGAGGCCTGTCTATCGACATGGAACAAAGCCTTCGAGAAAGAGGGGCTTTCTTCAAAGATAGACCTGAAGATAGAATTTCTCTACTATCACCAATTCCGGTAAAGAGGTAGTAATCGCACAAACTCCAAATCAAGAGCCAACCTATCTTTCAAAGTGAAAAGCAGTACCACTGATTCGGCTAGTAGGTCTAACGACTTGCTTGAGACGCTGGAAGCCGCTCAAGCAAG
>JBCBTQ010000269.1:0-6757 GCA_039818605.1 Cyanobacteria bacterium J06639_14 | reverse complement strand
TATGGCTCTTGCTTTCAACAACCAAGTTATTGACAATTCCGCAAACTTCATGAGAGTATTCTAAAAGCTAGGATGAGTTCCTTTTTTAAAAGGATCAGACGCTATAATACGTAAACTAAGCTACGGCCTTAATCACATCAATAAAGTCTGATTAAAAACCTTCTTAGAGTTGAACTTTTGCTTTTCCAACAGTCGGGTCGCGATCGCTACAAGCACTCATTCACGACACTTTGGGAGAACGATCTAACCACTTAATGACACACTCTGACGGCTGTGTCCGATCACCAGCAAAGGATGTCTTGTCTAACGACTGCTTTGAAAATCTTCCCAGTACCGCATAGCTCACCAAACCAAAGTATTCGCGTAAGGCGAGAAGCGACTTTTGCACGGCTGGCAGTTCGGCATGGAAGGAAGCAACCTGAGGGAAGACTTCAAACCCAAATGCCCGAAACGTCAAAACCGATCGCAGGAGATGGGGAGGATCCGTAATTAGAATGATCCGCTCCACATTTTGGGGACGCAGGAGAACTGCTGCCGAAGAGGCCTCTTCATAGGTCGTTCTGGCGCAGGCAGTACCATCCAAAATCTTCATAGGCAGAGCTTCTCGCTTCAACCGATCAGTCATGTACCCTACACGCCCGAAGCTGGTAACAAATATCTTAGGGGCTCGATTTTCGCGCCATAGCTGCAGCGCTAAGGTATACCGAGAATATCCCAAATCATCATTACGACTGAGCACTACAATCGCATCCACTGACTGATCAGTCCCTGGCGGTAAAATAACCGTCAATCCCTTAATCAGCAAAGAGGCGGCCCCAGGTGTGGCTAACACAAAGTAACTGGCTAGCAAAACAGGGAGGATACGGCGGAGTGGCTTCATCCAGGCAGGCAGCTTCGTGACAAACACGCCAAGGGTAATGCCCAAACCTATCGGGACAAATAACTTCGGCTCACTGAGCCAGTGAAAAAGTGTCCAAGTGAAAGTTGTCCAAATATCCGTGAGTGCTGGCATAAAAACACCCTATGGAACCCAGGTCATCCGCGTACAAATCGAAAATCCTTAGCCCCACTGAAACCCACCATGCGAGACTGTCGCCGGGTAAATTCCCCTACCGATGGATTTCCCGAAGGCTGAATAACCCCATAAACCTGCTGCCATAGTTCTTCAGGCGCAGGACGAATCTTATAGGTGCGATCGCCAGTCTTTTCAACGTGGTACCAGGTTGTCTCTTGACAATGATCACACCAAAAAGCTTCGAGCCATTCTCCCGTCAGTGGAACGGTGTTATAGCTGGAGATCACAAGTAACGCCTTTTTGCGATTCACACCTCGCTGTTGGAGTTGTCCGGCTCTATCAGCAAACAAAGGATACTTTCTGCTGACGCTATCTAAATAGCATTGGTGAATCGGGCAATAGATAGCCCGCCGCTTTGAGCGCTTACGATTTCGATCACACCGTCTCTGCACTCCGACCTCCAGTTAACTACACTCATCCTGTAGAAGGCTCCGTTGGAAGGACTGAGATCAAACGACCATCAAAGCCCATTCCTCAAAAAGAATTAATTAGTTTGACGTTAAGTCAATGAGAAATATCAGTATTAAATGTGAACAAGTTCCTGAAAACCCCAAAATCAGGCTAGCGGAAAGTTCTGATTCTAAAAAAACGAACTACGATTCATACACCTGAAAACTCACCTTTGGGATCCAATAAACGATTGAGAAACCGTTTTAGAATTCTTAAGAATCGCAACAGTCATCGAGACGCCTGTTACCAGGTAAAGGTTCCATGAACTCTATTGGAATCCCTGAATACCTTGCTCAACTTTTGCCTGTGCATTCTTAATATCCCCGCTTAATTGATTCAGCGATTCACAGGAAAATCCGGAAGGCTCCATTACATAATATATAGTCTGGTTCTCTTTGACATGAGTCTTGTGACACCATCGATCATGAATAAACCAGACAATTTACCCTGCAAGAGCCACCGAAACTCAGAGTATAGCTATAACAGAGCTATACTCATAAAAGAGCTTACACAGTAAAGAGCCATCATTTCAAGGGAATATATAGGCAATAAGCACTTCTGTAAGTAAGCATCAAATTTGCAAAGATAGATTTATTTTGATTAGTGTTATTCGACACAGACAAATCGGACGTTTTTTGCATTCTTCGTCTTCGCGAAGGGAGGATTTCTCACCTTTCCCGAAAACGTAAAATAGCCTTCATTCATTTCCATAATGGAAAGCACTGACTCTTTGAAGTAGCATTTCTAATGCATAGACACTTCAAAGTCTGCAGGCACTCATGTGTCAACCTTGCGTAGATTCATCTGGCAAGCAAGTAGCTTGAAACACCGAAAGGCATACTGATTCTTCTAGTTAAAACGACAGATTTTGCTCCATTGCAACACCTTGATGCAAAGCTAGCATTGCCTCTTCCCTCCCTCAATACACCGCTATTGCAAGGTGTATTGCAGAATACTCATAGGGCAATGGATTCAGCCCCGCGATCTGTCGTGACTCAAAAATGAAACGATAGAGCTATCGCCGTATTCAGGTGAATCCCCTATCTTTGGGTCAAGATCTGTAGGATTTTTTGCTTGAAGCGGCTAGCCCCAAACGATTGGCCCCACACTCTCAGGCGTTAATTTGTTTCTGTAGCTGCCGCCGCAGCCACACGCTGGGCGTTTTCATTTGAGTAAGTCATCTCTTGACGCAGATAGTAGAAATGACCATCTGGTTCATTCGCTGGATTGACACCATTGGCGACTAAACCTAGCACTTGCTGACGCGACTGCAAGAGTGTTTCTTTAGCGATCCGACCTTGAGCATAATCCACCATCCTTGGACGTGCTACCAGCAGAATGCCGTCTGCCATTTTGCCCAAAATTGAAGCATCGGCGTAGCCAACCATGGGAGGTGCATCCACAATCACCATGTCGTAATGCCTGGCAAAAGCGTGTAAAAGCGACTCCATACGTTTAGAATCTAGCAGCGCCAGCGGATTAGGTGGGACGACTCCAGCGGTTAAGACATCAAGGTTGTCCGTCACCATTTGAATCGCTGACTTCACAGTTGCTTGTCCAGTAATGACATGGCTCAACCCTGTAACATTAAGCACCTTTAGCGCATGATGTTGACGCGGGCAACGCATATCAGCGTCAATCAGCAAAACGCGCCGCCCGACCTGTGCTAGCGCCGCGGCCAAGTTGACCGAGACTTCCGATTTCCCCTCGCCTGGCACAGCACTCGTAATCACGACTGTTTTCAGTTCGGTATCAGATTTGAGAAACTTCAGGTTTGCTTGCAGGACCTGATAGGCTTCCTGTACCCCTGGGTGGGGCGATTCATCGACCAACAACCTCGGATAAGGGGCATCCCCGAGGACTTCCTCCTCCCGTGGTCCAACGCCCTTAATGAAAGGAATCACTCCCAGCAAGGTATAGCCATACAGCTCTTTGATTTCTTTAATTGTCTTGACCGAACTATCGAGCAGATCCAGTAAGAAGGCTGTGCCGATCGCAAGCAAAAGCCCCACAAATCCACCTGCAGCCAAGTATAGCTTGCGGTCAGAACTGACCGGTTTTCGAGGCACTTCTGCCAGCGAAACAATCCGCACATTCCCTACCGTTTGGTTCTCAACGACACGAATCTCTTGCAACTGAGTCAGAAGCGTTTCGTAGGTCGTCTGGGCAGCTTGTAGCTGTCGCTCGAGTTGACGCTGTGTTTTTTCTAAGCCTGGCAAGCTATCTAACTGCTGCAGATATTGCGCTCGCGTTTCCACCAACTGAGCCCGACGATTCGCTAAGCCAATCCGGGAAACCTCCAAACGAGTCAGGTTGGCAATTAAGTTTTGACGCAGTTCACCCAACTGCAAGCGCCCTACGTTAAGGCTGTCTACCGGAATCGTGAGTTCTTGTCCTAGCACTTCTTGAATGCGTTCTCTCAAAAGCGCTTCAGACTCAGCCAGGCGTCGTTTCTCGATCACAACTTCGGGATGCTCATCTTGATAGCGCGATCGCAATTCGGCCAAATTAGCTTGCACATTTTGGACATCAGTCAGAGCCGATTGGACCCCAGCGGATTGATTCAATGAACTGAGCGCGATCGCCTCGCGCACATTCACACCCAACTGTCCTTGGAGTTCACTCAATTGAGCTTCAATATCAGCGAGTTCTGCCTCGACATTGTTCATATCCCGATCGAGATTGCTCAGAACCGATACGGCCTCGCTCGTCTCTCGCTCCAGCAAGACAATGCTATTGCGCTCTTTAAAGGCTCGCAGTTTTGTTTCCACATCGAGCACTTGTGTTTCAGTGGCGGGCAATTGGTCTTCAATAAATTCTCGAGCCGCCGCTGCTTCGGCTCGATTACTTTCAATATTCTGAGTGCGATAGCTTTCGATGACCTGATTTACAACCGCAGCTGCTTCCTTTGGATCCTCCGACTGAAACTTAATTTCCAGCAGGTCGGTGCTAGGAACCGGTTTAACATTCACTTTTTTGAGCAACAGACTGGGGTCAACTGGATTGCCACTTTCAGTCCGCAAATCGAGGGCCTGAACAGTTGCCTCCATGACTGGTAGGGATCGGACCAACTCAGCTTGAGTCTCTAAAGGCTCCCGCGTCAGCCGTTCCACTTCGCCAATCTCATCGTCCAAACCAGTCAAGGCAGTAGAGCGATCGCGTTTGATGAGCACTTTGCCCTCAGCGCGATACATATCCTCTTCCGCCAAAGCAGCTAGCACAGCAAGTGCAACTGCCGCACTGAAGACGAAAAATGCTGGGATCCATCGTCTTTTCAGCACTAACCAGTATTTCCGAAGATCCAGTTCTTCCACATGTTCGGCATATCGCCGCGTTTCACTTTCTGCCTGTTGAGCAACCATTAGCCTTTGCCACGCTAGAAGCCAAGAGTTAAGGTTTGGAACTTTTTAGCGATCTCTGCGCTCAGCCCAAATTCGATACATCCGCACAACTCGCTGCTTAGTCTCCTTTAGATGCCATCTTTGGCCCCAAAGTTCCCATAACCGCTTTAACACAGGGGGTATTGGCCAATTAACAGACAATAAGCCCCTACGTCAATTCAATTTACTGGCAGTTGTTTCGAAAACCGGACAAGGCTCAGGATTCTTACGTAACCCAACACTTTGCGGCCAGGCTAGAGGCGGTCTGATTACCCCAGTTAAGTTAAAAAAACTGACAGTCTGATCTGTCTGCAGCCAAAAAAAGTATGGTTTTGACATTGATGGAACACTAGCTAAAGTCTCAGTTTTCCACGCTGCCGTCTCGCACCAGTCCTATGTCTCAACCGACGATTGAATCTATCCTTACCGAAAAACGGCTTTTTAATCCTCCAGCAACGTTTGCCGCCGATGCTCGCATCAAAAGCATGGCCGATTATGATGCTCTGTATCAAAAAGCCGCTGCCGATCCAGCTGCCTTTTGGGCTGAACTGGCCGAGCAAGAACTGCATTGGTTTAAAAAATGGGATACCGTGCTCGACTGGCAGCCCCCTTTTGCCAAATGGTTTGCTGGCGGCAAAATCAATATTTCCTACAACTGTCTTGATCGCCACCTAACGACCTGGCGACGGAACAAGGCAGCGCTGATTTGGGAGGGTGAACCAGGCGACTCCCGCACCCTCACTTACGCGGAGCTACATCGGGAAGTCTGCCAGATGGCCAATGTCTTGAAAGATCTAGGCGTCAAGAAAGGCGATCGCGTCGGTCTCTACATGCCCATGATTCCTGAAGCGGCGATCGCGATGCTGGCTTGTGCCCGTATTGGCGCTCCCCACACAGTGATATTTGGTGGCTTTAGTTCGGAAGCCTTGCGCGATCGCCTCAATGACGCCGAGGCTAAGGTTGTCATTACCGCCGATGGTGGCTTCCGCAAGGACAAAGTAATTCCCCTCAAAGGCGCTGTGGACCAAGCTCTGGCAAACGGTGCCGTACCCAGCATTGAACATGTCCTCGTCATCCAGCGCACCCAAGAAAGCATCACCATGCAACCCGGTCGCGACCACTGGTGGCATGACCTCCAGAAAAATGCCTCGGGCCAATGTCCCGCTGAGGAAATGGACGCCGAAGACATGCTCTTCATCCTTTACACCAGCGGCACAACCGGTAAACCCAAGGGAGTCGTCCACACTACAGGCGGCTATAACCTCTACACCCACATGACGTTTCAATGGACCTTTGACCACAAGGATACGGACGTCTACTGGTGTACCGCTGACGTAGGCTGGATTACAGGGCACAGCTATATCGTTTACGGTCCCCTCTCCAACGGGGCGACTAGCCTCATGTACGAAGGGGTACCCCGTCCCTCCAACCCTGGCTGCTTCTGGGACGTAGTAGAAAAATACGGTGTCAACATTTTCTACACGGCCCCAACCGCGATTCGCGCCTTCATCAAAATGGGCGAACACGAACCCAAAGCCCGCGATCTCTCCTCCTTGCGCATTCTGGGTACAGTGGGCGAACCCATCAATCCCGAAGCTTGGATGTGGTACCACGAAATCATTGGCGGTGGCCGCTGTCCCATTGTGGATACCTGGTGGCAGACGGAAACTGGCGGCTTTATGCTCACACCGCTCCCTGGAGCAACACCGACCAAGCCCGGCTCAGCAACCAAACCTTTCCCCGGTATTTTGGCCGATGTGGTGGATCTAGAAGGAAATCCCGTCGGCGATAACGAAGGGGGCTATCTGGTCGTCAAACATCCTTGGCCCAGCATAAAGCCGCCAGTTTCCGT
>JBCBTQ010000268.1:0-6788 GCA_039818605.1 Cyanobacteria bacterium J06639_14 | reverse complement strand
ACGGTGATCGGGGCCAAGTTCCTCAGCATTGGCTGGGAAATCGAGCGCCACTATCCCCCTGAAGCTGAATACCTCAGGGATGCTGGAATGGAACTACTTATAATTATCATCCAATGCGTTCGCGACACATATCTGAGGTGATTAAGAACCGCTACTGGCACACTTCAAAAAACTTGCATACGACTTCAGATTAGCCGTCAAGCTACAGGTTCTGGATACGTAAGACTTTACTGCTGCTGATGTAGTGTCGGGGGATCAAGCAGGTGCAGGCGACTCATGGTCCAGACCAGGCCAACTGCCAAAATGCCACCAATGAGTAAACCAATCAGGAGCAGACCGAGTATCCAGTTTCGCAGCATACGCTTATCGGCTTCTAGACGCTGCCGACTGGCGTCACTGAGATCAATGTAATGGTTTTGTTCATCGCTCCGATCTTTGGCCCCCAGCATCTCCCGCTCAATGTCATTGGCATCGGGTAACGGATCGGCATTGGAGTTGTGAAACGGTAAATTTTTCATAGCCATACAATAGATTAAAGTCTGTGATGGGCAAACTTTTTCGGTAAAAGTGTCGTCACATAAAATAGACCAGGACAGATTTACTATAAACAGTCCATGGCTCCATTGGGTGCCCCACTATATTTTGCGTTTGCGCTGCTTTCCAGAGCCCCCCTCTGGTGTCATCTTCCCTTAAAATCCTGTGCTTCCTTTTGAATTCACCTTGCCCGGTCGGCCACTCTCCAACCAGACTAAAGATAAGACGCGGTTAAAAGCATGGCAAGCTAAGGTCCACCATGTTGCCGCTGGGATGTGGGGCAGCGATCGCCCCTGTGACGAATCCGTCCGGATGAAGCTTAAACTCACCTACTATTTTGAGACTCTTAACGGCAAAGAGGATAATGTGCCCGATAGCGACAACATTGTAAAGCCCATTCGAGAAGCGTTAGTCGGCATTGTGTATGACCATGATTATCAGGTTACAGATGTCATCAGCCGTCGCCGCAACCTTAACGGTTCCTTTCGCATCAAGGGAATGTCTCCTGTCCTGGCAGATGCCTTTATTCAGGGGGTAGAATTCGTGCATGTTAGAATAGAAGTTGCTCCGGACCCAGCCGAACTAGGGTAAGCGGTTTTCGCTCTCAATCCTAAATGGTTGGACATAAGCGAGTTAACCGGAGTGAGTCAACCATCAGCAAAGGAGTTTGCTGAGCGCGAGTGCTTTTACCTCGACTACAGGACTCAGCTTCATGCTGCACTAGTTCTTGAAAATCGTTGCTTCTATGAGTTATCGCAAACACCAATCGCCCTTGGAACATCGTCGGGTTTTAAGCCTTGCTCGCGAATATCGCAGCGAAGGCTATGACGTGACAGTCTATCCTCAGGCCAACGATTTACCGGAGTCCCTGGCCAAGTGTCCTCTGGACCTCGTTGCGCGTGGTAAAGGTGATGTGATCGCAATTGAAGTCAGAACTCGCGAAACATTGACCTTGAATGGGTTGGAAGATCTACGCCGGATGACCGAGACAATCAAACAAATCCCAGGATGGATTTTTGAATTGGTCGTCACCAATTCCCGCAGCAAATCAGCCGACAATAATTGAACCGATTTGCGATCGCCCCAAAAATAAAAAATATCCCACCGTAGGAACCCGGTCTCTGGCACGAAGGCAATCGCCATCGGCTGTTTTTCTAATCGAGGTCGGGTTTCTCGGTGCGTTATGTTGACCTGGACAAACCGTTTCAGCAATCCAGGATTGGTTAACCGAAACATGGGGCTGTTAGTGGATCGAGGAAATTTGTGAAGGCAGGTTTCCCAATCAGTTCCCGAGTTTTTCTCGATCGCGCTTTAAAACGAAAACTAAGCCCCCACTCAGGAAGCCCACTATGAGATCTGAACCCTGCGTGCCACTCCAGTTGCGATCGCCCATCACAGGGATGGCCCAAGATGCATCCACCCCCAGATGTTTGTCCCATGTCCTTTCACCCGTCCGAAGGCAACACGCCATGGGCATCAAACGGACATCCCTATCCGAGGCGATTATCGCCCTTTAATTGCCCGATTGCCTGGCTTTGTGTGTGCCCTTCCCTATCGATGTGTGTTCCCTGTTTTTATTAAGTGTCTATCGCCCTATCCATAGAGCAAGACATAAGAACGATATCTCCTAACCATTCCTCTATTCATACTCAATCCGATTTACCCACCCCCTAATTGAGAGACACGACAGGTCGCGTCTCTACAGGCATCATCTGTTTTACCTCACGGGAATTAGCTATTCGGATTTGTATAAACTCCTATCCTGACGAGTTCCCTTTTGACTGGGTATTCGCCTCTCCTTCTAAATGCCCAACTCATCCCTTTCTTCTCATGGCCCAAAACCAATTTAAACAACTGGTGAGTTCTCTAGAACCAGATACATTAAAGCTGGAAGATTCAGGCCCTGCAGTCCAAGCGCTGCAACTAGCCTTAAAAGCGCTTTCCTTTTACAACAGTTCTATTGACGGTTATTTTGGCCTGGATACGGTAGCGGCTTTACGACGCTTTCAGCAGGACTTCGACTTAGCCGCAACGGGTCAGTTTGACACTGCCACCTGGTATGCCCTCACGTTTTGGGCTGCTCCACCTTGCCAAGACCGTGTTCAAACCGACAATCAGACTAAACCCCGAGAAATTTGGCAATTGCGCTGGTTAAGACCGTTTTACAGCCATCGGTAATGTCTTGAGACTGATGTTAACAGTTGGGGATTTTAGATTTCTGCTTTTGCGCACGGAGAGTAATTTTTCAGCAATTCTCATTTTGGATTTACTGACACGTTTTGAGCTAAAAATCACGTCTATAGAACACGCTTCAAGCCAGGAAAACGATAATTTTGACCTGCAGGGGCACTTTACCCGCGAGAACCATTCTCATCCTGAGAACTGCTGGCAATTTTTCTGCTGTGGCTCTATTCAGGGTTGAGCATGAGATAATTTTTCGCAGTCAAAATATTCTTGATGAAACAATATTTTGACTATTAGCCACATCCGATTTGGCCACAGAAGTTCTTCCCTAAGGCAAGACCAGGGATCTGGGTATGATCCAGCTATATTTACGAGTGTGGGCACTGAAATTGAGTCCAACCCACTTCAGGTAGAGCACTATCTTCATAGCTGAAAACCGTTGCGAATCAGGCATCGTCGCAATGAGATAAATTGTTAAGCAAACCCAAAAAAACAATCAAAGTGTAATTAAGTATACAATTTTATTGCTGTTAGCTCCGTAATATTTTGCCAAACAAATACGGGCTTAGCTTGGCGTGGTTGAAGCCTCTGAAGGAAGGTGTCGAAAGACACTAGCGCAACATTCCTGAAGACTTTTCTGGCCATGTTTATGCTATTTGTCATCTAATTTGTGGCTGTTTTAGGTCGGAAGAGTATTCATTGAGTTACAGGAAGTTATTGTCTTGATGGAGCTTTTTTTAAAGCTCTTCAGGTAAGCATTGCTGCTTGCTTCTCAAGTCAGTTTCTTGCTCCGGTCTTCGGACCGAAACGTATGTTTCGGCTTGCTTTTCCTGCCTTGATAGTCGGTGAAATTTATGCCTTCAACACTTGTTCGTGGCAAGTACGTTATTAGCAAAGCGCTCAGCCGTACGGATGCAGAAATTATCGAGGAAGGGGCTGTATTTCAGCAGGATGGTCACATAGTTGAGGTTGGGTCCTATGAGGAATTAGCCGCAAAGTATCAGCCTGATGAAATTTTAGGATCCGGTAATGACGTCGTGATGCCAGGGTTCGTCAATAGCCATCATCACGTTGGTTTAACCCCTTTACAGTTGGGCTCTTTAGACTATCCGTTAGAACTGTGGTTCGCCTCCCGCCTCGCCGCCCGCAATGTTGATTTCTACCTCGACACGCTGTATTCCGCCTTCGAGATGATCGAGTCAGGAATTACCACGGTGCAGCACATTCATGGCTGGTTGCCCGGTCCGGCGACGCTCTGGCCTGACATCACCGCCAAGATTCTGAAAGCCTATGAAGACATTGGCATGCGGGTGTCTTATTGCTTTGGAGTGAGGACACAGAATCACTTTGTTTATGAGTCGAATGATGACTTCGTGGCGAAGTTGCCGCCCAGTATTGCAGCGGATATGGAGGCGATTCTAAAACCCCATGAAGTGCCTTTGCAAGATTATCTCTGGTTCTTTGAAACACTGTGGCATCAATGGGAGGGGAAAGCGGGCGATCGCATTCGCCTGCAACTAGCCCCAGCGAACCTGCATTGGTGTGACGATGAGGCTCTGACAAAGCAGACCGAATACGCCCAAAAGTACGGTGTCGGGATGCATATGCATCTGCTGGAAACCCCATACCAGATGGCATATGCCCAGCGACGCACAGGGACCACTGCCGTCAAGCACCTCAATAAGCTTGGTGTTTTGGGAGATCACTTAACCTTAGGCCATGGAGTTTGGCTAACCGAAGAAGATATTGATCTCGTTGCCGAAACCGGAACGATGATCTGCCATAATGCCAGCTCTAATTTGCGCCTTCAGAGTGGTATTGCCCCCTTGAACTATTACGCCAAGCAAGGGGTGCGAGTCGGAATGGGGCTAGATGAAGCGGGGCTGAATGACGATCGCGACATGCTCCAGGAAATGCGTTTAGTTCTGAAACTGCATCGGGAGCCGGGAATGGATTCGCTGGTTCCAGCAGCGGCCCAAGTATTTCAAATGGCGACCGAAAATGGCGCTTACACAACGCGCTTTGCCGAAGCAGTCGGTACCTTGGAACCAGGTAAAGCCGCTGATCTGGTGCTAATGGACTGGAATCATCTGACCTATCCCTATCTGGATGACACGATTCCCGTCATCGAGGCCGTGTTGCACCGTAGCCGCCCCCATGGGATCCGTACCGT
Source organism: Cyanobacteria bacterium J06639_14 (assembly GCA_039818605.1). GTDB lineage: Bacteria > Cyanobacteriota > Cyanobacteriia > Phormidesmidales > Phormidesmidaceae > SIO1E4. The sequence goes on along the minus strand of JBCBTQ010000268.1, from coordinate 1,897 downwards.
GATGTGTAACGGTCAAGTGATTTTGCAGGATGGCAAATTTACGCGGGTCGATAAAGAGGCCCTCCTGGAAGAACTGGCTGCATCACTCCGGACTCCCTTAACACCCGCAGAACTGCGACGGCGTGAGCTGGCAAAAGAAGTCTTCCCCTACGTGAAAAAGGTGTATGACGACTGGTTTGATCCCCAGTCCTGCGAGTCCTTTTACCATCCCAATTGCCGCTGTCCTCAGTGTTAGGGCGGTGTGGTTTCAGTGCTTTTGTTCCATTGCGATCGCGATTGATTTAACGGTTTCTCAAGCTGTCTATTTGTGTTTCATCAGGAGAAGTTCACCATGTTTCGTCTCAATGCCAGCCGTCGCCGGTTTCTAGGATTGGGTCTGGGTGCCGCTCTGACGCCAACAATGTTGTCAATTCTCAGTAGTTGCTCTGGCAATAAAACCGCATCACACGGGGAACGAGAAATTAAATTTGCCCATGGCGCGGGCCTCTGCAACATGCCCTTGTTTTACTCGGCTGAGAAGAAACTCTTTAGCCAGTATGGGTTTACGGGCACAGCCACGTTGACACCGATGCCGGCTGATGTAGCCGTGCAGTTGGCAACCGGCCAGGTAGAAATGGCGGTGATTCCTTTTACCAATGCGATCGCGGCCTACACCCAAGGTGCGTCTTTCCAGGTGGTCGCTGGTAGCGGGGTTGAAGGACTCATTATTGTGGCTAAGCCCGATATTAAGTCCTTTGCCGATCTGCGGGGTAAGAAGGTGGCCACGTTCCAGGCCGACACTCTCGACGTGGTGGTGTATGACTACCTGAAAAAAGAAGGTATGAGCTATGACGATGTGGAAATGGTCTATCTGGGTGACTCTACCGAGTTATTGAATGCCTATTTAGCTGGTCAGGTCGATGCTGTCAGCCACATTGAGCCCTATGCCACAAAAGCCAAGACTTCCACGAATGGCAACATTTTGGGCGATGGGACCGATATCTACGGTAAGGGCTACCCTGATTGCGTGTTAGCCGTACGCAACGAGGTCATTGAGAACGAACCAGATGTTGTAAAAGACGTAATCCGGGTCTTCTTTGAAGCACAGTACCAAATTGAAAACAACTTTGAGGAAGCCGCCAAAACTACCATTGACAAGTATTACAAAACCGACATGGAGAGCTTGCTGGCGGCAGCTCAAGCACAGCCGCCGGGTGTGGATGTGCGGGACAAACGTGACTTCATGTATGGTCGTGCCGAAAGCATGAAGGAGTTGAACTACATCAACACCGATCTGGATGATAATTTCGTCAATTTCGCCCTGCTTGAAGAAGTCATTGCTGAAAGTCCCGAACTCTGGGAACGTGTGAAAACCAAAGTGACGGCTTAATTATGACTACCCGAATGTCCTCTCATTCCACTAATCGAGAGCGATCGCTAACCGCTAAACAAACCCGTACATCCGGCCAAAATCAATGGGCAAAAAATACGGCCCAAGCTGCGATGTGGTGGGTGATTTCCCTGGGTCTGTTTATTGGGATTTGGGAACTCATTACAGTTCTCGGGTGGACTAACACCCTGATTTTGCCGCCGCCTCATGAGTTTATTGCCGAAATCAGCAACCAGGAGCAATTCTTAGCGCCCAAAATTGGCGTCGAGCGTACTGGGGGCAATTTTGTTCTGCTGACAGCGGTAGTAGCGACCCTCAAACGGGTTGTCATTGGTTTAGTACTAGGATTTGTGGCGGCATTGGGAGTGGGAGGATTAGCTTGCTACTTTGATTTGTTTGGCAAGCTCACTTTACCCGTCATCACCCTGCTGGCCCCGATCGCGCCCATTGCTTGGATTCCGTTTGCCATCATGGCCTTTGGTATCGGCGATGGAGCAGCTGTGTTTGTGGTGTTCATTGGCATTTTCT
>JBCBTQ010000267.1:0-6827 GCA_039818605.1 Cyanobacteria bacterium J06639_14 | reverse complement strand
ATCAGGCTGTTCTGCGCCGTCGTCAAGGACTGACAACGGAAGAATCACCGGTCAGTGCGGTTGATTTGGAACCGGTCTTGAAGCAGATCGATGGCCTCAAGCAACACATCTCGGAAGAAGTGCAGAAAGCCGAGGCCGATATTAAGCAGATCCAAGGTGTTGTTGAATCGATTAAGCAGGAAATTGAGCAAAAGTCATCTGAGCAACGTGAGGCTAAGGAAGAGCTGTTGCAGGTAGATGCTCAGTTGATGACGCAGCAGGCAGAGCTAAGTTCGACCGAAGGGCGCGTTCAACAATTGTCTGAATTAGCAGGATTGTCCCAAGATGGCATCAGTGGTTTGAGACAAAAGCTTGAAAACACCGCTGAGTCCTTGTCTAGATTCCAAGAAGCCAGTGATTATCAGCTGCAGGCGATCGCTAACATGAAGCAGTTGGTATCTAATCTTGCCGCTGATGGTTCGCCGACAGTTTCAGCCTAGATTGAGGTCAGGTGGCGCAAGTTTTTTCGTCGTGGGGATCGATTGTAAGGCGATCTCCAGGAAGGAATTGACTGCTGTATCGCCCTCCGGCCAATAGCCTTCTACTTCGGGCATGGCTGCGCTAAGGCTTAGCTCAAGCGAATGATCACGCGATCGTGTTTTTTTATGCCTGGAAATCTCTTCAGGTTTGGTTGTTTCGTTCACTCATACGAAATCTGGTTTACCCACCCCCTGATTGAGAGGCGCGATATGGCGCGTCTCTACAGGTATCACCTATTTCTCCTAATGGGGGTTAGTTATTCGGATGCGGTATCACAACAGCTCTGTACCCGATTGTTCTTTCGTAGTTCTATTTTTCTTTGTGGCCTTATCTTTTTTCAGTGGTAAGCTCTGAGAAAACTAGGTGATTGAACTCAGGATGTCTCAGCATGTGATTTGGGTAAACGAGCAACTTGATCCCTGCGGAATTTTGTATTCCTGTATTGCTTGTTATGACGAACAGCAGGCCCAAGCTTGTCATGAGTCCTTTAAGAAGGATCTCAGCGATCAACAAAAGCAGGCGGGGTGGGTTGCCCGTTTGCGGACTGTGGATTCTTGGGATGATGTTCCTGTGAACGCCTTAAAACTGAGCATCTGATGCCCAGTTCTTACCTCGCCGGAATTTCTTAACCTGAACATGCGCCTGTCGATCGACGTTGAGTTACAGGATCCATGTTTCACTCAGGTAATTTCTTTCTGAGCGATCGCCTCACTCTGTTTAGCTGTGGCGATTAATATCGACGAGCGTTTTGCTAAAGACCCGAACAGGTTCAGTTGTTTCGGCGGAAAACAGCGAAAGATCAAGCGGCCCCCATTTGGCATGAGCACTCTCGGCTAGCTGTAAAAGAAGTGGATGTCGTAAACGGACCCGACCTGGGCATCGTAGAACCAATAGAGGCATTCTTTGCTGACCGGCCTCAGCGATTAATGTCCATTCACAAGACTCCAGCCAAGTTTTGACAGGGGTAGGCAATCTTTCTTTGAATTGCTGCAGTCGATGGTGCTGAGTTAGCACGTCTTGCCAACGGTAACTAGAATTGGCCGGAGTTAACATAAACGCTTCGCCTAAGAACACCTGGGTAGAGTTTAACTTTCCCAATTCAGGGAACTGTTGAAATTTATCTGTGACGTCAACAAGCTTAAGATTTATTCCTATTCAGTGATACAGCTCTACAGTCGGGGCGTGTTTTTAAGTGCGCTTACTGTAAAGTACTGTTGATCGCATTGGTTTTGGCGAACGTATGGATCGTCGCTAGTGCTTCCTGCCAAGCAGTTGATTCATTGCCTGGAATTTTTGCCAAGCGATGAGTTTTGGGGGCAAGGTCCTGAAATAGCTGGTGGATCAATTGTGTGGTTTCAGAACATTGCTCCGGGTGCAATAGCAACACTGGAATGTCTAGGTCTGACAATACATCATTCAAGGACTCCGCCAAGAGGGCGGTTCGCCGGCGTTGAAAGAGGAGCTGGCATGTTGCTTGGTAACGACGGAACTGCTGCCGCTGCTGCCAGATACGGTGCAACCAGCGATCGCCTCCTAACCACTTCATGAATGGCATGGTTAACTGTAATCCCCAGCCTCGTGCTGACCAAGGAGAAGCCAACCAGCGTATTTTGCGCCAACGTTGCTCTAAGGTGGGATGGACCAGTCCTTCTGGAGCCATCAGAATTAACCCGCGAATTTTCTCAGGATATTGCAGACTATAGCGAACGGCGATCCAAGCTCCCACAGAATCCGCGATCAGAATATGAGGCTGAATCCGTAGATGCTTCAAATACTCCGCTAAGCAGTCCACTTGTAAATCGACTGAGTACTTGCCTTCGGTGAGGCTACTCGACTCACCAAACCCTAAGAGATCAGGTGCGATGCAATGAAAGTCTTGGCCAAGCGATGCCAATAGCGGTAACCATTGGCTACCATCTTGCCAGCTACCGTGCAAGAAAATAAGCGTTGGGCCGTAGCCCACCTCACGCCAAAACATGCTGCCTCGGGTAACCCGAATCCTGCCATTCCGAACTGGTCGTGCCATTCTAAAGTGTAAAAGCCTTGTGCAAATCGCTTATCAAGCCAAGACAGTTTTGTTGGCTAGATAATCCTCTATATGACGAGCATGGTCATGAGCCAGATCTAAGTTTTGGACAGCCTCAAATGGGAACGCCTCCACTGCCAAAACTTCGGCTGGATCATTAATGGTAGGGGCCCCAGTCACTTTCAGTTCAACAACAACACAGATAGAGTGAAAGCGGTCATCACGCTGAGGCTGCGAATACACCCCCACTAACCGACCGATGCTCACTGCGGTTAAACCCGTTTCCTCCGAGAGTTCTCGCTTCGCTGCGGTAATCACATCTTCGCCCCAATCTACTAGCCCTCCAGGCAAGCCCCAGAGTCCGCTATCACGGCGATGGATGAGAACAATAGTCCCATCTGGTAAGAGGGGAATTAGGCAGGTGCCGACGAGCGGTCTTCGTAACAATAACCCTAACAATATTCGTACTGAACGCCAAAGTAACTGCATAGGCATATCCCCATCAATCCCTATGATGCCGCCATTAATTTAGTCAAATCCGCTAGTACTTCCTGTGCATGAGGTTCAGGTTTGACTTTGGGATAAATGTGAGCGAGTGTTCCGTCTGGAGCAATCACGAATGTACTGCGAGTAATGCCCATGTACTCTTTGCCCATAAACTTCTTTAAACCATAGCTACCGTAAGTAGTGGCAACTTCTCCGCCTGCGTCAATCAAGAGGGGGAACGGCAAATTATGCTTGGTGGCAAACTTGGTGTGAGACTTTGCATCATCCGTGCTGACGCCTAACACTACAACCTGTCGATCTTGATAATCGGTGTAAGCGTCCCGAAAACCACAAGCTTCCTTGATGCAGCCTGGCGTATTGTCACGTGGATAGAAGTAGAGAACAACCCACTTGCCCTCTAATTCACTGAGTCGAAAGAGTGTGCCTTCGGCATCAGGTAATTCAAAGGCAGGAGCTGGATCGCCAACGCTTAATGTCATAGAAACTATTGGTCACTGTAGGTCTTGTTATTTTATAACCCGACGCAGCCTCTACTAGAATGCGTTAAAATCAAAGTCGAAATGAGTTCGCTTAAATCGGCTGCTAATCAATTTCTTTGCTCCAATCGAATTCTTGTCAGAGACAGTGCGATTACCCCGAACTAGCTTAGCCCTAAAGGCTTGATCCAGAAACTCTCCCAATACTGTACTGTCTACCTCAGTTTGTGAACACTATGCGTGCAACTCTTGAAATGAATCCGCTTCTCATCGGCGCAGGGCTTCCTCCATTTGACGACCTCAAAACAGAGCATGTCGTTCCAGGAATTACTGAGCTACTGAAAGTCTTGAATGGTGACCTTGAGAAGCTTGAGAAAACGGTACACCCCAGTTGGGAAGGATTGGTCGAACCCCTGACGCATATTGAAGAACGCCTGAGTTGGGCTTGGGGCATGATTGGTCATCTGATGGGGGTGAAGAACAGCCCCGAACTTCGGGAAGCCTATGAATCGGTGCAGCCTGCGCTAGTGCGGTTTGCTAATCGCCTGGGCCAAAGTAAGCCTTTGTACAATGCCTTTAAGCAAATTCGTGACAGCAGCCAGTGGCAAACTTTGCAGCCAGCTCAGCAGCGTATTATTGATGCGGCTATTCGCGATGCTGAGTTGGCTGGTGTTGGCTTAGATGGGGAAGCCAAGGAACGATTTAATCAGTTCCAACAAACATTGGCTGAACTTTCAACGAAGTTTGCTAATCATGTTTTGGATGCGACAAAAGCTTTTAACTTGACGCTGACAACCGCTGAGGAAGTTGCCGGTCTACCGCCTAGCCTTTTAGCTTTAGCGGCTCAGATGGCCAAAGCTGCAGGACATGAAGAAGCGACGCCTGAGCAGGGACCTTGGTGCATTACGCTGGATTATCCTAGCTACTTGCCCTTTTTGCAGCATAGTCGCTGTCGCGACTTACGGGAGAAGGTCTATCGTGCGTTTGTGACTCGTGCAGCTTCGGGCGAGTTAGATAACCAGCCTATTATTGAGCAAACTCTGAAACTGCGGCAGGAAATGGCCAATCTCTTGGGCTATGAGACCTATGCTGACTTGAGCATTGCTCGTAAGATGGCACCTTCGGTGGAAGCAGTCGAGCAGCTGATGGAAGAGTTACGGGTGACCAGTTATGATGCAGCTGCACGCGAGCTGCAGGAGTTGACTGATTTTTCCCGTGAACGCGGGAGGATCGATACCCTGTGTCAGTGGGATGTGCCGTTTTGGGCAGAGCGCATGCGGGAGGAAAAATATGGGCTCAATGATGAAGAACTGCGTCCCTACTTTCCTCTACCTCAGGTATTAGATGGGCTTTTTACACTAGCGAAGCGGCTCTTTGGCATTGTGATTACCGCTGCCGATGGAGAGGCCCCTGTTTGGAATTCTGATGTCCGCTATTTCCAGATTGCCGATGAAACTGGAGCGACGATCGCGCATTTTTATCTCGATCCCTACAGTCGACCGGCTGAGAAACGAGGTGGCGCTTGGATGGATGATTGCATCAATCGTGGCAAGTTTGGTAGTCATGTGCGTCTGCCAGTTGCCTACTTAACGTGTAATCAATCGCCTCCAGTAGGCGAGACGCCTAGCTTAATGACCTTCCGGGATGTGGAAACTCTTTTCCATGAATTTGGTCATGGTTTGCAGCACATGTTAACGAAGGTTGATTTCCCAGGAGCAGCGGGGATTAACAATGTCGAGTGGGATGCGGTTGAGCTGCCTAGCCAGTTTATGGAGAACTGGTGCTATCACCGCGAGACTTTATTGCAGCTTGCCCGCCATTATGAAACAGGGGCTCCCTTACCGGAGGATTTGTTCCAAAAAATTCTGGCTGCTCGTAACTTTATGACCGGTAGTGCCATCTTGCGACAGGTCAATTTTGGCTGGTTGGACATGGAGTTGCACGCTTCTTATCAGCCGGGCGGCACGGAAACGATTTGGGATGTCCGCGATCGCTTGGCGGAAAAAACTACCGTTCTCAAGCCGTTGCCTGAAGATGCCTTCCTTTGTGCCTTTGGCCATATCTTTGCAGGTGGCTATGCCGCTGGTTATTACAGTTACTTCTGGGCTGAAGTTCTGAGTGCTGATGCCTTTGCGGCCTTTGAAGAAGCAGGGTTAGAAGATGATCAAGCGATCGCAAACACGGGGCATCGTTTTCGGGATACGGTTCTCTCTTTGGGGGGCAGCCGCCATCCTATGGAGGTGTTTGCAGCGTTTCGAGGCAGGGAACCGAGTACTCATGCCCTCCTCCGTCATCGCGCTTTAGTGACTGCAGCGTAATTCAGAGCAACGACAATGACGCTAGCGCAACGCTCCCACCGATGAAAAAGGCGGCTCGGTTTTCGGGTTAAATGCGATGGTCGTATCCCTAACTAGTGGTGGGTTCTGACGGAACGGTGAGGGGTTGACCTACTTTACTGCAGGCGCAGCTTGCGCGTTGAGGGCGGCTTGTCTGAGTACCAACTAAAGGCAGAACATTCTGGTTGAGTCAGAGGTCAGAATGTTCTGCCTTCAACGGCTAACCATTAACTTGACTCTATATTATTTTCCGGGAAGATAATGCCCATCACAAATGTCATCGTTTTTATAAGGAAAAGAGCGTGATGAGTTATTGAAAATGCAAAATCTGACGTATAACTTATAACGAAGACGTTAGTTAGATTGTCACTGTACTGTCCGCCATGCATGATGTTCCTGAGTTACCCTACAGTTTTGTTAGAAAGCTAATAATCAAGTCCTGATCTCCTGGATGATTCTGTTGTTATGAGCGATACGTCGGCGTTTATTGCAGGCTGTGCCACAACTGGCGCTGCAGCACTTATCTTGCTGCTAGCGCGTATCAGTGTGGGTGAATCGCCTGTAAGCGTCGAAGATTCCGCGCCGACTGCTGCTCAGGAATCAATCATGCCCGTGCCAGCACCGCCGCCCCCTACGACTACCGGCAGTAATCCTTTTGCTGAGGAAAGTCTCCTGGATGAACTGCAGGATCAGCAAGCACTCATTACTCGTTTGGAAACTCAGATTTCTCAGCAAGATCTCTTGCTCAGGGATCTGGCATCGCAATTAGAGCAGCAAAGACAGGACACACAAGTACTGGCTTCGCGTTTGGGTACCTATGAAACCTCGGTCAACACGCTGACAGCACAACAGCAGCAGTGTGCTGGGGTGCAACATGAAACAGATAAAGCTCACACTTCTATGGTTTGGGTAGGTGCTGGGCGAGTCATGGTCGTATTGATTGGCGGAGCTTTGGTTCTGGTG
>JBCBTQ010000266.1:0-6879 GCA_039818605.1 Cyanobacteria bacterium J06639_14 | reverse complement strand
CTCGCTAACGGCTGGGAACTCTCCGTGACCGGCCTCAGCGAACCGATTGAAATGCCTAAAACCGTTAGGGCAACCAAGTTGAACTAAGCGGATGTTTGAGGAGTGCCTATGTTGGTTATCAAATTGGTTATCAAAGCAGAAGACATACGTTAATCCAAAATCCAAAATCGGCACTCCAAAATCCCTCTCGCCCCTACCCTCCGCGACCACCACCACCCCAGGAGATCCCCCATGTCGGCCCCCAAACCCATCCCATCCCGGATGTTCAACCTGGAAGGAACCTTCTTAGGATTTCCCGGCCATGCCCTGGATAAGCCAAAATCTATCGTCCTGGAAATCGAACAAGAACAGGTTGTGATTAAGATGCCCAAGGAGCTACGCGCTTATGTGCGGCGACACCTACGACCGGGCGATCGCATCCAGTGCATTGGCCGCAGCCAAGTTGACTTTTCGACTGGGGTGATCAAGCTCAAGGCCTACCAGATCTTTTCCCTAGCTGCCGCTTCCCAAGATGAAGTCGCCACAATTCCCCCTGCTGACGCGCGCTTCTCCGCGACCGTCGCGCCACTGCCGAAGAACAGTGCTGCCCCTAACAATTATCCCCGCTCGCTAGGGCAGAAACGGGCCCAAATCTTGATCTGCCACAAATCAGGATGTCAAAAGCGGGGGGGCCGTCAGCTAATTGCAAAGCTAGAGCAAGTTCTTCGAGAGCAGCAGCTTTGGGATCAGGTGGACATTAAATATACCGGTTGTCAAAAGCGCTGTTCCAAGGCGCCTAATCTGACAATCATGCCGGGTAAACACCGCTACGACCGCCTCAACCTTGCCGATCTGCCTGCCCTGATTGAAGAGCATTTTTGTGTCCCTGAGTCGAATTCAGCCACCAACCATGTTGACCCATGATGTCGATTTAGACGTCGACCTTGATCCAGCCCAACCAGCCCAAGCTATGGGGGCGGCCACAGCCCCCTTTTTCTACTATTTTGCCTACGGCTCTTGCATGTGCCCGGTCGATCTAAAGCGATCGCTGGGGGAAAACACCCACCGTTATGTCGTGGGCACGGCTACCCTAAAGGGCTATCGGCTAGGGTTCCACTACTACTCTCCCCAGCGCCAGTGCGGCGCCCTCGATATTTTGCCTGACTCGACCCGCGAAGCCCAGGGCGTGCTTTATCGGTTACCTTGGCGACTCAGCGATCGCCTGGATCAACGCGAAGGGGTTCAGCAAGGCGGCTACCGCCGCGAATCAATCGCCGTCGAAAGTGCGGGACAGCCTTACGTAGGCGTTAGAACCTACGTTGTCGTACAAAAAACACCGTTGGAAATTCCCCCGAATGATTGGTATTTCAATGTGGTGATACGAGGAGCAACAACCTGTAGACTGCCGGAGCAATACTGCTGGCAGCTTTTTAATCACATGCGCGGCCTCCAACTCGCCTGCGCATAAACCGCTGCCAAAGGGTGTTCACCATGAAAATTAAACTACGCCAACTTGTCATTGAGCTGTGTTTATGGCTTACGGCTGAGATGTTGCTCGGATTTCTAGGGCTAGATGACCTGGCTGACTACAGCGAGTATCTGAAAGAAAACAACCAAATTGTGCGGTTGAACCGGAGCATAGCTGGGAGTTAGCCGTGAATCAGGATTGGATCGTCAAAGCAGAGGGGCAATGCCAACCGTGCCCTACCCCGCGAGAATGGGATTTACTCGAAACCCCATATCGTTTCCATCGCTTCCTCACCGAGGTAGAAGAGGCCCTCAAACAGGCGACCACCGATCACCAATGCGACTGTTTACCCAGTCTCCGCCGATTAGTTCGTAAGCTTGTGCTCAACTCCTATTGGTTGCAAACCCAACGTCCTGATCCGGATCCGACGACGGACGCGGCCTTCCTCAACCTCTACGATGAAATTGGCTATCCGTTGACAGTTCAGATCGAGACCCTCATGCCCGGTGCCAAGTCGCCCATTCATAACCATGGCACTTGGGGTGTGGTGGCAGTGCTTCAGGGCCAAGAAAAAAATACCCTATGGCAACGAATGCCTGAGTCAGAATTTCCCGACAAAATTATCTGTGTTGCCGAGCAGACCCTGGCATACGGAGATGTAATTAGCTTTGTCCCAGAAGCAATTCATAACATCCAAGCGGTTGGCGAGGAACCGTTGGTTACCTTCAACCTTTATGGCGAAACCCATAGCAAAAAACGGTTTGAATTTGATCCCATTGCCCATCGTGCCAAGCACTACTAACCCCCCCTAGGGAATTCATGCCTGCCCGTAACCCCTTCTTTGAATTGTCCTATGAGCCAGCCTTAGAATCTCTGGGGGGTGACTTTTACGATCGCGTTCAACCCGCCACATTTCCGCAATTGCGGCTCCGATTTCGCAATGATCACCTGTTACCACGGCTAGGTTTAGTGCCCAAAACAGTGAGTGATCGGCACTTTATTGAAGCCTTTGGCCAATTCCAGGCGTATGGCCTGCAAAAACCCCAATCTGGCTTGGCTTTGTGCTATCACGGCTATCAGTTTGGCCAATACAATCCTTACTTGGGGGATGGCCGCGGATTCCTCTATGGTCAGGTTCGCATCGGGGCCGGGCAGCTTCTAGATTTAGGCACCAAAGGCTCGGGAAAAACGCCCCATTCCCAGGGACGAGATGGCCGCATGTCTTTGTTAGGGGGGGTCCGGGAAGCGCTGGCCGCAGAAGCACTGCATGGGTTGGGGATACCAACCTGCCGGATCCTCAGTTTAGTGGAAACGGGTGAAGGACTGGAAAGAAGCGATGAGCCCTCACCCGCCCGGTCAGCTGTGATGGTGCGCCTCAGTCGGTCTCACATTCGCTTTGGCAACTTTGAACGGCTAGACTATTTCGATCGTCCTGACTTGATTCGGCAATTACTCGATCATGTGATTCAGCATTATTATGGCCATCTCTGGACGTCTCCTGATCGAGACATCCAGTTCTATGCTGAGTTGGTGCAGCGGACAGCCTATTTGGTGGCCCAGTGGATGGCGGCAGGATTTTGCCATGGCGTGCTGAACACCGACAACATGTCCATCATTGGTGAGGGTTTTGACTATGGCCCCTATGCCTTCATTGAAACCTATAGCCCCTACTTTACGGCCGCTTCCTTCGATCGCTGGGGGCGTTATAGCTACCGCAATCAGCCCAGTATCTGTCGCTGGAATCTGGAGATGTTACAACGTCCCCTGGCGCGAGTGATGCCGAAGGAAGCCCTGGAAAGCGTGCTGGAATCGTTTACTGAACTGTACGACCGGGCCTATCACCAAGCCATGCTGTACAAACTGGGATTTGAAGATCTCCCTGCTGAGGATGCCGAAGCATTGATTCACCTCACGCTGAAGTTTCTATTCATGACCCAGATTGGCTACCACCGATTTTTCCAGGAGCTCCGGCGTCAGTTTTGCGCCGATTGGCGAGAAGAGCCAGCAGCCATTTTTGCCGACCTTAGTTTTTTGAATGCCGCAGGGCAGGCGATCGCCCTGAAACCCTGGCGCGTCTTCTATCACCAATTGTTGTGGCGGCAGCCAGAGCAAGAGATGGAGACCATTGGCCAACGGCTAAAGCGCCATAACCCAACGACGGTACTTTCACAGTCTGCGATCGAAGACGTCTGGAGCGCGATCGCAGAGGCCGACAACTGGCAACCCTTCTCTGATTTAATCAGTAGACTTAATTTCAGACCCAATGCAATGAACGCAAACTTCCGACCCAGCTCATAACTGGCAAACCCGCATTTTAAGGGTGCCAGTTTCTTCTGTTTAGGACAATTGATTCAAAGGATGCCACAGATCAAGCGTCTTATACTAGACATAGGATCTAGCCGAAATATTCGAATCAGACCATGTCAGATGAAACCCTGCAAAACGTTCATGACGTTAAGATGGCTGTGCAATCTGCCTATCAATACATCCAATCAATGCAGGATTTGATGGGACGTAAACTGGACGAGTTGAGACTAGAAGAGGTTGAATTATCCGAAGATAAGGATGCTTGGTTGGTCACTCTAGGGTACGACGTACCCGTTAAGCGTAAGACAGCATTTGAAGAGATGGTTGAGCCGCTTAACGCACCCCGCAAGTTCCAGCGAGAATACAAACTCTTCACGGTAAGTACCTCAACAGGAGCGGTTGAGTCAATGAAGATCCGACGGGTATGACAGATTTCGTTAAAGCTCTCTTCAACAAGTATCGCCAGAAAGGAATCTTAATTGATACGAATATCCTACTCCTATACTTTGTTGGCACCGTGAATCAGGATCGGATATCTCGGTTCAAGCGAACAGCTAGCTTTGTCCCTGAAGACTATAATTTATTGTGTGACATCTTGGCATATTTTTCGAATCGAGTGACCACACCTAATATTTTGACTGAGGTGAATAGTTTGGCGAACCAGTTAGGTGAGCCAGAACGTTCACAATGCTTTGCAGTTTACGCTAGAGATCTGTCCCTGTTTGATGAGAAGTATATTCAAAGCAACGTCATTTCCAAGAATGATGGGTTTACTGAATTTGGACTAACGGATTGTGGCATTCTAGAGTTGGCAATGGATAGGTACCTTGTCTTAACAGATGATCTTAAGCTAGCGACCTATCTACAACGTCGAAATGTTGATACGGTTAATTTCAACAATCTGCGGGTTTATGGTTGGAATTAAATGAATACAGTGCTGAGTATCGCCAAGCTCTGCGATAAATACGGTATTCCCTTATTGTTCTGTTTATAAATCCAAGCGCGATCGTTTGGAGTGCTAACGGCACAAGCTTCAATGGCATGACAGTTCTGAGATCTAGGCTGCAACAACACTCGCATGACCGGCAACAATTTGCAGGGAACCTGCGGAAGAGACCGACCATGCACGAGTAAAGCGCATGTGCTGATCAATTGCTGTGCCGCTATAGCTGCCCAACAGGTGCATTTGAACTGAAACAATTGAAAAACCTGTGTTGAGCTGAATACGTTGATCTGAGGGTGTCAGCGTTGTCAGCTTCAGCATGCCAGAACGGTGCATATCCAGATCCTGTTGCTTACTAACAAGTTGGCCAAGATAGTTTGTAAACAGTAGCTCTGGTGCAATGAGTGCATCTAGCTCAGCAACATCAGAGGTCAACATCGCTCGCCTCAGCCGTTCCTCTAGCTCAAGGATTTGTGATTCGGAATGTTTGCTCATTAAAAACAACCCAAGGAAATAGGTCACCCAACCAAACGCTACAACCGATAGTCGTTGCAAATCAAGTGATATCGCTTGAGTTCATCATCCTAACCTGAAAAATTGAAGTAGATCTTTGTTTGTTTATCTTCCGATTGCTAAAGCATAAAGGATATCTTTCTCAGTTCCCAAAAATGCCTTGGTTTCTCCATCATAATACGCACCAATTCCCGTGCAGTCAATTCCGCGATAATTGCTAGTCAAATAAACTCTTTGCCCAAGCAACCCAGCAAATTGTGTTGCGGCTTGATAATTCTGGGAATGGGCAACCAAGAATAGCGTAACGGCATTATCGCTAGCAATTCGTTGATCGACACATAAGTAAGCTGATTTTTCAGCAAATTCGCCAGCTTGAATGAGTTCCATACCGCGATAGACCCCAGGCTCCATACCCGCGACTCTCAAAACAATAAAGTAGAACTCGATTACTTCTCTACTTTCAGTCGGAATAGGTTGCGTCACTTCCACAAAGATTTCTTTGAATTCTTGTTGGGAAATCGATCCCTTTCTAAAGCATCGCGCCGATCGCCGCTGAGATATAACTTTTAAGAATTTTTGGCGATCGTAACGCCATTGAGGATAATTGAGCAGTTGGCGATCGCTTCCAGGGCTAATCGTATCTTGATATCCTTTTTCAATCAATACATTGGGTTCAAAATAATCTGTTCCGCACACGAAAGGAACTTTCAACCTAAACTTTCGCCTAGGCTGATCCTCATAAACGCCTAGAATTGCACTAGCAGTCACAAATTCCTTATTTTCAAATCCTAAAATTTCGTTGAGCCCAGTCTTATTAAAATCAAAAATAAATTCAGCTTGGCGATTAAATCCATAAGCAGCTGCTTCAATGGCCCCCAAGTGGTGTCCACTATCAAGGAAGCAGTACCTCAAACTACGCGCCTCATATTTCCAACTGGATCTAAAATAGACACAGCTCATCAGAAAAATTAATCCCCGGATGGTCTTTCCTGGACAAATATAAGCTTCCAAACCATCATCGATTAATTCATAAATCAGCGTTAGAACGTTATTCGAAATTTCTAAGTGATACAATCCATTAATTATCCCGTCCACGCCGCGAATTTGGACATAGAGCTCCGTCGGATACAGCCCACCCGCAGAAGGATTCACCCGTAATTGAGACGTATAATGACGATATTGCTTTTCTAAGGTAATCGCGCTTGTTAATTTGATCAATTCATGGGTGGCATTGCCCTCCAATAGGGGATATCTTCTATAAAAGTTGGGATATGTTTTATAGGCTGAGGGTTGCGTTGACGAATCGACATAGTTTGGATTGATTTTGACGGATTGATAAGAGTGATCAGTTAGCTCATGATATGATTTCAACCTTGATTTACTGAGCGGCATTTTTCAAAACTCTCCATACTGCTTGAGTGCTGGAAAAATCAATGGCCTTAAAATCATCTAAATTCTGGAGTTCAGTATTTGCCCCGTGCTTTAATAATTGCTGTAACACCTCTAACTTCCCAGATGAGGTGGCATACATCAACGCTGTTGCACCATTCCCATTTTGATTGTCAATATCAATGTTCGCAGCAATTAATAAATCGATCGCTTCGTAGAAGTTTCCAAAACAAGCGAACCAAAGTGCATTGTTGCCATCGTTATTGTTAAGATTAACGTC
>JBCBTQ010000265.1:0-6947 GCA_039818605.1 Cyanobacteria bacterium J06639_14 | reverse complement strand
ACGTCAACCATATTGTTAGCGACATCAGCTCCATTGGCGAGATTGTAATTCCCGGCATGACATTCTTACCTGAGCTGATAGAGACTGATGCAGCGATCGCGATTCTGAACAAAAGGCACTAACTGTAAACGTTTACAGTTAGTGAAAAATTCAATACGGAGTTGAAAATTCACCCCAGCGGATAACATAAAAATGTTCTCCTTTCCCTTCGCTGAGTGAATGCCGCATCAAATCCAATCGCAAGGTTGTGGCGATGGCTCATCAAGGCCATCGGAATCCGTTCAATCCAGCCGAAGCCACAAGCGATCGCCCCGGACATACCTTTCACGCCTTTGGGTGCGAATGGGCGACAAGTCTCCCGGTGGGGTGGTGTTCTACCCGCAACACCGCGACATCGACACCTACTTGTCTGCCAACACCTCAGAGACGTTCCTGGCCAAAGACGACCCTACAAAGTCGAGTCCTTGGCTACCCACGAAGTTTGGATTTGGTATCAACGCTCTGGGGATTTGGCTGGTAAGCATCTACTGTTTCGTGGCCAATATGACTGTGGCGGTGCTCTCATCGCCGAGGCGGAAAAGGTCATGCCGGACTGGAGCAAGAGGGCCGCGATGATTGCTGTTGGCCGAGATGTCGATATGACTGCCAAGCGTGCTTGTCGGCTGTTGGCCCAGCGGATGTTGTCGGCCAAAAAAGACTTTATGGTTCTGCGGACTGACAAGGATGAGCATTTGTGGTGGTGGGACTCAGAGGTGAAGCGTTGCATCAATGCAGCGACAACAACTTACACAAGGCGGTCAACACTATGAGCAAATCAAAAGACATTGAGCAGATAAAGGGAGACCTGCGATCGCTCTCTGTTTCCCAATGTGATGGGGCGTTAAATGACGTTCTGCTGGACACGCTTGAGTTGATTGAACAGAATTTTGAGCAAGACCGCCTCACCCTATCTGAAGTGAAAGACATCCAGGGGAGACAGGGGCTTGATGGTCGAAACCGTAGCCTAATCCTTCTTTCCCTAGTTGGACTGCTAGGCTTAGCCCTGCTCAGGGAACAGATTTCTGCCGATGCGTTTTTGAATGCTGTAATCGCGATCGCAGGGGCTGTCACAGCCTTCGGCGCTGTCGCGGCCAAGAGGAGTTCCTAATGTACAGATGGCCATCACCATAGCCGCTTGCCCAAGGCGATCGCTAGTCGTCGTCGCGATCGCTCTGGGCCGACTCACGCATCTTCCGGTTAGACAGAAGCTTGTTGTAATCCTCTAAAAGCTTGTAGAAGCCAGCCATCCACACATCTCGATGGCCTTCACCTGGTTTTATCCCCATCTCCTCAAAGATCTTGTTGGCTTCTTCCAGAAGTTCCGGCGGCAGATTGATGCTGAGTTCTTTGAGATTGGGGGCCATTTCGCGATCGCGCTAATACCTCCCAAATAGTATCCGATCTCCATTATCATTTTGCCTTTTCTATCTTTACCCCTTGTATAGCCCTTGTACAGGTGTTGACAAGGGGGTTAATTTGGCTAGACTTGTCATAGGCGGAAGTTCCGCCCGGAAGAAAATCCCACGCAGACAGCACCAGAAATGGCTAAAACCACTGAAAAACAAAGCACAAGAGATGGAACTTCCGCCCGGAATTCTTACACGGCGGAAGAGATTGCAACGGCGTGTTTGCGAAGCGATCGGTGGGTTAGAACCCAGCGAGAAACTTTGGAGACTATCTACTACTGGTGCCCAGAGCATCTAAAGTCTAGCGATGGAAGCTATACGGAATGGGCTTTTGAGCAGATAAAAAACCTTCAGCTTCATACCTCAACAAAAATACCTAAAGAGAACAAGGGGAAGTTGAAGCTAGAGGCAAATTCCAGCCGGATAAGCATCGACCAATATCGTTCAATGGTTTGGGATATGCACGGCAAGCTAGGCCCAAACCTAGACGAAGACCTTGACTCATCAGCGGAACTTCCGCCCGGAACTTCCGCTCGGAACCCTGACGAAACCGAAATTATTGATCTTGAGTTTGATGAACCTGATTCTGGTGAGACTGTAGCCGATTCTCTTGACAACGCTTTGGCGGTGAATTATTCAACCGCATCAAACTTGGCTAATTTGCAGTCTCGTCTTTTGGCTCAATATCAGCAATTGGGGGAATCTATGGGTGCCATGGCCGTGGAGGCTATGAGCACCGGATTTCATCAGGTATTGACAGAGGGGATGACCGATGTTGTCGATGTGGTCGCCCCTACTCCCAAAGCAAAAACGATCAAAAAGGTGAAGCGAACAAAAGCTTAGGTGTCCTGTTTGTCCTCATTCTGGCAGCCGTTTTTCTTCTTTGAGTCATGAACAATAATCGAGCAAAGCTCTACCTCACGCATAATGCCTGGATGCTGAAGCATCGAATCAGGCGGTATCTATTTCGCCTCAAGCTCCTCAGAATGTCCCTGGCCCCTTCAATTCAAAAGGGTTGGCAACATCTCTGGCAAACATCGCCTATTGAGCTGTTTGTAGCAGCGATTGTTACTCCCCTCGTGGGAGGTTCATTGTTCTTGGTCGGTCGGTTCCTGTTCCCTTACGCGATCGCTGCGCTTGTTGTTTGGGGCTGCTTCTTGGCGGTTCTCAGCGTAGTTCGCCTAGTCTATTTGATGGTTCGAGGTTGAAGCATGCACCACCTGCTCTCAGCGATTCTGACCTACCGAATAGCCAAACGTATCTGGCGTCGCTCTAAGCAGCGCTACTGGCGCTATATCTTGTCAATTCTATTCTTTGGCGGAATAGGTGGCGACATGGCGATCGCGTGGGTGTTTGGCTCCGCTGAGGAGTCTGCACTAGCTGGCGATGTAGTGACTGGGGTTT
The DNA here is from genome assembly GCA_039818605.1 of Cyanobacteria bacterium J06639_14. Lineage (GTDB taxonomy): Bacteria > Cyanobacteriota > Cyanobacteriia > Phormidesmidales > Phormidesmidaceae > SIO1E4. The sequence continues at coordinate 4,098 of JBCBTQ010000265.1, read as the reverse complement.
TGTTGTTTGTTGTCGTTGGGTTTTCGGCTGTTTATCTGCTGAGTCGTCCTGAGCCTTCAGAACTTGAAATTCTGCAAAAGGCAGTTAGGCGAAAGCTCTCAGACGCATTAATTGATGGCTCAGCTGATGAGCAAAAGATTCAGTTTTGGACTCGATTCTTGGAGGAGTCTAGCCATGACTACCAATAAAATTCCTATCAAACTTGGCAGCTTCACTCCCTTACTAGTGTTTGCAGTGCTTCTGCTGGGCCCAATGCTCAGAAGCGAGTTTGGGCAAAGCTTTCAGGACGAAGTAGATCGGCAGCAGGAAGAAAAGCGGCAGCAGGAATCCGCTGAAGTTTCTGATGTCGAGCCTACACCAAGCCAGACCGGTACAAACATGCTGATGGAAAGTATTGTTGTCCGCGCCACTGAGTTGGTTGAGATTGGCAGAGCTGATGAATTGGGTGTGAATGATTTCCTGGAGATGCACTATGAGCGCATTAACAACGAGCTCTGGGATCTCAAAAATCAAACTGGGGTTTTCGATGGTGACGCTGAGACGTTTAACCGGGTGGCTAACTTGGCGGCAGAACGTCAGTCGCTTGAATTAGCCCGGTTCTGGCTTGACAACCCCGAGCATGTTCACACTGCTCAGGGAATGACGATTGACTTAAATCCAGAGCAAGAGCAGTTAGGGAAGGAGCACGATTATGCAAACATCCAGCCCTAAGAATGGGGAAAAGACAGCGGCGGGCGCAACGTTGCTACTGGGTAGCGCGATCGCGTTTGGTATTAGTGCACCTGTAGGCGCTATAGTCGGTGCCGCGTCTTGTTATTACATGCAACGCAAACGATTCGGCATAGTTGAATGCCTCCTAGCAAGTACTGCTGTCCTTAAAGAATCGTTTGATGATTTGACAAGTCGATTTTCTAGCCCTGACAAAACCCATAGCGGGGAGGTTGTCTCTGCAGTTCTGTCCCAGATACCGATAGTCAAGCATTTTGAACTGCAGCTGAGAGAGCAACTTGATGCAGATGGCGAATGGCTAGAGAACCTAGTCAAAACGAATCCTAGAACCGAGCGCCTGCGTAGCTTTGGGGTGCTTGGTGAGCCTGGTGACGGTAAGTCCTGGCTGCTCAAGTTTGCAATCCTTCGCTTCATGGAGCGATACCCCAAAGGGCGGGTCTACATCCATGATATGGAGCTTCGTAAGACCATTGATAAATGGGGTGAAGACGGTGCTTGGTTTGGGCTAAAGCCTGGGGAAGTCGTCTATGAAACTGTTGATGAACTGGAGAAACTTGTCAATCAGATTTGGCGCGAGCTGGATAAACCAACCGATGAGGTTCCCATTCTGCTTGTTGTTGATGAGCTGAACAACGTTCTAGACCAGTTCTCCAACAAGCGCAAGACTAATCTAGTCAAGCGTTTGGAAGATATTAAAAACCGAGGCGGCAAGCGAGATATTCAGTTCGCGATCGCGACTCAGGTTCTCGATGTAGAAGGTGCTGGCATTAGCCAAGCCTTTATCCGCGCACTTGACTGGGTTGTACTGCGAACTGCGGCTAAGGTTGGGCAGATTCACCGCAATATGGGTCTGCGTGACTCTCAGAAAAAACAGTTCGATGGGCTAGTTGATGACCTGGAAGCACTTCCAAACTCTGATGATTTCTACCCCTGCATTACCTACATAGGCAAGGAGTTGCAGCTGAATGCAGTTCCTGATTTGGGGTGGATGCCGCGATCGCTTAAAATCACTTCCCCTGAAGCCGAAGCAGCAAGCTGGCTAGAAACAATCCTGACTAATAACCCAGACATCTTGGCCAAGGTGCAGGACGGGATGATCACCAGCCGGACACAGCTTGCTAACGCCCTTGACCCTATCTTGAGGGCTACAGGTGAACCCTTGATGAAACGCGCCAAAACCGACGATCGGTGGGTTGAGATTGGTAAGAAGTGGAGTTCTTTGATCACTGGGGAATTTCCCCAGGAAAATGCGACGCATCTCGAACGAACTGAATTGGTAGATCGCGCACTTCCCCATGACGCGGAAGTTTCAGCGATCGCCGATTTAGAGTCAGTTCCGAACTGATTGCCTCTTGAACGAACTGAACTGGCGAACTGAATTATGAAAGATTTCATTTTCAAATTACTACTGGTTGCTCTTTTCCTAGAGCTGGTTTCCATTGATGCCATTCGCTTAGGTCCAACGATTGATGGCACTGCTCGATGGGCGGCCAGGATTGCCGTTAGTGCCCTGCCGTTCAATAGGGGCGATGACGAATGAGGGGTTTTTCAGATGCAGTGCTTACGGTTCTGGGGCTATTGACTTGCCTGTACATTGCATGGCGAATGGCCCCTGAAACCACTTCTCAGAAAATTGACGAAGTAGACCAATGGTGGAAAGAGGAAGTTCAACCGGAAATACAACGCCTCCCGCCGGAGGGGAGAACAGCGAACTCGCAATCCTAAAGCAGGAGCTATCAGCGGTTCGCAAAGAGCTGCGATCGCTCAATAAGAAAAAGTCCGAAAAAGATGAACTGACAAAGGCTAGGGAACAGTTAGAGCGGGCTAGGAAGAAGCTTGAGAACACCAAGAATCCTCCACCAAAGCCTGAGCCTACTGTTGAAGAAGTTCTACGTGAAGAACTGCGCAAATATAATCGCGAGCTGCGATCGCTGGTTCGTTCGCCAGAGCGATCGCAGCTCGCCTTAGAGCAGCGATTAGCAAAAGTACAACGAGAGCTTGAACTTGCAAGACATAACGCAAACTCGCCACTAGTCAAAGGCGCTCAAGGGCTATCGACAGATGTTGCTAAGCTGGCCCGTGCTCTGCAAAAAATGCAGGATGAGTTTGACAAGAAGACTGGGCTGGCCACTATCAAGGCGATCGCGTCAGAGCTAGATGCAGCAAAGCGTGAACTGAAATCAATCAGTGGGACTTTAGCGTTAAGTCGCCTGCAGCTAGGACTGATTTTTATTGGCGTTTGTGGTGTGCTAATCGCGATCGCTGAAGGTGTTCACTATGGGCGCATGGCAATGAACGGACTAAAGCAACTGCCTGGGATGGGGATGATTTTCGGAGAGGATGGTGCTAGCGGTGGAAGCGCGGGTGACTCCTTTGCGCCATCTACTTCTACGCCTCTTAGTAAAGGCGATGCTGTTGCAGGGTACCTGGTTACAAGCGGCTTTGGTTCTCGCATCCCTCCCTGCGATGGTTGCAGTAGCTTCCATGCAGGTGTCGATTTCGCCACACCGACTGGCACTGCTGTTTATGCTCCATATGCGGCAACTGCACAATGCCGCGAAGGCTTCAATAATGGGGCTGGAGACTACCTGACGGTTAAACCTCAGTCAGGAGAATTTCCCGACTTCCTTCTGCTCCATCTTGATGGATGCAGCTCAGGGGAGTTCAATGCAGGCGATCGCATTGGTACAACTGGGGCTAGTGGTCGTGGAACTGGGCCACACCTCGATCTTCGCCAAGTTGAGGCTGGGGAAAAGGTTATCCCTACCCGTGAGTGGGCAGAACGGATTTTGACTGGCGATGTTCCGGTTGCTGAAGAGGTTGCGACTGGTTTGGTTATGGACGGCGAACGGGTGATGGCTGACCCCGCCGGAGCAAAAGCTATTGTCAATATCGCAGGGCATCTAGGCTTAGACCCTATTGAGCTGACCGCATTGATGAGTTGGGAGTCATCAGGGACACTTAACCCCAATAAGATGGGCGGCGATGGTGATGTTTATAAAGGACTAATCCAATTCAGCCCGAGTAATCAACAACAGTATGGCATCAGCGGACAGCAGACTATTGCGGGCCAAGCGCCAAAGATCATGCAGTACCTGCTAGACAACGGCTTTCGCCCCTCTGAGCATGATATTCGCCATGCCTATTCAGCAATCTTGGCTGGCGAAGCTCCAGAAAAATACTGGGGCCGCCGTGATAGCAACGGCACTTCAGTAAGGAACGCATTTCAAAGATTTCAATCAGGCCCTCACCATGAGAGGGCACGTCAGTTCTTGATTAAAAGTGGCATTAATCTATGAGCAAGCCAACAAAAGATCCTCGTTATGCAAAATGGTGGCGTAAAACGGCCACCTTTACCCGCTCTATGAC
>JBCBTQ010000264.1:0-6988 GCA_039818605.1 Cyanobacteria bacterium J06639_14 | reverse complement strand
ATGTCCAAAATCATTCCCAGTTGATAGCTTCAGACATGATAAACGTTGCACTACAGTCGATTATGCTGGATCGCATCTTTAAATCGTTTTCCGACTAACACAATTTGCTCGGAAGAATTGCTAGAGCTATTAACTGTTGCTGGAAAAAGGGAACTTTAGGCAGTTAGATAGACGTCGTAATTCCTATAAACGTTACAGAAAACAAGGTGCGTCCCGCTGTTCTTTACTTGCTCCCTTATTGCGGGAATAACCATGAGGAACTCTTCGTCCTACTTATGGGGCATAAGTTTTGACTCCCTATCTCTATTGGTATCAGTACTGACCCTAAGCATCCCCTTGGCCATTTTTAGTTTTTCTGCCCCTTCACAGGCGCTTTGCGCTATTGATGACATGGGTGGTCGCTGGGAAAATGAGGATCTAGAGACCAGCGGAATCACAACCGTTATCTACATTCCCCGATGTGTTGACTATGTTGTGTGCCCGACTGATGGACCTTGTTCTACCCCACCCGGTACCAGTATTCAGGTGTTTGGCTCCTGTTCTCCCACTGATTGTGACTGGGGTGAGTCACCCGTTCAGTTTCACCAAGAGGATAACTGGCGGTACGCTGTGTACGATCAGGAGGCTGCCCGCAAAGTTGTATGGCTAAGAATCGAGAACAACGGTCAACTTACCGTCGTCGAGGATATCGATTATAGGGATAGTCGCGAAGACCGGGTTTCTTGGTATCGCTTCAACAAGGTGTAATACCATTTCTACTTCTTCGTTTCTCACAACATGTTGTATTTCGAGCCTGATTGATTGTTTGCCATCGTCTCAAAAATTCTCATTAGGGTCGCGTTCTCTCGACGCTCAGCTTCAATTATTTTTCGCGTGTCTTTGGGGGGGATCCCTTGCCAGTGGAGTTGCCTTTCGTACTGAGCCTCAAGTGCTTTGAGATGTGTTTCGTAGAGTTGTTTAACCTGAGCTTCAATGGCCCACTTATCAACTTCTGGAGGTACTTCCAGCCGCACGATAAAGGTATTGTCCTTGCATTCAATGCCTTGAATCGAAATCTCATCACTGGGGCGCTGCTGGTGCAACTCCTGAAATGAGGTCAAGAAAGCTTTCCAGTCCATGCCCTGGGTGAAGGTCAGTTCGATGGTGCCTAAAACACTAGCGAGAATCTGGAAACGCTGGACAAGCTCATCAGGTTCAAAGGTCCTACTGGGGTCTGTCGGTAAACGCGCTGTTGGCCCTGTTTCAAGGTCTTGTTTGCAGAAAATATAGTCACATTTGACGCCGTCTAATCGTGTCGATTTGAGAATCTGCCAGTCTTCACTAATGGCTCCGGTGAGGTCGGCCCCAGTGAGGATGGATTCGGTAAGATTAGCCCCGGTGAGGTTGGTTCCCCGGAGGTCGGCTCCGGTAAGGTTGGCGTTACGGAAATCGGCTCCGATCAGGTTGGCATTGCGGAGGTTCGCTCCGATGAAGATGGCTCCCCGGAGGTATGCTCCGATCAGGTTAGCCCCGATGAGATTGGCTAAGCTGAAGTCGGCTCCGGTGAGGTAAGCCAGGTTGAGGTCAATCCCAATGAGGTTGGCGTCACTCAGGTTGGCGTGACGGAGGTAGGCTTCGCTGAGGTTAGCTCCGCAGAGGTCGGGCTTAACCTCAACGTTATTCTCGCGCCACTGATTCCAAGCCCCAACGTCAATGTCTTCTCTGATCTTTGCTAAATGTTCAGGGTTCGCCACAGCTCTCCGCCACCTTCTTTTACCCCATAAGTAATCTATTCCCTAACCACAGCAGCACCTCTCATAACGCCACAATCTGTAGCTATCCCTTGTGCCTTTCGTTGGCTCGGCCATTTGTTGACCATGGGGACTTGGGTGGCAAATCACAGTATTCAGGTGATCGTGGACAACGAGTTGCGTAACAAGGAACACGCTTTGGGAAACGGGATTCGTTCGAGAGAGGCTGTTTCTATTGTTAGCCCAACAAACACTGGAGCTTTTGCCCCTATGAAACTGACTTATCGCGGTATTGCTTTCAACTCCTCTGTTGCCGGTTCTCCTTCTCTGGAAACTGGAGAAACCGGAAACTTTCTGGGGAATAGTTACCCGATCAAGCAGCCTCAAATGACGCAGCGTCAACCGGCTGTAGAACTTACTTATCGGGGTGTTCGCTATCATCGCTAACCCCGATAACGTACCTCCTTCTTGTTTTTCCTCCCTAGACAGCAGACAACACACCTGATGCCCTTGCTCTTGCCCAGCAGGGGCTTTTTTCTAGGAAATGTACCAATTTACGATTTTGGATTTACGATTTCGGACTTTGGTATCCAGCCAATTATCAAGCTGAAAATCCTTGTAAGCCATTACCTTTGGGGCGTGAGATCCCTACATTTTGCATCTGACTAGACACGGCAACATTGAGGACACGCTGGTCATCAATCGGAGGATTCGTATCATTTATTAAGCGTAAAAGCCTGCAATCATGCCGCCTAGAAGAATAAAGCCGAGCAGGACATTTTGCCGAAAGATCTGACCGTAGAGTGTTGGGGGGGGATTGTAGAGGCTCAGGAGATATCCCTGGCGTCCCCAGAAGCCTAAAGCTATAACCAACGTGATCCAGAATGGCCAGCTCAGGGACATTACGATGCCTAGTGCGGCCAGCAAAACAGCCGTTCCGATAAAGAAGAAGGTCACGACCAGAGGGGTCTGCTTGCCAAAGAAACGAGCGCTAGAATTTACACCTAATTGAGCATCAAACTCGCGATCAGGAATGGCATAGACTGTATCAAACCCTAAGGTCCACAACACAACAGCTCCCCACAGCAGCCACGTGGCAAGTTCCAGTGAACCTGTAAGCGCACTCCAGGGAATGAGAACCGCAAAGCCCCACGCGATCGCCAATACTAACTGCGGTACGGGAAATACCCGCTTAGCCAGGGGATACAGCACAATGACAGGAACGGCTGCTACACAGAGCCAGAAACTCAATCGCGTGAGATAAAAGGTGAGGCCATAGGCGCAAATAAAGGCAATGAAGGCGAGGGCGATCGCAATCCTTACCGATAGCGCTTTGGCAGCAAGAGGCCGATTGCGAGTGCGTTGCACCTGTGGATCAATATCTCGATCCCATAGATCATTCACAATGCAGCCTGCCGCGCTCGTAACTACACTGCCAACAACAATGACCGCCAACAATCCTAACGGTGGCGTCCCCTGTGCTGCTAAGAACAAAGACCATAGGGCCGGTATCATCAAGATCAAGCGCCCTGTTGGTTTATCCCACCGCATCAGCCGTAACGCCGCTTTCCAGGTAGGCTCAGGTCTTGTCAGAGGTGGCGTTTCCATAGTTCATCTGCAGCAGCTTCACTCCTTCAGCATACTCCTGTTGGGGAGAGCCGTGCGCCTAAGATAAATAGTATTTTTACCAAAAATAAATGCAACATATCTGTTAGGAATTACAGATATATCCCCTTGCCACACACGTGATGGCTGCAATAAAAGTGATCCAAAGTAGAAAACTTGTCTGAGGAACCTGATCTTTCGTATCAGAGCAGCGGATGAAGGTTGCTTTGATGCCAGAGCCCGGACTCCTGGATAGCCTTAGGACCAAATAAAGTTTCTGCAAAAAGGCGAGACACCTGCGATATTTATGGTTAATATAACCATAAGTAGAAAAGAAAGTGTCTTATGAGCATCGCGCCACTGCTGGCAACGCCAGACAATTACAGTCTGCTGACGGATCTTTATCAGCTCACCATGACGGCTTGCTATGTCGGTGAAGGGTTAGATCAACGCCGTGCTAGCTTTGAGCTGTTTGTTCGTCGCTTGCCTGAAAATTTTGGCTACCTTATTGCAATGGGGCTGGCTCAGGCTATTGAGTTTTTGCAGAGTTTCCACCTGAGCGATCGCCATCTTGAAGCGCTGAAGGAAACGGGGATTTTTGACCAGGCTCCAGCAGCTTTTTGGGAAACACTCCGTAACGCTCGATTTACCGGTGATGTGTGGGCGATTCCCGAAGGCACAGCTGTGTTTGCCCATGAGCCGCTTTTGCGTATCGAAGCGCCCTTGTGGCAAGCCCAAATTGTCGAGACCTATCTGCTCAACACGCTGAATTATCAGACGTTATTGGCTACTCGGGCCGCTCGGTTAAGGGATGTTGCAGGCCCCGACGCAACGTTATTGGAGTTTGGCACTCGGCGTGCCTTTAGTCCCCAAGGAGCCATGTGGGCAGCCCGAGCCGCTTTGGCGGGAGGGTTGAATGCAACTTCCAATGTCTTGGCGGCGCTACAACTGGGGCAAAAACCCGTGGGTACCATGGCGCATGCCCTCGTGATGGCGATCGCCGCAACTGCTGGCAATGAAGACGAAGCGTTTGCTGCGTTTCACCGTTACTTTCCCGGAGCCCCTTTGCTAATCGACACTTACGATACCGTAGCAGCGGCCCAGCGGTTAGCTGCGCAGAAACAGCAAGGGCAAACGGCTTTGACTGGAATCCGATTAGATTCTGGAGATCTCGTTGCTCTTTCGCAAAAAGTCCATCAACTACTACCAGATATCGCCATTTTTGCTAGTGGTGATTTAGATGAATATGAAATAGACCGCCTGCGGCAGGCCGGAGCTTGCATTGATGGTTACGGACTGGGTACTCGTTTAGTGACAGGATCACCGGTAAATGGGGTTTACAAACTGGTAGATATTGATGGCATCCCAGTGATGAAGGAGTCGGCTAGTAAAGTCACTTATCCAGGACGCAAGCAAGTCTTCCGGCATTATGAGGGCGATTATATAGTTGAAGATCGCCTTGGCTTAGTGACCGAGACGGCTCTCGATAATGCCTGTCCACTGCTTGGTTTAGTGATGCGTCAGGGTGAGTTAGTCGCCCCGTTGGATTCTCTGACTGAAATTGCTCGGCGTACGGCTCAATCAGTTTTGTCCTTACCCTCGGAAGTCCGTGCGATTGTGGAACCACCAAGCGTTCCTGTTCATCCTACAACTGCATTGATTGACCTGACGGAAGCCACACGGCGGACGTCTGACCTTACGTGTTAGGTACTCTACCCAATGTCTACTAACCTTGAACTGGAGACTACTCAGCATCCTATGCGTATTGCTCTATTTGGAACGAGTGCCGATCCGCCCCATCGGGGTCACTGCGAAATTCTGCGGTGGCTCTCCACTCGGTTTGATCACGTTGCCGTTTGGGCCTCCAATAATCCTTTCAAATCTCACCAGAGTCCCTTGTGCGATCGTGCCGCTATGCTGCGTTTGATGATTCAAGATATCCCGGCTTCTGAAGGACATATCGCACTTTACGAGGACCTCAGTCATTCGCGATCGCTGATCAGTGTCGAGCGGGCTCGCCATCGCTGGCCCGACTCAGAACTCACTCTGGTTGTCGGTTCCGATTTGGTGCAACAACTTCCTCGCTGGTACAAAGCCAGGGAACTCTTTCAACAAGTTCATATCCTCGTTGTACCTCGCCCTGGGTACGACCTGTCGGAGCATGTTTTGATGGAAGTGCAACAGCAGGGGGGGACGATCGCGATCGCGAACATTCCTGAAACGTTTGACGTCTCGTCAACGTACTATCGGCAGACCGACGATCCCAACGCCTTACCGACGGCAGTTAGAGCCTACATTTATCAAAAAAATCTATATCCATGTACGGAAAGCTCCAGAGAAAAACAGCCGATCCACTAGAAGGAGATTGCTTAGCCGACTTTAAGGTCGGGGTTGATAATGTCATCTTCTCGGTGGACACCGATCAAAGCCGTTTACTAGTGTTGGTTGTCATGCGTCACGGGGAGCCTTTTTTAGGATCTTGGAGTCTGCCTGGGACATTAGTGCGCCAAGGAGAATCTTTAGAAGATGCCGCTTATCGAGTTCTAGCTGAAAAGATTCGCGTCAATAACCTATACCTGGAGCAGCTATACACCTTTGGCGGTCCTAATCGCGATCCCCGCGAATCCAAAAGTTCTTTCGGTACCCGCTATTTGTCCGTCAGCTATTTTGCCCTAGTGCGGTTTATCGACGCTGAATTAATTGCCGATGGCGTCAGTGGTATTGCCTGGTATCCCCTGAATCGAGTACCTCAACTCGCCTTTGACCACAACGAAATTCTGGACTATGGCTACCAACGTCTTAAGAGTAAGTTAGAGTACAGCCCCATTGCCTTTGATGTTTTACCGGAAAAATTCACTCTTGGCGATGTCTATCAGCTCTATGTGACGGTCCTGGGTGAACATTTCTCAGACTATTCCAACTTCCGTGCCCGGCTATTAAAGCTGGGTTTCTTACAAGATACGGGTGATAAAACCTCCCGTGGAGCTGGTCGCCCTGCCAGTTTATACCGCTTTAATGCTGCGGCTTTTGAACCACTTAAAGATAAGCCAATGGTGTTTATTTAGGTTTTTCATTAATGGTTAATAGGTCATGGTTAATGTTCATTATTACTGGTTCAGTGTTCATCCCAAGATCAGATGGCTGTGAATAAAGCACGAACTATAGACCCTGAACTAGCAACCTCAAATTAAAAATCAGCAGCCAATAATCAGTGACCAAATAATTAACCTTCACGGGCGAGGTCTTTGGGCAAGACGCTTCGTGACTACTACAGGAGTTATACACCCAATGCCTCGTCCGACCATTAACCAATACCCACAACTAATAACTAATAACTAATAACTATTCATCATGAAAATTGCGATCGCTCAACTCAACCCCATCATTGGTGATTTGACTCAAAATGCTGAGCAAATTCTCGTAGCGGTGCAGGCAGCCGAGACACAAGGTGCTCGGTTGGTTTTGACACCAGAACTGTCGCTCTGTGGATACCCGCCCCGGGATTTAGTATTGCGGCCCGGATTCATTGACACGATGCAAATGATCCTACAGGATCTGGCCAAGAAGTTGCCTCCTCAGATACCCCTTTTGGTAGGGGTTTTGGTACCCAATCTAGAGGCTACCCATTGTGGCGAAAAGCCCTTATTAAACAT
>JBCBTQ010000263.1:0-7124 GCA_039818605.1 Cyanobacteria bacterium J06639_14 | reverse complement strand
GGCCGCGATCGCCTCACCCTGGTCATTGATAAAGCGAATAGTGGCAAACTCATCCAGCCGCGACGGGCCGCCGATGTCCCCCTCTTGAGAGGGCCAGCGGGTACTGAGGTGAATTTCCAAATCTTCTTCGCCACTGCCGATGGGGTAATCGCCGATGTCGTTATCAATCATCAGGTAGCGTCCCTGCAGGCTTAAGTCATCCTGACTGATGCCATAGAAATCGAGCGCTTCCCGACGGGGTACCAGTTTGTAATCGGTGCGCAAATTCCCTAAATCATCCCGCACGTCCATCGTGCCGGGAACATTGCGCAGCAGCGCTTGCACCTGGGTCGAAATCTGCCTGAGCGTCAGCATATCTTCGCCAAATATCTGAAGCTGAATCGGATCCTCATTGCCCCCGGCGCGGGTATATTGCACGGCCAACACAGCGCCGGGGTAGTCGCGCAAAATCGTCGTTTCAATGGTTTCTCGTAACTCTGGGACGTAGAAGTAGGAATCTTCCTGACGCTGCGATCGCGCCACCATCACCGCCGACAGTCCGACAAAATAATCTGACGTTGAAGGCTTGATTTCACTGGACGAAACGAGACTACTGCGCTGTCCGACCAGTTTTGTAATGTTCTCGAATACCAGGGTGTTATCCGTATCGGGGTAGGCGCGGAGATATTCCCCAATACGATCAGCAACTTCTTGCGAGACTTCTAAAGTTGCTGTTGGTGGCAACTCAACATTGATGCTGAGCTTAATGCCATCCTGCTGAGGAAACAGGGTAAATGGCAGGGTGGTAAACAGCACCATGGAAAAGACGAAGGCGGCGATCGCCCCCAGCGTCCACAGGCGCGCAACGCTGCGATTCCGCACGGTAAAACGCAGGCTCCAGTTGGCAAATCGCTCCGACACCGCCTCTGTAAGACGATCAATGAAGGTTTGGCTATGGGTGCCTTGCGCCTGTCCCAGCAAAAATTTTGACAGTGGCACAACCGCGAACAGGGCCAGCAGGTAGCTTAGCACCAGGCAAACAATGGCACTGATGGGGATAAGCCGTACAAACTTGCCCATCGTCCCTGAAATCGCCATTAAAGGAATTAAGGCCAGGATGGTGGTTAACTGACCGGCAAAGGAAGAACCCGCATAGGTCTGAATCGTTGTAATCGCCGCATCGGGGAAGGCCAGCCCCTTCACAAAAATGCCGTCGTGCATGCCCTCCAGCATGAGGATAAAGACATCCACCAGCAGTCCCAGAGCCAGGATCATGCCGATCATGACCATGGTGTTGAGGGTGTAGCCACCCAACCACAGAACGAAGATGGCCCCGGCAAAGGTCACCGGAATTGCCAAGCCGGCAATTAACGCTTCCCGCCAGGTGAGCGCTACCAGGAGAATCAAAAAGACGCAAACAGAGGCCTGCAGAACATTGCTGCCCAAATCAAACAAATCATCGCGAATAGTTTCAGCATCGTTGGTCAAGATGTCATAGGCCATGCCAGCGGGCCAAAAGTCCGGCTCCTGACTGGCAGCCTCCATGGCTGCCAGGGCTGCATTGACTACTTCAATGGTGTCACTGCCATTGACTTTCACCACTTCCAGGGTGGTCGTTGGCACAAACGCCTCCCCCTGCAAACTGATAAACGCCCGGGACTCTTCGCGCTCTATTCCCCGGTAGACGTCAGCCACTTCGTCCAGGCGCACCACCCGGTTATCATCCAGCCGAGCGACCGGGACTCGCTTCAGATCCTCCAGACTGCGGGGGCGACCATAAAGGCGGACCTGAGCGCCAATGTCCTCATCGCGCAGCAGATCCCAGGAGCGATCGATGTTATTACCTTGGATGGCATCACTGACCTGAGTTGCTGCAATTCCCAAACTGGTCAACCGACTGGGCTTCATTTGAACGTGAACGACCTCGTCTCTCGAACCTCGCAGGTCGACCTCACGGATATTGGAGATGGCTTCCAGCCGCTCCTGCAAATCCTCAGCTTTTTGGCTCAGGATATCCACGCCTAGCCCCTCGCCAGTCAGCGCCAGGGTCAGGACCGGATCATCTTGCTGCGAAAGCTGCTCGAAGTCTGGCTCTTCGACCCCGACTGATTCGGAGGGCAGTTCCGAGTCAGCATCATCGACTTTGGAGCGTAAGTCCTGAATCGCCGGATCGACCGGCTCATTTGCTTTGAACTCAACATTGATGATGGAGAAGGAATTAAACGTCGCGCTCGTAAAGTCATCCAGACCCGACAAGCTTTTGATCTCTTCCTCAATCTTGTCGGTCACCTGAGTCTCAAGGGTTTCCGCATCCGTTCCGGGCCATTCAGTCGTAATATTGGCGCGGGCAATGTTGATGTCGGGGTCGCCTTCTTTCACCATTGACACGTACCCCATGAATCCCCCCATGAGGAGAAGGAAACACAGGAGCGTTCCAAAAATCTGACGCGTAAAGAAGAAGCTTATCAGGGGCGACACCGCTTGAGCGGGGCTAGTAGGCTGAGAGGTTGATGGAGACTGATTCGAGACTGGACGTTCTTCGGTTTTCATAGGGATGCCTCTTCCGACACAACCTCTATCTGCATGCCATCCACGAGTCGATTGATGCCATCCGTCACGACCAGCTCACCCGGTTCAATGCCACTGAGGATTTCCATCCCGTTGAGCCCTTCAATCCCCACCTCTAGCTGACGACGCTCGACTGTGCCCGTCGCTTCGTCGACCACGAAAGCATACGGACCGGCTTCTCCTGGTTGGATCGATCCGAGGGGAATCATGACCGCGTTCGGGTTGTTGGCAGCCTCAATCCAGATGTAAACGCGTCCACCCACCTGCAGACTGCGAACTAGCTGGAAATCGCGAATGCTAACTTCAACGCCTCGGCCTCCCGGTGTTTGCGTCGGGCTGACGGAAAACACGCGCCCCTGGCTACCTTCGGCTTGGGCGATCGCCAGCAAATTGTTATTGCTGACTCCGGCGGCTTCGGCGGTACTTACGTCTTCTTCAAGCACCGCATAGGCCTGCTGTCCGGGGCGGATGGCCTGGGCCTCGTCCGCCTGTAGCTCCAGTTCCACTTCCAATGATTGTGGTTCGACAATCACAATCGGCGCAGTCTCGGCCACATTGTCCAAGTCGTTACTGTTAATGCGCTGCGTATCCCAATATTCCCCTTCGCGGATATTGATATAGGCAACGACCCCGTCAATAGGCGACACCAATTGAGTATCTTCTAAATCAACCTGGGCTTCGCGCAATCGAGCTTGGGAGGCTTCAATTTGGGCTGAGGCCACTCGCACATCGTCTTCAGCGGCCCGGATATCTTGTTCCGCCACCCGTAATGCGGCTCTCGCTTGATCGGCGTCGTTGGCTTCCACGTCGAGGTCCGTCGCGGCAACGGCCCCGCCCTCATAGAGCGATTGATAGCGCACCAGTTCAGTCTCGGCTAGATTCAGGTCTGACTGTGCTTTATCAAAATTGGCCTGAGCCTGCAGCAAAGCTGATTCAGCCTGATTGTGGGATTGAATGGACACCTCTAGATCCGCTTCAGCCGTTTCAATGGCAACGATCTGGGTGCGATCGTCAATCGTGGCGAGGAGTTCTCCCTGGGCGACGGTATCGCCTTCGCGCAAGTCACGCCCCTCCACTTTGGCAATGAACTCAATATTGCCGTTGTCTTCAAACTTCAACACTCGCCGCCGCACAGCCGCGACGACTCCTTCATCAAAGACCCACTGCTGAGCCAACCCAACAGCAGCTCGCGTTACCCGCACGGGGATCCGAGCCGGTTCACTCGCGACTTCACTGACGGCTGCTTCGGGGCGCAGGCTCTGATACACCCTAAAGCCCACCATGACTAAAGCCGCGATCGCGACCAGGGCCGCAATGGGCCAAACAACCTGACGCTTAAGGCCCTGAGGGCTGGAGGCGATCGCTTCCTCGCGGAAGTCATCCGTTGGCTGCGCGGCCAAGCTCGGATCTTTCGTATTCAGTGATGATTGGGAGTCCGATGGCGGCGAAGGGAGCGAACCGGAATCATTGTGCTTCATCGTGTAACACCTCAGAGAACAGCGGATTTCTAGCGAAATATGGGATCTTTAGTGACTGCGATCGCGGGGGGCAAGCTGATGTGAGACATCTGGGTTAAGGCCGGGTCTCGTAGCGCTGTGCCGAAGGCAAAATGCAAAATACAAATCCATCTCAAATCCATCTCATAGAGGGCTTTCCAAGCGTTCTGCATGATGCTCATACTGCTGCCGTCAAGTACCAGGGTTTAAGGTCTAAGGTGTGTTGGGTCCGTCTGCAAACTGCTGTCGTTTGCAGATTTTCAAGCAAGAACATCGCTGCAAGAAGCCATCCATTAGGAGAAATTAAACTTAGGGAAAAGGATCAGCGAAGAGAGATTAAGGAAGGAGTCTTGAATTTTGTAGTACTTTGCTCTTCTCCGAGCGTATTTTGAATGTTGTAGATACCTGAGCGGCTTCCCGAAGGGTATTTTGAATTTTGAATTGAACTAGCTCCTACCCCCTCGCTACTTAGGGGATCTATGAGAAAGAAATCACCCGAAAAGGGAGCTTTTGTAGGCTGGGTTGAACAAAGTAAAACCCAGCAGCATAGAAATTCCGGAGGTGTTGGGCCTCGTGCCTCGACACCAACCTACGGCGGTATATTCATTTCGAGAAATTCCCTTAGTTGACGTAACATCTTCAGTCGCAGCCGCACGCTTAGTGACCGTCATTTTTTGAACCTGTGCAAGTGTTCTTTGAATCAACCCAACTGAGAGGGAGGGATGCGGCAATAGATCCGCAATAATGAGTACCGTAATGATTGCGATCGCGAGTCGCGCCCACTTCAGTTGAGCCAAAGACATTTCTTTCGCTTGGAAATTTTTCATTGCAGGCAAAGCATCGCCCCATTGAGGATTTCCTTGTTCAAGATTACTGTTGTGTAATGTCTATATTTAAATGCGCGTATTCTTTCTGAAAATCATGTCAGCAGCTGCAAGAACTCCAGTATTGGTATTACAGCTATCAGATGCCTTAATCAAACGTTCATACATCTTTTAGCACGGCATAAAAAGATGCAAGTTTGCATCTAAGTGGATATCACAATGAACATTTTTGCGGAGTTTTTTTGATCGACAAGCGGTTTATACCCTGTAAGTTTCCATGTCCTAAACAGGATTGCCTAGGACAATGCGCGAAACAAAACGGACATTTCACGACAGATTTAATCCATCTCAATAGCCAATAGAAAGATCGGCGAATCAGTCATCTCTGATACAGTTTCGACGACAATTATCCATGAGCAAAAAACCGTAAAGCAATTGAGACGCTTGCTTTATGAAATTCCCTTAAAAATATTTATGGATCACTTTAGATACTTTACGGCAAGTTGCGCAAACTCCAACAATTGTTAAATCACTTTGAAGCAAGACCTTGTACCCTGAGATGAGATTCTTGTCTGTAGGCAAATGGATGCTCAAAAATCTCGATAAGATGCATCTTGAAAGGTTGGGCCATTAAACAGATTTTCTCATTACATCCAATTGCTTGGGAGTCCGTGTTTAAGTTGTAAAGTTTTAGCTAAACTAGGGACAGGAACCAGAATTTGATATCCTTATGACTTCTAGCCTAACTGGAATTTTCTGATTTAGGGCAATTTTCGACCAAGGAATTATCGTTCAGAACGTTCGAAATTTTCTGATTTAAGGCAATTTTTGATCAAGAAATCACCGTTTGAAGTGTTGGGCCTCATGTCTTAATCCCAACCCATGACGGTATATTCATTTCGAGAAATCACCTAAATTGTTACCCTTAGATTGGTTGATGAAAACTGAATGATGCTGAGCTTTCAATCTTGGTTTGCTTCCCGTCGCTTACGTCATTTTCTATGCTTGAGCATCTTGACCTGTGCTTTAGTCTTGCTACCGACCACGATCGCAAGGGGGCAAGATTTATCCTTCCTCAGCCAGAAAGCGAGCGCCATTCCACCTGATGGAGTGATCCGCTATGGCAGCATTGAGGCGACTTGGGTGCGATCGCCGCTCGACGGTGAGGACCTCTTTCAAATCGCTGCGACCACCGTCACCGATCGTCAGAATCTTGGCCCCGACGATTTACCGGTGGAAATCAGAGCGCAAAGCATCGAGGCGCTACTTCAAATAGAGTTTGAACGATTTCACGACAATGTTTTTAGACGGTTAGTCCATAAGTGGCGGTTATGGCCTACAGACGAGTTAAAAGCGCGAACGGCTGATGTGATCATTTCCACCCTCAACAATCGCCCTGTCATTCAAATCAAGGGTTCGGATCGATCGCGGCCCTTAACCATCATTACCGTTACCCAAACGGATGTTGATTTCTATAGTGAAACCCCAGAGGTGCTCTCAGCCGAATGGAGCCGTATTCTGCAGGGCGAGATTGAGCAAATCGAACAGCTTTCGTCGCTGAAAGTAGTTTATCGGGGGCTTTGGTGGTCACTTGCCATTTTGCTGGGCGCGATCGCCGTGACTGGCCTTTGTGCCTGTTTGCATTGGCTCACTGGGCGGCAACGTCGCCGCCTAAAACAGCAACGTGATACGGCATCTGAGAGCGAAACGGCCCGCACGGATTCGGCATCCTTGTCAGCGCCACCGTCAGATGAAGCCACCGCGCCACCGGATAACGGGGCTCAACCGGTCACAATTTCTTCCAGCGTCGATACACTCCCCTCGGATACGTTACGCGCGCAGCGCAAGCTATCGGGGTTGCGTGCTGAGCGCTCTCGTTTTCTGGAAATTCTCCACCAAGAACCCCCTTTAGAGCGCAAGCTGAGTGTCCTCAAATTTCTGCAATGGCTGCTGGTTTGGCTGGTTGTGTTTGCCTGGTACTGTAGCCTGATTGGGCTCACCTATACGCTACCCATCATTAGATACTGGCGAAGTACTCTCCTCAGCGAGCCTTTCAAACTCCTCTTGATTTGGTTCGTGGTTAATTTGGCCCTGCGGGTCAATCGCACTTTGACCCATCGATTTACCCAGATGACTCCGGGTATTGCGGCTAAGCAATCGGGTGAGGCGCAGCGCAAATTGCTGCGAACGAATACGATTGGCGGCGCATGGGAAGGATTGGCAACGGTCGTGATCATCTTGACTGGTACGCTTTTGA
>JBCBTQ010000262.1:0-7213 GCA_039818605.1 Cyanobacteria bacterium J06639_14 | reverse complement strand
TGCCCGAAGCCGTCGCCTTAGTTGGGACGGGGGATTATCACAAAATTGTTGAGGTCATTCGACGGGCCGAAGCCGGTGAGCGTGTACAAGAGGTCTCGGCAGAACCCACCTACATTGCGGATGAAACGGTTCCCCGGTATCGCACCACCAGCGAAGGCACTGCCTATTTGAGAGTTGCTGAAGGCTGTAACTACCGTTGCGCCTTTTGCATCATTCCTCAGCTCCGTGGCAACCAGCGATCGCGCTCCATTGAGTCCATTGTGGCTGAGGCACACCAACTCGCTGCCGAAGGTGTCCATGAGTTAGTCCTCATTTCGCAAATTACCACTAACTACGGTGTTGATATCTACGGCGAACCTCGTCTTGCCCAGTTGCTATATGCGCTGGGCGAGGTCAATATTCCGTGGATCCGCATGCACTACGCTTATCCCACGGGGCTCACTCCGGCAGTCATTCAGGCTATCCAGGCGGTACCCAATGTCTTGCCCTACCTCGATTTACCGCTCCAGCATTCGCACCCTGACATCCTGCGAGCGATGAATCGTCCCTGGCAGGGACGGGTCAACGATGACATCATTCAGCGCATCAAAGAGGCTCTCCCCGAGGCGGTAATGCGCACAACCTTTATCGTGGGGTTTCCCGGTGAAACGGATGCTCACTTTGAGCATCTCTTGAGTTTTGTCGAACGCCATGAGTTTGATCATGTTGGCGTTTTTACGTTCTCTCCTGAAGTGGGTACCCCGGCGGCGACACTGCCTGATCCGGTTGATCAAGCCGTGATGGATCATCGCCGCGATCGCTTGATGCAAGCCCAACAACCCATTTCACTGCGGCGAAACCAAGCTGAGGTGGGCAAAACCGTTGAGGTTTTGGTAGAACAAATCCATCCTGGGACAGGCCAAATGATTGGGCGATCGGCCCGCTACGCACCTGATGTTGATGGTTTAGTCTATCTCACAGGGCAGGCTGCCCTCGGGCAATTAGCGACAGCTCAAATTGCCGCCGCTGATGTGTACGATCTTTACGGTTCTGTCCTCTAGCCTTCCTCTAGCCCCCATATTCTCCGTCAGCAAGGCCGCACACTCAGGCAAAAGGATTTTTCTGTACAGTTGCTATTAAGGTGTGTGCTTTTATGCACAATCCACTCAGAAGACTGGATTAAAATCAGATTAAGTCCCTGTACTGCCCCTGCTTAGTCTTGGTTACTTATAGATTCTAGGGAGGTAATACTCCATGTTGGTTGTCATGATGGATGAGCAGGTCTTGGCTCCCACCGCGATTTGTCAAGGTTGCCTGATGGCAAATCAGCAAGGACAGCCTCGCTTTCACCAAGGTCGACTTACTTGTGGGCGTTTATTAGCTAAGCTGCACGATGAGCAACCTACGCAATATGAATGTCAAATGGGGTTTCGCATTGCTAACATTCATCATTCATGAGACGGCAGACCCTCGGTGCGATTCTGCTATCAGCGCAAATCCCTGAAAGGTTTAAGAAGACTGCCTGTTGCTCGTATCGATAACTCAGTTAGCATAAACATAATGTAGTTCTCATGAGGCATCGTGCTTGCAATGACTTGGCGTGGCACCACAACTGTAAAAGATCGATTTTTTAGTTGTTTACCCTATGCGCTTCCGCTCCTGGAAGTTTCTATGCTGGGGTTGATGTTTGCTGGCAGTGGCATCGGGTTATTCGCTCAATTCCCACCTTTGCAGCTCATTCTGATTCCTCTCATGCCTCTGATTTTGTTCTACAATCTCTTCTCCTTCGGAGGCTTCTCATTTGGCAATATCGTTATTTTTCTGTTGTTGCTGACCTTAATTGTCCGTAACACCAATATTCCTCACTTCATTCGCTTCAATACGATGCAGGCGATTCTTCTGGATATCCTGCTTTTCCTGGCCCGCATCATTTTGATGGTAGTGCTCGCTCCCATTGTCGGCACGAGTTTGTTTATGGATACCATTCTCAATGTTGTTCTGCTGGGCACACTAGCTGCTATTGGCTATTCCATCGTGCAAACGCTTCGCGGCCAGTACGCCGAGATTCCGACTTTGTCTGAAGCGGTTTACATGCAGGTACGCTAAGCGTCGCTTTTACCGGAAGCGGTTGCCAGCATTGCAGTGGGTACAGGTCGCGCCTGTACATGGTTTTCTAGGGAGCCAATGCCTTCAATTTCAATGCGGACGCGATCGCCAATTGTTAGGGGGCCAACGCCTTTGGGTGTGCCCGTGAGAACGACATCCCCTGGCAGCAGTGTCATCACCTGACTAATGTAAGCTACAAGCGTTTCCGGCTTGAAAATCATTTCGCTGATATCACCAGACTGTACCGGGTCTGGTGATTCGTTTAAAAACGTTTGGATCCGTGCTTCGGGATTTAATTCACGCACAATCCAGGGTCCGAGGGGACAAAAAGAATCGAAACCCTTGGCCCGAATCCATTGGTTGTCGCGGGCTTGTAAATCACGGGCGGTCACATCATTGGCGATGGTGTAGCCCCAAATTTTATCTTTGGCTGCCTCTTCGTCACAATCAACACAGCGATCGCCAATGACTAAGGCCAACTCTCCCTCATAGTGGATATTCTGCGATTGAGGTGGGTAGAAAATCGGGGCTGCGGTCGAAGTTACCGCTGTCGATGGCTTCATGAACAAAAGAGGTTCCTGGGGGACCCCGCCACCCATTTCAGCCGCATGCTTAAGGTAGTTTTTGCCGACCCCAATAATTTTGGAAGGGGCGCAGGGGGCCAATAGCTGGTAAGTGTTAGCTTCTAACTGGGTCTCGGTGGGCTGTCCTTGCAGCCAAGGTGGCGCATCCAGTACATGAACACTGCGATCAGACTGCAACAGACCATAATGCAGCTGTCCCGATTGTGACTGAATTCGAACGTAGCGTTGCGCCATAGATTTCTAAAAATACTGGTATGATTGTAGACCCTTGTCTTTGCACGGACTCTCCGGAAAGAGCTTCGCAAGCCAGGATTTTCTGGAGTAGTTCATCACCGCAAAGGCCATTTGTCCACAAGGAGCGTCCTAATGCAACCGTATATGTATGAAACCATGTATATTCTGCGGCCCGATGTCGGGGAAGAAACCGTAGATGAAGAAATTGCCAAGTACCAAGGCATTTTACAAGACGGTGGTGCCAACATTCTGGAAACGCAACATCGTGGTAAGCGTCGCCTAGCTTACGAAATTCAAAAGCACCGTGAAGGTGTTTACATTCAGATGAATTATCAAGGTCCGGGAAGCATCATTGCGGTGATGGAACGAGCCATGCGTTTGAGTGAAAACGTCCTCCGGTATCTCACCGTGAAGCAGCCCCTCACCGAAGATTTGCAGGAAGCAGAGATTGATATGCCTGCAGCCGCCGCCTCCCCCGGCGGATCTGCACCACCTCCTGGAGCTGCATAAGCTCTAAGCGGATTATTTTTTAGACCCTCTCTTGGGCGACCTCATTGAGAAACATCTGAGGTTGCCCAAGAGAGGGTTTGAATTTTAAAGAAACCTAACAATCGGGGCAATTTGCCAAATAATAACCGTGAATGAGTAGCAATTATGGTAATCGGTGCTAAAGTTGCAAGAAACAATTTGAAGGTAGGCATCAGCTAGCGTTTTTCTGGTTTTAATTGAGGCTGTAGACGCTAAACTTGGTGTTGATCTTATCTGAGTAGCATGTTGCGTGCTAATGCGATTGGGTGCATGTTTGTGAGTGATGGTTCCTCAAGGTTTTCTGCTGTACTGGGGTTAGTGATGTGACGCAAGTGATGAATTCTTCCTACTCTGCCAATCAAGCTGAAGTTGCACGTCTCCGCGAGGAGTTGCAAATGCGTGATGAGTTGGTCCAGCAACTCTCGCGTGAGCTTTTTCGCCTTGTTAAGGGTAATGCGGGGCTAGCAGCGGTGAGTGAGCCCTCAGAGCAGCACCAGGCAGAAGTCAGGGCCTTACGAGAACAGCTCCAGGGCATTGAGGAACAAGTCACGTTCTATCAAGGCCAGTTAGAAGAGCGTAATACCGAGGTGGTGCAGCTTCGACAAACGGTACAAGAGCTAACAGATCGTACGCGTATGTTGGAGCAGGTTGTTCAAGAGCTGCCTAAGGTTTACCGTCAAAAATTCGAAGAGCGTATTGATCCTGTACGTGAAAAAGTTAAGCAACTCCAGCAACAAAATCGTCAACTACAGGCGGAACTGCAAAGTGTCAGCTATCGATTAGCCGTTCGTACCCGGCGATCGCAAGAGCTTGATCTTCCCAGTTTTGCTGGCGAAGGTATCAGCTTGCCTGGTTTTAGTAGTTAAGTGGGTGGCTCCATCGTTGATAGCTGATGGAGGTATGCAGCTAACGGCACCTCCTTAACGATCAATTGACTACCAACGATAGCCCACCAAAAATAAATTTATTCCAGCGGCTCTACTTTACCTAAGCGAACTAATGCGCTATGAAGCAGAGCCGCAACTTCAGCGCGTGTGGTAACGTCGTTGGGGCGCAATTGGGTCTGATCGGGCAGCGATAGGGTTAGATTAGAGTCAATGGCAGATGCGACTTTCTCGCGCGCCCATTCTGGAATGTCTGCTTGATCGGCATAGGCTTGTAAAGCTGTTTCGGGTGAGGACGCCCCTGGAAGCGTTAAACCTGTCACCAGAGTCACAAGTACCTGAGCCTTGGGCACCGTTTGGTCGGGCTGAAATACACCATTCGGATAACCTTTCATAAAACCTGTTGTAACCGCTTCGTCAATCGTTTCAGCCGCCCAATGATCTGCTGTATCAGTAAAAGTTTCAGAGGGTAATCCTCGATCAATCTCAAAGGCTTGGGATACTTGGGCTGCTAGCTCTCCACGTGTCATGGGGCGATCGGGGCGATAGGTGCCATCGGGGAAGCCATTCAAGATTCCGAGAGCCGTCAGCTCGTCAATGTAGGGCTTAGCCCAGTAGTCATCTGGTACATCAGAAAAAATTAGCGGTTCTCGCACGGGAGCCAACGGATCTGTATTAACGTCTCCAGGCACTATCGGCGCAGGGACTTCAACGGAGTCTGTGGGTTCAGGTTCCGTGGGCGGTTCTGCCGCCGATGCATCCGTTGGGGGTGTATCGCCAGTATCCTCGGATGGATTGGCGTCGTTTGCGTTGGCATTAGCGTTGTTTGGGTCAGTAGGAGCCACTTGCCTCGGGGTTGGCTCGCTCGCTTGCCCCAACGTTGAGGGGTTTGGGTCAGGGTCTTCAGCCAAGGATGAGCGGTCGTCATCGCTCGTTAGCCCCTGAGGTGTCGAGCGGACAATCGCGGATCCATTAGAATCAGCAGTCTCAGGGAGATCTCCTATAGTGTTGTTATCTGACCGTACATCGGTGGGTAATTCTATTTCAGGGAGATCTGCGTTTACAGTATTCACCCGCAAGGAGGGCCAGCCATCAAAGAAAATCCACCCAGCGGTTCCGCCGAGGAAACCCAGCGCAACTACAACGGCCAGCCACTCGTCCTTATCACGAGGAGAACGGGGGTTCGGAGTATTTGATGTTCGGGGGGTTAGCACTGTATTATCCCTAAAACTAGTTTTTTGATTAAAAAACGATGACTTGACGACATTTTTGCAGAAATTGTCTGACTTTGAGCTGACAGGAGACCCTGAAATCGGTTAAAAAATTCTAATGTTCGATTTCCTGTAGATGTCCGACGTTTGTTGTGTCAGTAGTGATATGAAACGAATTCCTCTTATTGGTTCCGTTGCGTTGGTGAGTGGTCTTCTCCTCATCATGGCGAATTATCCCGTGGCTCAAAAATCTCCGGCTCAAGAAGATACCTCCTCTTCGCAAGCATCGCAGACAACTGCCCATGATACGTTGCATTTCCTCCAAATTGCTGCCAAGTCACTCGTATATTTTCCGAAGATGGAGCGCGCCCTAGCTGCGTCTTACCCAGAGTCGTCGACGGGCGATCGCGTTTTTCAAGACGCCGCTATCACGCTGCTAGGGGTTGGTCCGCTACGCATTGGTATGACGCTTGAAGAAGCGACGAACGCATTGGGTATCCCGTTAGTTCCACTGGGGAGTAATTTAGGCGGCGAATGCGCCTACTATCAGCCCGATACCAATAACCAGACGCTGGGGCTGATGGTTGTTGATGGATTCGTGATTCGGGTGGATGTCTGGCCCGGTAGTACGCTGCCGACGCTCAGCGGGGCCAAAATTGGCAGTACTGAAACCGAAATTATGGAGATGTATCCAGGCCAGATTGAAGCTACGCCTAATCCCTATACGAAGGGCAATTTTTTGACCCTGATGCCCAGTGATCCACAACTTTCACTCTATCGTTTAGTGTTTGAAACCAACGAGAAAGGCAGCGTTGTGCAATATCGTACGGGGCAGTTTCCGGCCGTGACCTGGCCGGATGGGTGTATCTAGACGGTCGATTGGGTACACCAGCTGTCACTGGTGTAGCGTGATGGAAGGAGAGGCGTTTTCTGATGTTGCGAGCGATCGTGGACTCTTTGAACACCTCCTTTCTTCCCCGTACGGTTGATCGCGAGGAACGCCCATTGACAGCATCTATATGCAGGTTTTGCAGAGGATGATTGGGCAAGGGGGATGGCCGTCGGTTATGGGCTCAAATCCCTGGGGCTTGTCCCAGGCTATTCACGGCCCTCGACTGGTTCCGCCATGTCAGGTTGGTTCGTGTGACGCCACAGCATCTGACCGAACTCATTACCTAGTATGTGTGCCAAAGCAATCAGACGACCTCCCTCCCAATACCATCGGTATGCTCTGTGAAGGGCTCTTTGGCAAGACTCTTGCTAAGAGCTATCAATTAGGCAGAATTCCAGCAGCATTGTGTTCTGCAGGGGGTGTAGGGTCTGATTGTGAGTCTTCAGCTAGGGCAAAATCACGTCAACCCTCTCATTACACCCGGTCGATTGCTCCTGTCTCCTTGACAAGGGGGAATATCGGGGGGGCGATCGCGAGAGTAGCGGCTGGAACCCCTCCGCCTACGGCACCTCCCCTTGGTAAGGGGAGGACGGGAAAACGTGAGTGTACTTGAGATTCAGTAACTTGTGCCTAATGGACAGTTGGTAAGAGGAGGCTGGGAAACGTGGCTGTACTTGGGATTCAGTAACTTGTGCCTAATGGACAGTGCTAAAGATAGGGTAACTACTCAGCCTGCGGCAGCGGTGAACGAGGATTTCCCGCGAACAAGTCCACGAGTGCCTCGAAAACATTGTG
>JBCBTQ010000261.1:0-7254 GCA_039818605.1 Cyanobacteria bacterium J06639_14 | reverse complement strand
TGAAGCCAGAGGAATCAGCACATCTAGTATTAACCGTAACGGGGGCAGCCCTAGCTAAATCTTAAGAACAGTTTTCTCTAAATGACCATAGCAACTCAAAGCGTCCCATAAAATTGAGATAGCCTGCACCTGACTTTTACCATGCTGGATCAAACCGTCCAATTTCTAACGCCAGAAGAATCCGCCGAGGTTGATAAGGCGTTAATGACCAGTCCAGAGAAATTTCTCACCCGGCTGACGATTTCTACGGCTAAGCTACTCAAGGTCATTTCTAAGGACTTAGATACCCCAATAGAGGCGTTGACTGCCAAGCAAATCATCGAGTTCTTTGAAAAAGACGCCAAACTCAAGCAGGAAAAAGGCATTAGTGCTTCAGTCCTCAAGTGGCAAGCTCAAAACGTCGACGACCTCTAGACCCAACAGGATTCCTCTGATCAGCGGATCCCGAATGGACGTTAGCTGCCATTGGGTTGGGCCTAACCCCTAGGAAGCTGTCACAACACAAAAGATGGGGCTAGATGAGGTCAAGGTTTAATTCAGTAAATGCTCAAACTGGGCCGCTGTGGCTGCTTGCCCCCGACGAAAGCATAGGCTGCTGTAGAGCTGAAAGGCTGAATCCCAATTGCTGGGTTTAACCCGTGCCAGATCTAAACAAGGGTTGAAGCCTGATAGCAAGTCAATATACTCTAAAGCCCCTTCTCCAAAGGCTGTGAAGTCTGACAAGATGGGACTCTTAACTTGGGCATCAATGTACTGGGTGAGGCGGTTCCAGTTGATCCGCGTAGTAGTCTGGGACAACGCAGGCTGAACGGCATCAGCATCGCTAAAGGGATCACCCTGCTGAAACTCATAGGTGCGATCGCAGAGGCGTAAAATTGTGGATCGTCCGTATAGATGCAAGTCTAAGCAGTGGGCGTAGTCTTGGGTTTTTTGTTTCCGTTCGAGCTTTTGCCACGGCCCCAGATCGATCACACTTTCAAAGATGGGCAACAGGCCAGTGACCCGTTGATTGACCTCAGACCAGCTAAAGGTAATGGTGCCCATCTGTTTACTATCATTGGCACACACCACCACAGCGTGGGGGGCAACAGCTCGAAAGAAAAGCACCTGAAACACTTCGATATTTGTGAGATCAGTTAGCTTAGTCCAATAAACTGGGGTGTTCGCTGCTTTCAGCGCCTCACCGTAGTGTTGCAACTCCCCAATTCCCCCCACGCGATACATGCGAAACCCTTTGCCCGGTAGCTGCATGCGCGCTGTGTAAGGGTCGAGTTTCATGACCGTAGCCAACCCCTGGGCTGCTTCAGCCCGTTGATCAGGGGCCACCGGGTCAAGTAACAATACTGCGGGCTGATCACTACCGGGGGCAGCTTTTGCTTGGGCAATCGCATCTTGGCGTTCAGCTTCCTGTGCTGCCATGATCCGTTCAATCCCTTGACGGGCCTGGGTCATGATGCGCGAATTGCGGGTCACTTTAAGCAAGTTGCGATAAGTTGTTTCAGCTGCCTTTGCCTTACCCGTGGCTTCCTGGTAACGCCCAATGTAAATCCCTAACCATGGATCCTTGGGAGACTGCTCTTGCCACTGTTTTAGGAGTTGAGCTGCGCCTTTGTAGTCGTGTTGGTCTAGCGCTGATGCGACCTCATGCTGCATAACTCAAGTGTCTCCTTTATGTTGCCTTGAGGGGGCCAAGGGATTGCTAGTGAAAAGTATAGTCTCCTCATTATTCTACGTGGGAGGCTCGGAGATGGCATCCTTGCCACCAGTGTTATCAGCAACTGAATGCAATGCATTGGAGCGCACTGGAATGAACTCGCTAAGCAGAAATGAAGAAATATGCCGGGTCTCGTTTGCTATTCTTGATAGCCCAAAGAGAGCATTTTGCTGCGACAGATATGATTGATCCGGTCAAGATTTTTAGCGCCAAAGAAATCAATCCAAGATATATTTCGATTGCCAATGGGTTGAAACTGATTATCTACGTATTCCTCAATATCAGTTGAATATTCAAGGCAGAGCTGGGTAGCAAGCCATCTAATAAATGCAACCTTGTCTGCCATAAAATCCTCATACCGAATTAGTTGTATTCTTTCTTTTTGGGTTTCATATAAGTCTATTGACGTTGTCCATCGATAAGCTAATTTCTCGATATAGTTATCCCCATCAACCTTAGGCAATTCACCTTCGAGAAGCAATCTCCAGGCGGTTCGCTCTGGCAAACTTTTCAATTGATCGTTATCCAATTGATCCAAGTTTCCTGGTATATCGAGTCGATTTAAAATGCTACGTATATTATCCCTCGGATCGCGCGCGATAAAAACAAATTGGGATTCAGAAAAGTTTTCTATTACGCTATTGATCATAAAAATAAAATATGGGTCTTTTATTATGGCTGTTGAAAAATGATGTTTATTTTGATTAATGACTTCTTTAAAGGAGAGAGACCCTATTTGCATATCTTCTCTAATCTTGATAGAGCTATCTATCCTGTAGAAGGGATCAATCGTAACCGCTTGATTAGTTGCTTTGCCTAACAACGAGGCTATTACAGTCGTACCAGCCTTGGGATTTCCCAAGATGATTATTGGTTTAGGGTGTACAGTAGATGACCATCTTCTGTAGGCGGTCTTTAGTGACTCCAGTGGCGTGCTTAAATCACCCATAGGATTTTTCAAAGAATATGGAAATTTTGTCATCGTTAAATATTCCAATTATTGAGATTGACCGTTAGTTCTAAACCAAGTTCAGTTCAGGATCTGGCGTTGCTCTACCGACAAAATTCCAGGTTTGGACTTGGGCAATCTGTATTACTGCTACTTGATCCCAAAGCACAAACTACGAATCCAGTGACTAAATCTGAATACGATGATTCATGCGCAGGGGTGTAAGTTCCCGTTGGCATCTGCACTATGCTAGAGAAGGAATCTGAGATGTGGTTTGAGAAGTCACATATGGGCTGCATTCGCCCCCTTGTATTGTTGAAAATGTGGCAGACCGTTCCCCTCTGGGTTGCACGAAACCGTATCTGTAGCTGCACTTCTGAGACTTAGTATTACTAGGTCAAGTTGTCTCGTTTTGCCTGCAGCTTGAGCAGTGCTTCTGCGTGAATTTCACGGGTTAATGGGTAAAAATAGACCAGAACCAACCCACAAAGCAGCAACCCTAGAGGCACAAACCCCATACATGCTCGAATTGCCCACAGCGCAGAATCTACTTGGTCTGGGGCATCAGCTATAAATCCGGAGAACTCCAGCACTTGCCCCACTAACCAAAGCCCACCCGCTAGCCCCAATTTTTGCAGAAAGGTCATGAAGGCATAGAAGATACCCTCGCGCCGTTCGCCAGTTTCAAGTTCGTCGAGTTCAATCACATCGGGCAGCATTGCCCAGGGGACAACATAGGCTGTCGCCACACCAAAACTGGCCGCCATACATAGCCCATACATGAGTCCCAACTGCCCTGGCTGCAAGAAAAACAGACCCACTTGCACGATTATCCATGAGCCAGCCCCGATAAAAAATAATCCGCGTTTGCCGACCCGTTTACTAATCAGGTTACAGACAAACATCATGGGAATCGCGATACCCTGCACCAGCAAAGCCGCTAAAAAATAGCTGTCTTGCTCCATCCAGTAGTTGACATAGAACGGTAAAACGCTAGCTGTTACCTGGAGGGCTAACCAAGCAAACAGGTAGATGCCAATCACATACAAAAAAGCGCGGTTACGGAGGGCAACTTTTAGCTGTTGTCCCAGGGGCATTGTAGTGGAGAGGTCGGCTTTGTCATGCCGTTGGATCAGCTGAGCCTGCTGGGTGCGAAAGCGCGGATAGGTGCCAAAGATGCAGGCAAAAATAGGAATTATCGACAGTGTGGCACAGACTCCCCCCAACACCAGGTATTGGGTTTGCAAATCGGTAATGATGCCACTGATAACTAGCCCTAAAGCTAGAGCTGCGATCGCCCCAGCCAACGAAAATGACAGCCGAAATGAGGTTAGCTCGGTACGTTCATCATAGTCTTGGGTAAGTTCGGCGGTGAGCGTGGAGTAGGGCAAATTCACCGTGGTAAAAAAGACTTGGAATAGCACCGAAGTGATCACGTAATACCAAAATTTTGACTGCGGCTCTTCAAACCCAGGCACAATCCAAGTCAGAAAAAAGGTCAAGCCAAAGGGCAAGGCACTGATAAACATCCAGGGATAGCGTCGTCCCCAACGGCTACGGGTGCGATCGCTCAGGATTCCAATCATCGGATCATTGACGGCATCCCAGGCTTTGCCAATGAGCAATACGGTTCCAGCCATTCCCGGACTTAACCCTGCCACGCTGGTCAAAAAAATCAAGGATGAAAACGCAATCAAATTGGTCGTCATCCCTGTGCCCATATCCCCCGCACCATAGGCTAGCTTGGCTGCGATGGAGAAGGATGGTGGTGCCGTCGGTGTATCATTCAAGGACTTGACCTCCCATTCAGTTGTGGCTATGTCCGACTTGTATGTTTCCTGGTCAGACTATCATCGCAAAATTGAGCAACTTGCGATTCAAATTCACCAGTCTGGCTGGCAATTTAATCAAATTGTGTGTCTTGCGAAGGGTGGCTTACGCATTGGCGATATGCTCTGTCGTTTGTTTGACCAACCCTTAGCCATTCTTTCAACGGCCTCCTATGGGGGAGAGAACAATCAGGTCAGGGGATCAATTACCTTTTCTCGCGACCTGAGTATGACTACAGCGAATCTGGGCAGCCATATTTTATTGGTAGATGATTTAGTTGATTCTGGGATGAGCCTAAAGCGATCGCTGGTGTGGCTCGATCGCAAATACGGCTTCTACATCGATGAAGTCCGCACTGCAGTCCTATGGCACAAAGCCTGCTCTATCTCTGAACCCGACTATGCCGTCGATTACTTAGAGGACAATCCCTGGATTCATCAACCCTTCGAAAAATATGAACTGATGGGTTTAGATGATTTGGTTCAAGATCATCAAGACACCTGATGGAAATTTTGGCTCACGCCAAAAAGGCTTGGAGACATTTGTCTCCAAGCCTTTTTCAGAGTTTTTAGTACTGACGGGTAGACCGTAGCCTAAGCTGACTGACGCTTACGCTTAGCTGCAACAATGCCACCAACGGTGACTAAGCCTATGAGTGCAGAAGGCTCAGGTACAGACTCAGAATCCGTCGGATCTGCAATGAAGAACTCATAGTTACCTGCATGGGAAAAGCCATCATTGGAAACCTGGCCTGAAGCAGTGGGCTGAGCAAAGCTGTAGTAGTAATTGGTTTCACCGTTGAGGCTAACCTTCACCACTTCACTGGCGTACAACCCTGTCAACAGGCTATTGACGTTACCAGCATCGCTGTGAGCAGCCAAACCAAAAGTAACCCCATCATCGGACTCGCTAATATAAGCAACGTTGGGATCGCTCAGACGAGCAAAGCCACCCTCGGATGCAAAAGCGTTAAAGATGTTGTTACTGTCGCTGGCCAGGGCGGATGCAACTGGTGCGGGAGCTCCCTGGCTGATTAAATAAGCCTCGAACCGAGTTGTAATTGTGCTGCCATAAACATCCATCGCTTCAGCAAACCAGGTTTGAGCCAGGTTACCACTGCCAAACCAGTCGTCATTGGTCAAGCTGCTGAAGGTTACTTCCCGACCGCTGTCGAGGTTAGCAGTCAAGGTATTAGCAGGTGCAGACAAGTCAGCACTAGCCGCGCCGTCGTTGAGTTCAACATTACCACCAGGGGCACCAGCATTGCCGTCTAGGATATCGCCCAAGTTGTAACCCGGATCCGCCAAGAAGGTTTCAGTGCCGTTGGAATCAAATACGGTGGTGTCACCGGAGGTGCTGTAAGTGTCAGCGGCGGCTGGCGCAACGGCGATCGCTCCTGCACCAAGGACAACAGCTGCGCTCATCAGAAGATGTTTCATAGGATTCATAGGTTGTGTTATGGACGTTGCGTTGTTGAATGGGGTGGTATCAAAGGGCACGGGGTGTATCCTTCTCAATCTTGAACTTTTTGAATAGACGTTCACCCTGGAAAAACCACGTTTAGCCGTGTCTTTGATCACACTTAGTCGATCTCGACCGATTTTTTTAAGCGTGCTCTTTGTAACAGTCTTCCCAATCATATGGCAGCGCTCAACGATTCGGGTAAAGCTGCTGCTAATTGTTGTTGGTTAAATATCAAGAGCTTAAAAATTTGGCCAAAAGCTTATCAGGAGAAGTTTATGGTGCTTGCAAAAACTGCTAGAAGCCTTTGACAAATAAGGTTTCAGAATATGAGTAGATTTTATTTTGAGAGATTTTAGATTAAAAAATAGGATGTTTTGTTGTCACAAATCGAGTAATTTTTAGTTCTTTTCGGGAAATACTTAAATGGGTTTTAGGTCGTTTTTTTAATTCTCTAAATTTAGCTTCGGTATCTACTGAAGTCACAGTCAATAGTGGCTTACGGAGTCAAATATAAAACTCTATTATCCGTGATTGCCGAAGCAATTGAGAGTGTCTCCTCCGTATATTACAGATCATTTAACCTACAGGTTGGCAGCCGACGCTCTATCCAAGCTGCCTAGAACCTGCTTTCAGCCGCCACTGGGTGAAACTCCCATTAAAAAAGAGACGCCTGGTGAGGACGTCTCTTTTTTAATGGGAGAGATTGCAAAAATCTTGCAGGCTATTAGCTCAAGCCTCTTGCCTAAGCTAAAGACTTAAGGTTTCAAGTCGGGTGTGGTTTAGCCCAGATACTTCAGTTCCTTAAGTTTAGCCATGACTTTGCCCACACTTTCATCCAGGGTCTCTAAATGGGTTTGGCAGTTAACCGCTGGGTTGAGTGGCGGTTCATAGGGATCATCGATCCCGGTAAAGTTTTTGATTTCTCCAGATCTAGCCCGCTTGTACAGGCCTTTCACATCTCGTTCTTCACAGACTTCGAGCGGCGCACTGACGTAAACCTCAATCATGTCGCCGATCCGCTGATGCACCTCTTCACGGATAGCGCGATAGGGCGAAATGGCTGAAACGAGCACAATTACGCCATTGCGGGTGAGCAAGTGAGAAACAAAGCCGATGCGGCGAATATTTTCATCGCGATCTTCTTTGCTAAACCCCAGTCCCTTAGTGAGATTAGTGCGAACGATATCTCCATCAAGCACTTCTAGCTTGCAATCTAACGATCGCAGTTCTTTCTCTAGCGCATCTGTAATCGTTGATTTACCTGCTCCACTTAAACCTGTCAGCCAAACGGTGACAC
>JBCBTQ010000260.1:0-7281 GCA_039818605.1 Cyanobacteria bacterium J06639_14 | reverse complement strand
ATTGCTGACTGGCATATCTGGATGGTCTGATGTTCCTGGGCTTCCTATAATACGCGATTTAGCTGGGTTTCAGCTTACCCACCCTCTAATTCAGATCCGTTTCCAGAATATGTTTGGTATTGAGATGCAGCCCGATCGCAGTCCCTCCCAGCCGCAGAATATCCTCATACTGCTCTAAAGATGCTGGATACGCCTTTGCTTCACAGGTTTGCCAATGGGCTGCAGCTTGTGCCGAATTATCGACTTGCTCATGTACATTGGCGAGAAAGCAATAGGCAACACCCTGGCCAGCATAAGTGCCACTCCGGTTTTGGATAAAATTTTCCTCAATTCGGATCGCTTCTTGGAAATGCTGACCCGCTTCGGTAAATAATTTCCTTTGGGCTTCGTTGATCTCTTCGGCTCTGCCTCGTTTCATGAGGGTGACACCCAAGTTTGTATGCAATATGGCCTTGAGATGGTCATTCCCTGGTTCTACTTGATTTAAACCGATACGAAACAGAACCTCTGCATCTAGCAATCCGCTCAATTCACCCAGATCGCCTGTGGCCTCTTCGGCGGCGGCCAGGCTCAAAGTTCCCATGCCGTTGAGTGCTGTAATGTCTCCTTTCAACAACCCATCCTGGTATTCGGCTTGAGCCTCTTCAAATCGTTCCAGGTTTTGGTAGACCTCAGCTAAGTGGGTGTGGGGAGCCGCATCATTAGAGTTGAATGCGATCGCCTCCTGAAAATGTTCAATGGCAGCGTAGAGGTTGCCATTTTGCTTCGCTTCAAGCCCTTTTTGGTAATAGCGTTGAGATAGCTGTGGCAAGGAGTTGTAAACTCCATAGGAAGCTAACAAGAGTAGAGCAGAGGCCCCTAAGGTTACTTCGGAATGAAAGTGGGGTGGAATATTCAGTTTTTCTAGCGTATTTTGCACAAATTTTTGCCCTCTGTCGGTTAAGGTGCCACCCGCGACGAGGACAAGTCCCGTCGCTTGGGAAAGCGTGCTTAGGGTTTGCAGCAGATCAAATCCCCCTACAGCAGAAAAGGCTTGGGCCGTCATGGTTAAAAAAGAGGCTGAAAAGACTAAACAGCCAGCGCTTAAGAAATTCCACAACCAATCAAAGCGATCGAGCTTATGCCTGGTGGGTGCCGTAACTTCAGGTTCTAGCCACCACCACCAGGCAGCCTCTGGTGGTCTGCGACTCTGGCGACACTCGGCTAACTTATTGTCGGCGGCTAAAATGTCTGCCTGTGCTTTTAAGCCACTATCCAAATCACTGAGGACGGCCAAAATTTTTGAGCGCTGTTCAATCGATGTTATTTTTAATCTTCTCAAATTGGCCTCGACAGCATCGCGGACCAAAAGCAACTGCAGAATCTGCTCCTTCAATAGAGGAGCAGATGCCTTTCCCAACCGCTCAATCTCTAGAGCATATGCCTGGAGCACTTGCTGAATTGTCGGATTACCTGTTTTTTGGGAAAAATGAGCGTATTTGGGGTCCATTGCTAAAGCATCTCGATGACTTCGGATCTAACGATGTTTTATGGATGGCAAACATCAGCCGATTTCCTAGAGATTGCCCAGAACACACCCTCAAGTCACGAAATCCATAGATGACAGCAATGGAGACAGAGCCTCCAAGTATTCAATTCCAACCAGGACTGGGGATTGAACACTTGGGAAAATTTTGCTGGCTTCTAAATTCTTTCATCAGCAAAATTTCCTGGTCTAAGCTGATAGCTTGGAAAACTCATCTAAGACATCACGGCCTCAACGTTATTGGCAGCTTCCGCAATGTTTATTTTGAGCCAATCGAGCGGATCTCTTAACACCAAAAAGGAAACACCAACGGCTCCATAAAAGGGATCGAGATCGAGTCCTTCATCGGTATCCAAAACAGTCCCTTCGTCCTCAAACAACCGGCGGACCCGGAACTGATGATAGTTTTTCACAAAGCGATCGAGGGTCACATATTGTCGGTAATCCGGTTGATATAGCTCGGCATCTAGTTGGGGTAATAAATACCAGGGGCACTGGATGACTCGATGGTGGGCATTGTGATATCCAAAATTAAGAAACAATAGGTTGAACCATTGCCAGCGACTGGGCATCAGATTGGAATAGGTATTGGCCTCTTCATATTCCAGGCTGTATTGAGGAAGGGGTTGTCCCAGTTGGAACACTTCATAGGTGTGCTGGAAGCAATCCATGAACCGCAGAATATTAATGAAGCAAATGTAGGCCAGGAAGTACAGCAGCACAGCATGCCAGGAATACCAGGCAAGTGCGGCAAATAGGCTACCCCTGACCAGTAATAGTCCCAGCGTGCGCCAGCGCTCATCGCGACGGGACTGTCCTAAAAAGGGGGCCACAATGCACAGCCAGCGCAGCATGAAATTGATGGCGGGAAAATAGAGCCATTCCAACATCACAATTAACTGTCTTAGCCACTGGGGTTGAACTTTGAGGAAATCAGCGATCGCGAAGGGAGAGAAATCAGCTCGATTCTTATGATGGGCTAAATGATTCCGAGCTAAATCGCGAAAGCGGCAATAGCAAGAGCCTGTCAGAAACAGCATCACCTGAGCCATCAAGGCATTCCACCCAGGGTTACGAAAAACAGAACCATGAATCAGTTCATGGATAAAATAAGCCGCCCACATCAAGGTATGGATCAACAGGAAAAATCCCAGGATATTGGCTCCCCAAGATTGGGCGGAAATGCCAACAAGCGAGCAACTATAACCGACAATCACATAGGTTAATGCCAGTCCATTTATCCAGTGAGGACGTCGGCTAATCCTAGATTTCAAGGTATCTGAAATAGTCATCTTTAGCATCCTCTAGAAAAAAACAGGTCAGATATTAACTAGGAGTTTAGGCGTTGTGAATGTTTGATTTGAGTTGAATCTACTTCCATGATGTTGCTGGGTTTTGCAAAATATCGGTTGGGGCAGATTTTGCGTGAGAATTGCAAGTCTTTGGTCTTTAATGTTGGCTAAACCTGACCGTACAATACGGATTTTAAATGATGGTTTTACCGCCATCGGCAACGATCGCAGCTCCGTGAACAAATTCGGCATCAGCGGTAGCTAAAAATAAGGCGACACGGGCAATCTCTTCGGGTTTACCTAATCGACCCGCAGGAATTGTCGAAATTACCGCCTTTGCTTCAGCCTCTGGGTCGTCGCTAATTTCGAACTCAGTATGAATCATCGGCGTATCCACTGGACCAGGACAAATTGCATTGACGCGAATATTTTGAGCCGACCACTCAGTAGCCAGGGCTCGGGTGAGTGCTAAAACGCCTCCTTTGGTTGCGCAGTAGGCACTATACAGGGGCTGCCCAACTAGGCCCAGCTCTGACGCGGTGTTGATGATGATGCCACCACCTTGAGTCAACATTTGGGCGATCGCGTGCTTACAGCCAAAGAAAACGCCTTTGAGATTTACCCCAAGCAACTTGTCCAAGTCAGCTTCAGTGGTTTCGGTGATCGGCTTGAGAAGGGAAATACCTGCATTATTGTGCAGAATATCGAGTCGACCAAACTGATCGACTGCTGTGGCGATCGCATCTTCCACCTGATCTTCTTGGCTAACATCAATCGCAAGACTAAGGCAGTTTCCCCCAGCCGCTTGAATAGTTTGCTGGGTAGTTGCAACTGCTTCGGCATTGCGATCGACGGCCACCACAATCGCCCCCTCTTGGGCAAAACACTCAGCCGTTGCTCGACCAATCCCTGAGCCAGCACCTGTAATCAAGCTTACTTTCTCTTTTAACCGCACGGGCCTGACCTTAAGTTTTCTAATACTTGAAGCGATTCACTGTTTTACTCTATACAGGATCTAGGGAATTGGTAAAGCAAATTTCTGCAAGACCCTTTACGTTTATCCTGACTTTAGGTGTGATTTTCTCAGATTATCTGGAGTTATAAAAGGTAACTGTTTAAGTCAGGAAATCCTAATTAGTTAGGGAGTCGGAATACAGGCGTCAGGATTCAGAATCCAGGCGTTAGAAGAGTACTGGATTCTGAATTCTATAGAGCTTTCTGCGAGAAGCCGCTCTACGTTTAGTGACCTTTCCACAGCATATTCTGCGCCTACCTTTTCTGTGAGGATGAGTCTAACTCAAGAGCCAGAAACCCTATTAATAAAGGATTTCAGTTTTGCCTATGTGGCTTGGCGATATAACTATTTAGTTTGATCGGACCCTGAAAATAACTTTCCACTCTCAACTTTAGTACAGCGTAAATTAAGTTTTTAGCTGTTTGTGATAGAGGTTTGATCCCCCCGACCCCCCTTGAGCAAAGGGGGCATTCCAATCCAGATTTTGCATAGCCCCTTTTCAAGGGGGCGGGGACAGCGGGGGATCAAGTCGTTACCGCCGAGATGTGGAAGGAAATTAAATTTACAGAGTATTTAGCAGGGGTATCACTTAAGGCGGGAAATTGGGGTGGTGAAAGAATTCCGCGTAGCGGTACTAGCTCAAACTATAGATATACTCAGCCTTCAGCAACTTCAGCACAGTTTGCGACTCGTACTTCAGAATACCGGGTATCTGATGGAGCTTAGAGAAAAAATCAAACAGCTTTTCATGAGCCCCAAAATAGACATCCGCAACCAAATTGCAGCTGCCAGTAGTAATTGCTACAAAACGAATCTCATCTAGTTGAGACAAGGCTTCGGCAACGGCTTCGATCTGTGAATTTTCCACCGTTAACCACAAAATTAGAAGGTTCGGAGTCCCTAATTTAGTCGGATCGGGCCAAGCCACAACCTTAACAACACCGGATTGCAGTAGACGCTGGACACGATAACGAGCGGTAGCCTCTGGCATTTCTAAGCGCTGGGCAATTTCTCGAAACGACATCCTGCCATCTAAGCGTAGTAATTGAACGATGTCTTGATCCGTGGTGTCGAGGGGATAGCTGTCAGTCGAAACCGATTCGGGGTTAGACATGATCAAAATTCAGATTAACGTAGGTAGAAATCTCAAAATATCAGATAAGCGTAAAAATCAACCCTTCAACTGCATTTGTAGCAAATCAAACAGTTATTGATTGCTGTCTTGATTACCGTCGGAAGATAATGATTGAGGGGCGTTCCATGACTTATCCCTGGCCTCAAGGTACCCGGTGCGCTGCTGCATTGAGTTTTGATGTTGATGGTGAATCCGGTATTCTGGCAGTGAATCCCAAATATGCCGAGCGGCTTTCGGCAGTTGCCTGGGCACGGTATGGACCCAAAGTAGGTGTGCCCCGCATTTTGGATTTACTGAAGCAGAAGGCAGTAAAAGCAACATTCTTTGTGCCAGGGTACACGGCAGAGTTGTACCCCACTTTGATTAGGCGGATCTACGATGAAGGCCATGAGATCGGGGTTCATGGCTACCTACACGAGAAGCCTTCTGATCTAAGCGATTTTGAAGAAGAGGCAGCTCTCGTTAAAACCTGTCAGATATTGAAGGAGATTACGGGCGAAAAACCGATTGGTTATCGATCGCCCTGGTGGGATATGAAGCGGAGCACCCCAGAGTTATTAGCTCGCCATGGTATGCAGTATGACTCTTCGTTGATGGATGATGATGCTCCCTATACGCTGTCTACCGAGAGTGGGGATCTAGTCGAAATTCCCCTGCATTGGACTAATGATGATTGGGAGCAATTTGCCTTTACGGTTGATCCACCGACTGGCAGTGGTGTGATTGAGACTTGTGCGAAAGCCTTTCAACTCTGGCGCGAAGAATTTGAGGGGCTCTATCACTACAATCGAGCTTTTGTCCTCACCATGCATCCAGAGATTATTGGTCGCCCAGCACGACTCTTGATGCTGGGGCAATTAATCGATCATATTCAGGCTTTCGAAGGTGTGTGGCTCACGACCTGCAGCGCGATCGCCGAGCATCACAGGACCATCCAACCCGCACTGATGGAGGGAGTCAGTTGAGAGGCTCCTGTCTACTCTGCTGAACTTCAGTCTGCTGGCTTACACCACAGTGGCTTACGGAACTGGACTCGGGTTACTAACACCGAATAACCACCAATCAATAACCTATGACGAACCCCATGTTTCCCTGTAAATTTCCTGTTAGCTTGACGCGTACTGCTTCCAAAGCGATCGCCGCCATGCTCATGACGGCAGTCGTCGCTAGCTGTGGCTCATCCCCCTCTGAACCTCAGGCTAAAGAGTCAGAAACCAGTGCTGCGGTTGAAGAAACCACAGCCCAAGCCGAAGAAACGGACACGATCCGGTGTGTATTTCCTTTCTGGTTTGGCTTCGCGCCTGTCCATGTTGCAACCAATCTCGGGTACTTCGAAGAAGAAGGATTAACTGTTACAACAGCATTCGACAACGATCGCGCCAATGTCCTGCCCGCAATGGAGCGAGGCGATTTGGAATGCACTATGCGTACGATTGGCGAACATATGTCGCGACCGCTGACTGCCACTAGCAAGAGCACCGTGATCGGCACCATTGATGTTTCCGTGGGGGCTGATGGCGTTGTTGCAGGTCCCGACATCAATTCAGTTGAAGATTTGGTTGGTAAGGTATTTGCTGGGGAAATTAACCATCCGGGCACCGTGATGACCCAATTTGCCCTGAATGAAGCAGGCTACAGCATTGAAGATGTTGAGATCCGACTCATCAATACAGATGATTCCAGCGCTGTGTTTGAAGATCCTGATGTCGCCGCTGTTGCTACCTGGGAACCGATGATGAGCAATATTGTTGACACCACAGCCAAAACAGGGTCCAAAATCTTGCTCTCCTCCGCCAACTTCAAAGGACTCATTACCGACGTCATCATTGTTCAGTCTGAAGACTTAGCTGCCGATCCCGAGAAATACCAAAAGTTTCTGCGCGGTATCTACCGGGCTGTGGATCTCTATAACGAAGACCCCGATGCCTTTCTAGAAGCTGCCGCG
Source organism: Cyanobacteria bacterium J06639_14 (assembly GCA_039818605.1). Classification (GTDB taxonomy): domain Bacteria; phylum Cyanobacteriota; class Cyanobacteriia; order Phormidesmidales; family Phormidesmidaceae; genus SIO1E4. Next base: position 369 of record JBCBTQ010000260.1, on the reverse strand, counting down.
CCTGAATATGACGTCACCCCTGAAGAAATGGCCGCTGATTTGGGGGGCGTGCAATACACCTCCTACGAAGACACCCTGGAATTTATGGGATCAGCTGGGAGTCCAGGTACCCTCGCGACAGTGTTTGACTCCCTTAACGAAATCAACGTACAGCTCGATTTGCAAGACGATCTACTCAGCTACGACGACCATATTGACGGGTCTTTGTTGACTGATTTGTTCGAAGGCGCAACTCGGTAGAAAGGTAGGAGAGTCGAGGGTCAATTACCGAATTCCAAATTCCGAATTCACCCTCCTACGCTCCTAATTCTCCTTTCCCATCCTCTGATTATCTTTCACGCTAATGGATTTCAAAGCGCTCTTCACCTT
>JBCBTQ010000259.1:0-7305 GCA_039818605.1 Cyanobacteria bacterium J06639_14 | reverse complement strand
GTGGGTGGGTGGGGTGTACAGACAGATGTTACCGAACTGAAACAAGCCCAGCAAGCGCTGTTAGAAGCAGAGCAAGAGTTCGTATATTTGGCCGTATTGATGGACGTCTTTACCCGCAGCATTCGAGGATGGCATTTGGCTCGGAGTATGGATCAAAGTCTGACCCTGACGGCCTTGAGGAAAGGGTTAGAAAAAGGCATTCCTGAGATTCATCATTCCGACCAAGGTGTGCAATATGCAGCCCATGATTATGTCAACTTGTTGAAACAACATGGGGTAAAAATTAGCATGGCAGAAGTCGGTAAAGCCTGGCAGAATGGTTATGCTGAGCGATTAATGAGAACTATAAAAGAGGAGGAAGTAGATTTATCAGACTATCGAAACTTCACAGAAGCTTATCAGCAGATAGAACAATTCTTGGAGGATGTTTATATGAAGAAAAGAATCCATTCTTCACTGGGTTATTTAACCCCTGAAGAATATGAAAAAAGCTGGATTGAGCAACAAAATAAAAAGCATGATATAAAGGAGTAAATCTCTTAATTCCTTTAATCTCTTGTCCGAAGCCAAAGGAATAAATCTCTTAATTCCTTTAGTCTCCTGTCCGAAGCCAGGGGTTCACTTCACACATTGATCTTTACCAACTCCATCGGCCTGACCCGAAAGTTCCTTTTTCTGAATCCATTCAGGCACTCGCCGCCCTTCAGCAAGAAGGAAAAATTCGGCATATTGGACTCTCTAATGTATCTCTAGAACAGCTTCAAGAAGCTCAGGCAATTGCCCCTATCGTTTCCGTGCAGAATCGTTTTAGCTTGAGCGATCGCACCCATGAAAATGTTTTGAACTACTGTACTGAACAAGGTATTGCTTTTATCCCGCATGGTTCGTTAGGGGCTCATCCACTGAAACGAGGTACCCCCTTGTCCAGTACTCAAGGCATGCTTGCCGAAATCGCGCAACACCATAACGCTAGCGTTACTCAAATTGCCCTGGCCTGGTTTTTACACCGTGCGCCGAACATACTTCTAATTCCAGGCACAACAACGATCAGCCATCTGGAGGAAAATATGGATGCAGGCTCGTTACAGCTTTCCCCCCAAGCGATTCGTCAGATTGGCCAAGAAATGTCAGCAAAATAGGCTATGTAAATGCCAGGAGGCAATATATGGCAATTACGTAACCAGCTTATTAGAAAGACTGTTGGCGGATATTTACCCTGTTGGAGAAGGTTAGTATTCTGTAAACGAAGTTTTCCACCCTTAGTGAGGGAGGCTTGATTCCCCCTTGCGAAGTGGGGCAATACATTGTCGAGGCTTGCATAGCCCCTTTTTAAGCTGTCCATTAGGCACCAGTTCCTGAATCTCCAGTACAGCCACGTTTCCCGTCCTCCCCTTACCAAGGGGAGGTGCCGTAGGCGGAGGGGTTCCAGCCGCTACGCTCGCGATCGCACCCCCGATATTCCCCCTTGCCAAGGGGCACAGGAGCAATCGACCGGGTGTAATGAGAAGGTTGACGTGATTTTGCCCTAGCGGAAGACTCACAACCAGACCCTACAACCCCTGCAGAACAAAACGTTGCTGGAGTTCTGCCTAATGGATAGCTTGAGCAAAGGAGCATTCCAATCCAGGTTAGGCATAGCCCCTTTTTTTGTGGCGTAGCTTGCCCGGAGGGCGTAGGGGCGGCGACAGCGGGGGATCAAGTCGTTACCGCTGAGGTGCGACAGGAAATTAAATTTACAGGGTATTGGGTGAGAACCCTGGGGTCTGGAGCTCGTATCCTAGAACCTGCCAAATTCAAAAATCAAGGAGATCGAGCTGTGGAGATACAACGCGTTTCATCCGGAAGTTCATGGGAAGCAAGGGTGGGTTATTGTCGTGCCATGAAAGTGGGGGCGCAGATTTTTGTATCCGGCACCGCCCCCTCCGATGGGACTGGCGGCACCTACGCCCCCGGCGACGCCTACGCCCAGACCAAACGCTGTTTCGAAATCATCCAAGCAGCCCTGCAAGAACTCGGTGCCGATCTATCCGATATCGTGCGGACCCGGCTGTACATTACCGATTTCGCCTATTGGGAAGACTTCGCCCGCGCCCACCAAGAACTATTCGGCGATCATCCCCCCGCTAGCTGCATGGTGGCGATCGCCGGTTTGGTCAATCCGGACATGCTGGTTGAAGTGGAAGCGGACGCGATTGTGATGGATTAGTGGCGCGCTGCGGCTCTAATCCATCACCAAAACTACCTTCCCCATCCCCTCACCGTTCTCAATCCACTGATGAGCAGCCGCGGCTTGATCCAGTGGGAAGGTTTTATCGACATAGATGTGGAGTTGTCCAGTTTCGAGCCAGCGAGCGCAGCTTTCCAGGATTTTGGTTTGATGGCGGCGAGCATCCTGCAGTTTTTGCAGTTGGGGGGTGAGCATGAGTTCAAAGCTGGTGCGGAGGTTGCGATCGCGGGCTGTTTTCCAATCCGTGCCCTCGGCGGGAGCCAACAAGGTGACGACATCGCCGCCAAACCTCGTCGCCTTAAAACTTTGGGACAGTACTGGCCCACCGACGGTATCAAAAATAACGTCAACCCCTTTGCCATCGGTCCAAGCCATGACGGCTTCGACAAAATCAATGCGAGGGTAGTAAATACAGTGGTCGGCTCCATGGTGGGTGACGAAACGAGCCTTTTCCTCAGAGCTGACAGTAGTCGCAACGTGGGCTTCTCGGAGGTGAGCAAGTTGGACCGCAACGTGTCCCACGCCGCCTGCGCCACCGTGGATCAAAATGCGCTGATTAGCTGTGAGGCGGGCGCGATCGTAGAGCGCTTCCCAAGCTGTCAGGAGTACTAGAGGAGCTGCAGCGGCTTCCACAAAGGAGATGCGGCTGGGCTTTAAAACGGCATCGTGTTCATCTACGATCGCGTACTCTGCATAATTACCGCGATCGCCCCCCAAACCACCGCTGCAGAAAAAGACTTCATCGCCAGGGCTGAACTTACGTACGGCAGGGCCGACGCTGACTACAATGCCTGCCCCATCACAGCCAGGTACGGTCAAAGCGGTATCCGGAGAGAACGAACCGCGACGTCGGATTTTAGTGTCGATCGGATTCACCCCGGCAGCTTTCAATTGCACTCGCATCTCGGTATCCCGCTGAATTGAGGGAGCCGGCAGATCGGTCAACTTGAGGACATCGGGTGTGCCTGGTTGATGAAAGATAGCAGCTTTCATAGTCTTTGTGGGAGTCTCTAAAACCGAAGTATGTAATGGCATATTGTAGAAAACTGTCTGTATTTAGATGGTTCTTCGGAGCAGGATAGCTATTATCAGGAAATCAGGCGTTAGTGTACATGCGATCGCAGCTTTGATTTCATCCGCATTAGGGGATAGTAACCATGGATAAACGGTCCTTAAGCCACATCCGATTAAAGAACTTGAGTGTTTCCCCAGGCAACCCACGAAGATCTGGGTGGGGCCACGGATTACTTTGTTTAAGCGTGCTTTGCTTGCTGACTGCTTGTGGCTCAGGGACATCTACCGTTGAGGAGTCATCCCCTGAATCCTCGACCGGTGAGGTCCCGTTAACCCTCCAGGAGAGCCCCTCTGAGACATCTCCAGAAACTGTGCCGGAAGCCACCGCAACCGCGCCGGGAGCAGAGACCCCGACCACAGATCCGTCACTGACCGCCGCCGCCCAGCCTGAAATTGCCTCCACAGAGACGGTGGAGGCCCAGCCAGATGCATCCACAGTTCCGTCATCTGCTCCAGAAGCGCAGCCTGACATTGCTCAAGTGGAGTCTGGGGAGGCGCAGGCGGATACTATTGTTGTTCCCGGTGAACGGGTAGGGCCGGTAACGCTGGCAACGACGCGGGCCGATTTGGCTGAAATATATGGTGAAAATGCTCTGGCGGACACCGAAATCCCGGTGGGTGAGGGCTTTACAGAGTCAGGCACTACCGTGAATGCTGGGTCCGATCAGGCGTTCGCGATTATTTGGACGGATGCGACCCAGACACAACCTGCGACTGTCATGGATTTTGGTCCCGCTTGGCAAACACCAGAAGGGCTGAAATTAGGAACATCTTTTGCTGAATTAAAGAGCACTGCCGGTGGTTTCAGCCTCTACGGATTAGGCTGGGACTATGAAGGTACGGTGATTCTAGAAGGATCGAATTTGGCTCAATATCATAATCTGCTGTTACTGCGGTTAGGGCCTAAACCGGATGCCATTACGCAATATCCCAATGAGTATCAGGCTGTGCTCGGGGATAAGCTGCTCTCCTCAGATGATCCCAATTTGCCGCCGTTAGATTTGTCGGTGTATGAAATGATTGTGTATCTGACGCCTTTGATTCAATAGGATGGCTCCAAAATAAAAAGCATTCTGCCTGGGGAACCTGCTTTCGGGCATGAAAGCAGCGTCTATCGGCTAGTTTTCCGCATCAGGTTATTGCATGTAATATGTATGTATGGCTGTTAGACATCCATCATTGAGCGTGTTTAGTAACCATACTATGCAGCGCAGTGAACTTGCTATCTTTTGTAAGTGGTGCGAGTGCGTTCATCCTGGGCTCATACAATCGGAAGGTACCCATGTGCAATGGAATCCATAGGGAATGCGCTGAGGAAGGGGCACTCGGGCTATGGGACCAGTGGTAATATCCTGAGCTGAGAGTACCCAAAATTCTGATTGCTGAGCGATCGCGTCATAGACATAGGTCAGTAGCCAGCCATCATCCTCGATGTCAGAACCTGGTCGAGGCGCAAAGGCACATTCCCCTCCAAAACGGCCCCGACCGAAATAATAGGTTTGGTGATTACCCGTATCAAAATCGTACTTTTTTAAGCCATCGAATAAAGGTTTGGGGGCCATATAAGTTGCCCCTAAGGCCGCAAAAGCATACCGCATCTTCCGACCAACTCGACTGGGATTGATCCGAGGAAATTCAGTTACGACATCATCAATTCGGTCTTCTTGAACTCCCCCTGTAGCCAAATTGAACCGCCAACAGGTCAAATAGGATACTTCTGGCAGAACATTCAATGGATTGCCAGTATCGTATTCGGGAATAAACAAATTGGTTGACGATAAGCGATAGGCAAACAAGACAATTTCATCTCCCTCTTCGTAAGCATTCACTGTGTGATAAACCATGCAAGTAGGCACCTCAAACCAGCGTATCGTACTACTATCTCCGTAGCGTGGCATAATCCCGAACCGACTGGACTGCTCTGAGTCAAACACTACTGGAATCTCCCCTTGCACAATTCTGGATCCTTGCATCTTTAAGGGCATATCCATAAAAATCGTGTATTGTTCAGTGATGGCAAAATCGTGAGTCAGGATAGGAGACGGTAAGTCAATTGACACGATTTTGAGTAAATCACCAGTATCAGAAACAATGCCATATTGGAGATAAGGCCGCGTAAGGAGCGAGTACCCAAAAAACATCATTTCTCCCGTAACTGGATCAATTTTGGGATGTGCTGTAAATGGGCACGTGAGTTTGCCATCAAATGTATGAGGTCCAATGGTTTCAATACTTGTCAAATCAATGATGTAGGGTTCTCCTATTTCCCATAATGCGAGTAATTTACCCCCATGCCAAACCAGTGCTGTATTGGCCGCATTCTTGAATGCCATGCCATAAGGAAGATCAAATCGAGGTAGATTAAGCATGCCTGGCCAAATGGTTTTTCCTGTCGCTCGTTCAATGTTGAAGCCCTTAGTTCGAACCCAGCGATTGCGATAACAAGCTTGCCCCTTGTCCAGTTCGATACCATGAATCATGCCATCGCCATCAAACCAGTGATAGCGTCCTACAGGGGGAAATTGTGGATTAGGGCCGATACGCAGGAACCTGCCGGAAAGTTCTGCGGGTAATTCCCCCACGACCGTTAAGTTATCGACTGTGCGTTCGCGGTGAACTGGTGCAAAATTATCCGTCAAGTAAAGGCTGGCTAAGGTTTCTGTGGTGGTTGGATCACTGGCAGCCTGACTCAGATGGTTGAGAACGGCATAGGGAACACGAGCATATAATCCCAAAATATCTAGCCCCATCCGTTGTAAATGTTCAATTATTTTGCTGCGCTCGAACTTTTGGGCAATATCTGGATCGTCAAAATATTCCAACTCATTAAGCATTACCTGATCAGTTGCTTGACGTTGAGTAGCTAAATCGGCCAAAACTTCCTGAACTTCTGGGCGCAAGTTGAGTAGATAAACAAATGTCTCTTCCGATAGTTCTAAGATGTCGGCTGTTTGTTCAACATAAATAGTTGCGGTGCGAGGTATGCCAGTAATTAAGCTGATTTCTCCAAATAAAGCTCCTGTCCTCATTTCGAAGTCCTTTATCGGGTAACTTTTCTGGTATTTTACGCGCCCTTTGATAATGCCATTGAGGATAATGTAGGCGGTTTTCCCGGAGTCCCCTTGATGGAAAATTACGTCTCCATGTTGGAAGGAAACTAGTTTGATCCTTGAGCTTAAGAGGCTCAACTCCTCTAGACTCAATAATGAATTTCCATTTTCATCCACAAGTAATCTTTGGCAAAACTCACTTTTCTGAAGTTGCGAAACAATATTCTCTATGGGTAAGTGATTACTTTTTGAAGTAAAATTAGGAAATCGGCTTGGGATGAAATTATTTTCAATTAATATTTTTAGAAATCGATCGAGAATATTTTCACGTTTCTGAGTATGGCTGATTTCAGTTTGATTAATTGCTTTAAGACGACTTAACGCTTCAGCGTCGCTTTTTTGCCGTTCAATCACCAGGTCTGATAGCATTTCTGGGATTTGCGATCGCAACGACAGCAAATTTGCAAAGGTTTCTCGAGAAAGTTCTAGAAGTTCGACATCTTGTTCGGTATAGATTGTGGCAGTTCTGGGCAAACCCGTCATTAAGCTGATTTCGCCAAAAAGGGTACCCACTCCCATCCTAAACCCTTTGGTTTCCTCTACCTCTTGATACTCTACGCTTCCATTCACATTGCCTGTGACAACAATATAAGCCGATTCTCCAGACTCGCCTTGATGGAAAATCGTTTTTCCTTTGGCGACACGAATTGTTTTGATTTTAGAGGTGAGCAACCACACCTCAAATTCATCAATTAGGGATGTACCATCTTGATTAACCAAGAGTTTGCTAAAGAACTCACTTTTGAGTAAGAGATCATATTTCTGGGGATCCGAAATTTCATGAGTCATTTCTGTTCTGGCATATCAAAGCAATCTAAGATCAATGGCACTGACTTAAGAAAAGAGAAAGGGGTGTAAAGCCTGATAATAATAGGCTATAGCGTTTTCACACCC